>JANMUX010000518.1:0-5877 GCA_031392125.1 Acidobacteriota bacterium | reverse complement strand
GCCGCGCGCAAGGAGCTCGAGCAGTTCTTCGACGCGCGCGTGTTTCTCGATCTGCACGTGAAAGTTCGCGAGGGTTGGCGCGAGGATGAGCGCATGCTCGACTCACTTGGCCTGCCATCGCGCCGCAAGAAGGGTTAAGCTCGTTCGAGCTGCATGGCCCCGCCCCGTCGAATCGACGTCGTCCTCGACTCAGTGAAGCGGTTGCTCCGGATTGGCGCAACCGCCAACCTGCTGAACCTTCTCCAGAAGCAACACCCCGCCGACCTCGCTTCGGTCTTTGGTTCGCTGCTCGATACCGAGCGGCAGGCCGTGTTCTCGTTGCTGGTCGAGCGCAGTGGCCGCCTTGCCATGGAATCGGTCAGCGAAATGGGGCCCGAGGAGGGCGCCAAGCTGCTGACTGGCAGATCGGCGGAAGAGATTGCCAGGCTCCTCCAGGAGCTTCCCTCGGACGACGCGGCAGCGCTAATCGACTACCTGCCCGACGAGCTGTCGACCGAGGTGCTGGAACTGATGCGGCGGCGCGAGTCGGGGCAGGTGGAGAGCCTGCTCGAATACGGCGAGCAGACCGCCGGCCGCATCATGAATCCGCAAGTCTTTGCGCTCAGCGAAGACCTGACGGTGGGCGAGGCCATCACTGCGTTGCAGGGCTCCCGAGACGTCGAGATGGTGTTCTATCTCTACGTCGTCGACGCCCGGCGGCACCTCGTCGGGGTCACCTCCCTTCGTCGGTTACTGCTGGTGTCTCCCGAGACGCCGCTCAAGCGGATCATGACGCCCGAGGTGACGAGCGTCCGTGTCGAT
Source organism: Acidobacteriota bacterium (assembly GCA_031392125.1). GTDB lineage: Bacteria > Acidobacteriota > Vicinamibacteria > Vicinamibacterales > UBA2999 > 12-FULL-67-14b. Next base: position 5,076 of record JANMUX010000518.1, on the reverse strand, counting down.
ACCGACCAGGAAGAAGTCGCGCGGCAAGTCGCGTCGTACAACCTCCTGGCCGTGCCGGTGGTTGACGAAGAGAACAAGCTCGTCGGCGTCGTCACCGTGGACGACGTCATTGACGTCATCAAAGACGAGGCGAGCGAAGACCTGCTGCGGCTTGCCGGCGTGTCGGGCGACGAGCGGGTTACCACCCCGGCCGCAGAGGCTTTCCGGAAACGTTTGCCGTGGCTGCTGGCCAACCTGGGTACCGCTTTTCTTGCCGCTTCGGTCGTGGCATTGTTCGAGGGCACCATTCAACAGGTGACGGCGCTGGCCATCTTCATGCCGATCGTGGCCGGGATGGGTGGCAATGCGGGCACCCAGACCTTGACCGTCATTGTCCGCGGCCTTGCGTTGGGCGAGTTGAGCTGGGCGAGCGGTAAAAAGGCGCTGGGCAAAGAGGCCCTGATCGGCCTGTGCAACGGCCTCGCCCTGGGACTGGTCGCCGCCGGCGTGGCCTGGGCCACCAAGGCCGACGCGGTGCTGGCCTTGCTGCTGGGAATGGCGATGGTCTGCAACATGTTTGTCGCGGCCACCGCCGGCACGCTGGTGCCACTGGGGCTGAAGGCCATGAAGGTTGACCCCGCGCTCGGCTCGTCGGTGTTCATCACGACGTTCACCGACGTGGTGGGCTTCGCGTCGTTCCTCGGCCTGGCGACCATCTTCCTGCGGTATCTCGTCCAGTAGGTGCCAGAAGGGCGCCCCTTTAGGGGCGCCATGAACGTACAATAGGGGGCTACGGAATGCCGCTTTACACGGCCGAAGCCCTCGTCCTTCGTACCTACAAGTTGGGCGAAGCCGATCGCATCGTGGTCTTTCTGACTCGCGACCGCGGCAAGAAGCGGGGCGTTGCACCCAATGCGAGAAAGTCGCGCAAACGGTTTGGCGCCGCGCTCGAACCGCTGACCGAAGTGCGCGTGGCGTACTTCGAGAGGGAGCAGCGCGACCTGGTGGGGCTGAACTACGCGGAACCGGTGCGGTCGCCGCTGTCGTCGCCCAGCCCGGAAGCGCTCGGCTACAGCCATTACTTCGCCGAGCTGATCGACGAATGGGCGGCCGACGATGACGTCGATGAGCGGTTATATCGGCTAGGGTGCTCGGCTCTCGAGGCACTGGTTACCGGCACGCCGGTGGAAGCGCTGGCACGGTATTTCGAGTGCTGGCTGTTGCGGCTGCAGGGGGTGTATCCGGCCGACCTGCGGCTGTCGAGCGAGGCGGCGGCGTTTCTCGACGGTGTGCGGCGTATTGGCCCGCGTGACGTCGACTCGCTCGGCGCCTCGAGCCGGGCGTTGCGAGAAATTGAACTGATTCACCGGAAGCTGATTACGATGCATCTCGACAGGGAACCCCGGTCCGTTCGCGTGTTGAACGAACTGCGGCGTTCGTAAATCGCGTGACGTTCCAAGACCTCATCCTCAAACTCCAGCACTTCTGGGCCGCGCAAGGCTGCCTGATCCAGCAACCGCTCGACCTCGAGGTCGGCGCCGGTACCTCGCATCCAGAAACCCTGTTGCGCGTGCTCGGCCCGACGCCGTGGAGCGTCGCCTACGTGCAGCCGTCACGTCGCCCCGACGATGGCCGGTTCGGCCAGAATCCCAATCGGCTCTTCAAGCACCACCAGTTGCAGGTGATTCTCAAGCCGTCGCCAGACGACATTCAGCAGATCTACCTGGATAGTCTCGAGGCAGTTGGCATCAACCCGCGGCAGCACGACATCCGGTTTGAAGAAGACAACTGGGAGTCGCCGACCCTGGGCGCCTGGGGCATTGGCTGGCAGGTCATGCTCGACGGCATGGAGATCACGCAGTTCACCTATTTTCAGCAGGTGGGCGGCATGGACCTGTCGCCGATTGCGGCGGAGATTACCTACGGCCTCGAGCGCATCGCCATGTTCCTGCAGAAGGTCGATAACGTGTTCGACCTCGAATGGGGCGGCGGCAAGTCGTACGCCGATGTCCGCATGCGCGAGGAAGTGGAGCAGTCGAAGTACGCGTTTAATCAAGGCACCGGCATCGACCGAGAGCGCTTCTCGTCATTCCATCGGCACCAGTTCGACGAGAGCTTCAAGTTCGGGGAAGAACTGCTGAAGGGCGGCTTGCTGCTGCCCGCGCTCGAGTACTGCCTGAAGTGTTCGCACCTGTTCAACCTGCTCGACTCGAGCGGCAGCGTCGGCGTCACCGAGCGCACCGCGTATATTCTGCGGGTGCGCCAGCTCGCCATCGCGATTTGCAAGGAATACGCGGCGCAGCAGATGCCCGTCGTTGCCGAGCCGGGAGCCTGAACGTGGAACGCGAACTGCTGCTTGAAATCGGCACCGAAGAGATTCCAGCCAGTTGGCTGCCCAGCCTGACGACGCAGATTGGCCGGGCGCTCGAAGCGCAGCTGAAGGAAGCGCGGCTCTCGATCGACGAGCCGGTGCAAACCTACAGCACGCCGCGCCGGTTGATCGCGCACGCCGGCAAGATTGGCGAACGCCAGGCCGATCTCGAAGAGCTGGTCACCGGTCCGCCGGTGTCAGCGGCGTTCGGCGCCGATGGCAAGCTGACGCCCGCGGGCGCCGGCTTTGCCAAGAAGCACGGCGTGTCCGAGGATCAGATCGAGCGCATCACGACCGCCAAGGGCGAGTACGTCGGCGTCCGCAAGCATCAGCGTGGCAAGACGGCCAGCGACGTGCTGCCGGACGTACTGGCCGGCGTCCTGCGTTCGATGTCGTTCCCGAAGCAGATGCGCTGGGATGCGACGCTGGCCGACGGCAAGGGCGAGCTGCCGTTTGGCCGGCCCATCCGCTGGATCGTCTATCTGTATGGCGGCCGCGTCGTGCCGTTCATCATTGGCCGCACCGCGGCGGCCAAGGACTCTCGCGTGCTCGAAGTCAGCACGGGTTCGGCGACCTACGGTCACCGCTTTCTGACGACGAGTGGCCGGCCTGGCCGGGCCATCAAGGTCAAGCACTTCGACGACTTCCGCAAGCGCCTGGCAGAGAACTTCGTCGTGCTCGAGCGCAGCGAGCGGCACGACCGCATCGCCCGCGAACTCGACGCCGAGGCCCGGCGCCGGGGCGGCCGCATCGCGCGTGCGCTGGTCGGGCAGGGGATGCTGGAAGAAGTACCCGACCTGGTGGAATACCCGGTCGTCGTTTCCGGCACCTTTGGCGATGAGTTCCTGAAGCTGCCCGAAGAAGTGCTGACGACGACCATGATCCACCATCAGCATTTCTTCCCGGTCAATAGCGACCAGGGAAAGCTGATGCCGGTGTTTCTCGCCGTGCTGAACATGCAGCCTGAGCAGCCGGACGTAATCGCCAGGAACATGGAGCGGGTGCTCACGGCGCGCCTGCGCGATGCGCGATTCTTCTTTGACGCCGATCGCGAAAAGCCGCTGGCTTCGTACACCGATCGCCTGGCGACCGTGCTGTTCCATAAGAAGCTCGGCAGCTACCAGGAGAAGGCCACGCGCGTCGAGCAGCTCGCGCGCTGGATCTGCGCCGAGGTGTTCGGCCGCGCCGACCTGGCCGACTACGCCGCTGAAGCCGGGCGCTTGTGTAAAGCCGACCTCGCGACCGACATGGTGCGCGAGCTCACCGAACTGCAGGGCACCATGGGTGGCATTTACGCCCGTGAAGATGGCCGTCCCGAGGAAGTGTGGAAGGCGATTTACTACCACTATCTGCCGGTCGGCGTGGAAGCCTCGGCGCCGCCGACCCAGGAACAACTCGGCAAAGCGGCCATCACCTGGGCCGCGGTGGCCCTCGCCGATAAGCTCGATACCGTGACCGGCATGTTCGCGGCTGGTGAACGGCCGACAGGCTCGCGCGATCCGTACGGCCTACGTCGAGCGGCGCAGGGCATTGTTCGCATCCTCGTGGATTTGCCTGAATTGACCGGTCTGGATCTCCGGCTGACGCTCGGCCAACTGGTCAAGCGCGAGGGCCTCGATGACGCATTCTGGTCGTTCATGATCGACCGCGTCCGGTTCGTGCTGGAGCAGCGCGGATCCGACCCGCGCAATGTGCGTGCGGTGACGCACGGTGCGCCAGGGCAGGTCAGCCCCCTGGTGGCCCGTCGCAAGCTGGAAACCTTGCCTGAGTTCACCGAGTCGCCTGACTTCAAGCAACTGGCGGTGCTCTTCAAGCGCGTCAAGAACATCGCCAGGAACCTGGACGACTCCGCACCCGACCTTGGCGGCGCGCTCAGTGAGGCCGCAGAGCTCGCGCTGGCGGCCGAGGTCGCGCGGTTGCAGCCGGTGATTGCGGGCGCCGTTGCGGCGGGCAGCGGCTACCGCCAGGCGTTTGCGGAAGCCGCGAAAGCTGGTCCGGCGGTCGCGAAGTTTTTTGAGGATGTGATGGTAATGGCCGACGACCTGCAATTGCGCGACGCGCGGCTGCGGCTGTTGAAGCAGTTGGAGGGCTCGATCCTCCTGCTGGCCGACGTTTCTGAACTTGTTTCTGAAGTGGAGAAGTAGGTAATGGCGAAGAAGACAAAGAAGAGCGTCAAGAGAACCGTCAGTGCCAGGGGTGCCAAGAGTGCCAAACGTGCCAAGGCGGTGAAGAAGTTCGTCTATTTCTTCGGCAACGGCAAGGCCGACGGCAATCGCACGATGAAGGACACGCTCGGCGGCAAGGGCGCTGGCCTGGCGGAGATGACCAACGCGGGGTTGCCGGTGCCGGCAGGATTCACGATCTCCACCGACGCCTGCAACCTGTACTACGCCAACGGCAGCAAGCTGCCGGTCAACATCGAAACCGAGATGGTCACCCAGTTGCGTAAGCTCGAGAAATCGGCCGGCGCCGTGCTGGGCTCGAAGAAGCAGCCGCTGCTGGTGTCGGTGCGCTCGGGCGCGAAGTTCTCCATGCCCGGCATGATGGACACCATTCTCAACCTCGGCCTGAACGACGAAACCGTCGAAGGCCTGAAGGCGTGGACCGGCAACGGCCGCTTTGCGTTCGACAGCTATCGCCGCTTCATGCAGATGTTCGGCAGCGGCGCCGTCGTGGCCGTGAACGGCCTGGACCTCGACGTCCGCCGGGGCGAATGCTTCGGCATG
>JANMUX010000383.1:0-8227 GCA_031392125.1 Acidobacteriota bacterium | reverse complement strand
CAGAAGCAGAGCAGCGGCGGCTGGTTAGACCCGACCAGCTACCTGTCGGGCAAGCTGCCCGTGAGCGCCGTTGGAAGAATCGTCACGGCCGACGGTAAGGGTCGCTTCGAACTGGAGCGCGCCGATATCAGCGGCGTGCCGGTCCCGAAGTCGCTGCTGGCGCAAATGGTCAACTACTTCACGCGCACGGCCGACAATCCCCGCGGCTCGTCGATTGACGACACTTTCGAGCTACCTGCCGACATTCGGCGCATCGAGATCGCCACCGGCCGCTTCACTGTCGTCCAGTAGTGGATGTGGCTGAGGACGTCCTCCAACTGCCGCTGCAGTTCTTGAAGGGCGTCGGCCCGCGCAAGGCGGCGGACCTGAAGAAGGCGGGGCTTCACACCGTCGAAGACCTGCTGTTTCGGTTCCCCCGGCGCTACGAAGACCGCAGCCGCCTCCAAACCATCATCTCGCTCAGGCCCGGCATGACCGCCGCCATCAGCGGCGAGGTGTTGAACGCCGGCCTCGCGCACACCCGTCGTCCCGGATTCCGGTTGTTTCAGGCGCTCGTTCAGGATGCCAGCGGGCAGATCCAGGTGGTGTGGCCGAACCAGGCTTTCCTCAAGGACGTGATCCGCGCCCATCAGCGCATCGTGCTGTTCGGCAAGGTGGAGCTGTGGGGATCGCGCGGACTGCAAGTTACCGATCCGGAATTCGAGATCATCAAGGACGGCGCCGAACTCGACGGCAGCCGGGAGGCCGGTCGCGAGCTCGACACACTGCACACCGGCCGCATTGTTCCGGTCTATGAACGCACTGGCAGCGTGACGCCGAACATGCAGCGCCGTTTCGTATGGCAGGCGCTCGAACAGCTGCCGGCCGAGGGATTCGATCCCATTCCGAGTGACATCGTGGCGAAAGAAGGCTGGCCGATGCGCCGCGACGCGCTATGGCAGGCACACTTCCCGGATGCCACCACCTCGGTGGACGCGTTGAACGCCTTCCGCACGCCGGCGCAACGCCGGATGATCTTCGAAGACTTCTTCGTGTTCCAGACCGGCCTCGCCCTGCGGCGCCACGAGAACGCTCAAGTTCGGAAGGGGCTGGTCTGCACGGTCGACGATCGCATCCGCCAGAACGCGCGCGCCGTCTTGCCCTTCAAGCTCACCCCCGGCCAACGCCAGGCGCTCGTGGAGATCGTGGCCGACCTGCAGCGTCCGTGGCCGATGCAGCGCCTGTTGCAGGGCGACGTTGGCGCCGGCAAGACGATTGTCGCGATTCTTGCGGCGATTGTCGCCATGGACAACGGTTACCAGGTTGCCGTCATGGCGCCCACCGAAATCCTCGCCGAGCAGCATTACCGCACCATCGTCCGAGTGCTCGACGGCCGGCCCTATCGCACCGCCCTGTTGACCGGGCGGGTCACCGCCGCAACCCGGCGCGACTTGCTGCCGGCAATCGAGCGCGGCGAGATCCATCTGGTCGTCGGCACACAGGCCTTGGTCCAGGAGCATGTCAAGTTCCGGGCCTTGGCGCTGGTCGTGATCGACGAGCAGCACCGCTTTGGCGTCGTTCAACGCGGCACGCTCGCTGCCAAGGGCCTCAATCCCGACGTGCTGGTGATGACCGCGACGCCGATTCCGCGGACGCTCGCCCTCACCGAGTGTGGCGACATGGAGGTGTCGGTTATTCGCGGCCTGCCGCCGGGGCGCAAGCCGGTGAAGACCGTGGTCAAGGCCGATTCTCGCCGCGACGAAGTGTATGGAATGATTCGCGACGAGATCGCGCGCGGGCGACAGGTTTACGTGATCTACCCGCTCGTCGAAGAGTCGGAGAAGATCGACCTGAAGGCCGCGACCGCGATGGCCGAGGAACTGACCAAGGTGTTCCCGGAGTTTACCGTGGCGTTGCTGCACGGCCGAATGAAGGGCGACGAGAAGGCGCGCGTGATGCACGCTTTTGCGAGTGGCGCCCTCCACCTGCTGGTCTCGACCACCGTCATCGAAGTCGGCGTCGATGTCGCTAACGCGACGCTGATGGTCGTGGAACACGCAGAGCGCTTCGGCCTCTCGCAACTGCACCAGTTGCGTGGCCGCATCGGCCGCGGCGAACACGCCTCCACCTGCGTGCTGCTCTACCAGGCGCCCTGGACCGACGACGCGCGGGAACGGTTAAGGGCGATGGCTGACACCTCGGACGGGTTCGTGATTGCCGAGCGCGACCTGCAGTTGCGCGGTCCGGGCGATTTCTTTGGCACGCGTCAATCGGGATTGCCGACGCTGCGCGCCGGTGACCTGACGCGTGACGTCGATTTGCTGGAACGTGCCTACGAAGAGGCGCGACTCCGGGTCGATGCCGGCACCCTGTCGCCCGAGGTGCAGGCCTACGTGCGTAGCGTCTGGCAGCGGCAATTCGGTCTGATTACGGTCGGGTAGCGGCACCATGCGGATCATTGCCGGCGCGAACAAGGGCCGCGGATTGAAAGCGCCAAAGTGGGACGGCCTGCGCCCGACTTCGGATAAGCTGCGAGAGACCTTGTTCAACATCGTTTCCCGCCATCTCGTGGACGCCCGCGTGCTCGACGTGTTCGCCGGCACCGGCGCGATTGCGCTCGAGGCGTTGAGCCGCGGCGCAGCGGCGGCGACCTGCATCGAGCATGACCGCCGGGCAGTGGCGCTGATCGAGCAGAACCGCGCGCTATGCGGCGAAGACCACCGCTGCAAGATCGTCCGCGACAGCGTGGAACGCGCATTGGCGCGGCCGGTCACCGGCGGTCCGTTCGATCTGATCGTGCTGGATCCGCCGTACGACTATCCGGCCCTGGCAGCTGTCGTTCGCGACGCGGCCAGCCAGCGAAGCCCGGGCGCCGTGCTGGTGCTCGAACACGCCTCGCGGGTCTCCCCCCCGGCCCCGGACGGCCTCACCGTGACCCGCACCGTGAAATCGGGCGACAGCGCCCTGAGCTTCTACTCATGAGTGACCCGCGCCCGACTCGCATTGCCATTTACCCGGGGTCGTTCGATCCGCTGACCAATGGGCATGTTGACATCATCGAGCGCGGCGCCCGGATCTTTGACAAGATCATCGTCGCGATTCTGGCCAACGTCGAAAAGACGCCGCTGTTCTCGGAGTCGGAGCGGGTCGCGCTGATCGAGGACGTGTTCAAGAACAACCCCAGCGTCCAGGTCGAGACCTTCGATGGCCTGCTGGTCGATTACGCGCAGCGCAAGCAGGCCTCGGTGCTGGTGCGCGGCCTGCGCGCGGTCTCGGACTTCGAGTACGAATTTCAGATGGCGCTGATGAACCGCCACCTGGCACCTGGCATCGAAACCGTGTTCATGATGCCGGCCGAGCAGTACACTTACATCAGCTCGCGGCTGATCAAGGAAGTGTTCATGCTGAACGGCAAGATCGACGGGTTGGTCCCGCCGGTCGTCGAAGAACGACTGCGGGCCAAGCGGGCCGGCCGGCCCAGGCCTCAAGACTGATTTTCAAGGATTCAGACCGATGATTTTCGCGCGTCGCATGAGCCGTGTCACGGCGTCACCAACTCTCAAGGTCACTGCTGAAGCCGACCGACTGCGCCGCCAGGGCGTGGACGTGGTCGACCTTGGCGCCGGCGAGCCGGACTTCGCCACGCCAGAGCACGTGAAGGACGCCGCGCACGCCGCCCTCAACAACAACTTCACGAAGTACACGCCGGCGGCCGGCGTGCTGGAACTGCGCGAGGCCGTCTGCCAGCGCTATCACACCGATTACGGCGTCGCCATCAAGCCCGACGAAGTGATTGCGACGGCCGGCGGCAAGCAGGCGCTCTACAACACCGCGATGGCCCTGTTCGAGGCCGGCGACGAAGTGATCACGCACGGTCCGTTCTGGCCGACCATCTGCGATCAAATCAAGCTCGCCGACGCGACACCGGTCGTGGTGCAGGCGCACATGGAAGATGGCTTCGCCATCAAGGCGTCAGCAATTATCGCGGCCATCACCCCGCGCACCAAGGCGATTATCGTCAACTCGCCGTGCAACCCGACCGGCGCCCTGATCGCCGAGGGTGAAATGGCGCTGATTGCAGATGCCGCCGCTGCCCGTGGCATCTGGGTGATCGCCGACCTCACCTACGAGAGGCTGATTTACGACCCGGTGCCCCACAACCTGGTCAAGATCCTGTTCGACCGCCTCCGTGACCGCACGGTGATTTGCAGCGCGGCATCCAAGGCCTACGCCATGACCGGCTGGCGCTGCGGCTGGGCGATTGCGCCCAAGGAGGTCGTCTCGCAGTTCAACGTCGTCCAGGGGCACTCGACGTCGAATATTTGCTCGATCACGCAGAAGGCCGGCATTGCCGCGCTGACTGGACCGCAAGACGGCGTCGCGGCCATGCTGACCGAATACCGCAAGCGGCGCGACCTGGTGCATGGCTGGCTGACCGCTGACCCGCGCTTCGTCTGCGTCAAGCCATCGGGCGCGTTTTACCTCTTTCCGTACGTGGCCGACCTGCTCTCGCCGACCGGCATCAAGACCACCGGCGAGCTGGCCGAGATCTTGTTAAAGGAAGCGGCGGTCGCGATTACTCCCGGCGAAGGCTTCGACGCACCTGGCTTCTTCCGGTTGTCGTATGCGACGTCAACCGAACGGCTTCGGGAGGGCGTGGACCGGATCTTCGGGTTTGTCGCTGCGATGGAGAAGAGCGGCAGGATTCCCACCGCCGCCAACAAGTAGAGGCGGGACTTTCCACCTCCGCGCGTGGTGCTTCGGTGGACAGGCCGACCGCCGCATGGACATGGGTAAACCAACCACCATTCGCATGGCGCCGTGGGTACTCGGCGCCATCTGTCTTGCCGCGCTGTCGTTCCTCGGCATGTCTTCGTACTTCTTCTTTTACGGCGACTCGTACCTGCTGCGTTACGCCGGCATGGCGATCGCGGCGTTCGCGATTGCCGCGGCGGCCGACGCCGTCGCGGCGCGCATCGTGCTCGACGGCGACACCTTGCATGTCAACAGCCTGATGCGCCGGCGCTCGTTCCCGCGATCCGAGTTCGTGTCGGCGCAGGTGGACGGCGGGGCCGTGGTGTTGAAGAGAAAAGAGGGTGGGTGGCTGATCCTGCCCGGGACTGGGCAGAACGCGCTGTCGGTGCGCAACACCGTTCACGCGTGGATTACGCGCGCTAGCGATTCGCGGCCAGCACCACCCGCGTGAGGTCACGCGCGGGATCGGGCCAGAGCAACGTCCGAACCCGCACGCCCGCTTCGTTGAAGTAGGGCAGTTCCGCGATCCGCACCAGCTTCAGTCCCCGCTCGCGTTCGAGCCGGTCGATGACGTCGGCTGGCGCGACCATCAGCACCCGGCTGGGCTGCGACATGAAGTCGGAGGCCTGATCGTCGGTGATGATGTCGGTGGTCCTGGTGTGCGCATAGAACACCAGGTTGCGCACGAACACGCGGTAGGTGCCCACGGCCTCGTCCGCGCTGCGGTGTTGCTGCACCAGGCGAGCCATCTGACGGACCGTGTCCTCACGGCCGCTCGACAGGCCGCCGAACTGCAGGGCGGGCAGCGTGACCGCTGCCGCCAGCGCGATCACAACCGGAGCCATGCGCCATTGGCTCGACAGCGCCACCACCACAATCATCACGCCCGCCACCGCGATCACCCCGGCCGCCACCTGCGTGAAGACTGGCGCCACATTGATCAGCAGCGGCTGCACGCGGTACAGCAGCCATCCCAGCAGGATGAAAAACGCGCCGCTCAGCAGCGAGCCCATCACCACGCCAGTGGCGCGCCGCGGCCGCGACCGCGCGCCGTCGAGTCCCCGCCACTCCTGGGTGCGCTCGACGATCGACGAGGCGAGCAGCAGCGCGAGCGGCGGCAGGAGCGGCAGAATATATCGAGGCTGTTTGCCGACCGAGAACGAGAAGAACGCCAGCGGCAGCGCCGCCCACAGCAGCAGACGCAGGTCGATGGTGCCAATGTCGCGCCGGCGACGCACGAACTGCGTCACGGGCCCAAGCCAGACCAGGGCCAATGGCGTCCACGGCAAGAGGCCCCCGGCGACAATTGGCAAGTAGAACCACCAGGGCCGCGGGTCGTTGAAGCGATCGGTCGCGAACCGCTCGAAATTGTCGCCGATGAAGAATCCCTGCAGGTACTCGTTGCCGTGGCGGAACCACATCACCAGGTACCACGGCACCGCCACACCGACCATCACGACGAGGCCCAGGACGATATCGCTCGGTTCGAGCGCTATCGAGCGCCGCTCGATCATCAAGACGGGTACGATCACGATGGCGGGAATAATCAGGCCCACCGGACCCTTGGTGAGAAAGCCGAGGCCGAGGGCCAGCGCGGCGAGCAACACGAACTTTCGGGGTGATCGTTCCTGCTCGAGCGTGGCGACCAGCGCCGCCCAGATCGCCAGCGAGATACAGAAGGCCAACGGCAAGTCTGGCAGGGCCATGCGGCCGATCGAGAAATAGCCAAAGTTGGTGGCGACGATCGCGCCCGCCAGCAGTCCGGTTGACTCGTCGTACCACAGCCGGCCGGCCGCGGCCGTGACGAGCACCAGCCCGAGACCTGCCATCGCCGCCCAGAATCGCGCCGCCATTTCGCTTTCCCCGAGCACCAGCGAGGCTGACGCCGTCAGCCAGTAGTACAGCACCGGCTTCTGAAAGCGCGGTTCGTAGTTGTAATAGGGGGTGACCCAATCGCCCGAGTCAACCATCTCGCGCGCGGCATCTGCGTAGAACGCTTCGTCCGAATCGGTAATGGCGCCCCGGCCCAGCCCGGCAAAAAAGGTGACCACTGCCAGGACCAGCAGGGGAAGCGTGATGCGATGCACTTCTGGTATACTACCGGCAGTTTCTTCCGGCTTTGCCTCCGTTTCGTTCCGTGCGCGTTCGAGACGCGTCTCTCGCGGACGTCGCTCCGCCCCTTTCCAGAACCTGACAACCCGAGCCCCGACCTTCCTTGGAATAACCTGCATGCCCAGTCAAAAGCGTCACGGTCCCCACCGCGGTGGCGGTCATCAGCCCCCACCACAGCCCGATGTGGCCGCCGAATCTGCCGAACATGCGTTGAACGAGAGCAAGAAGCCCGGGCTCAACATCAACCAGCTGAAAGAGATGAGCATCCAGCATCTCACCCAGGTTGCCAAGGACCTGGAGGTCGCCGGCGCGACGGGCATGCGCAAGCAGGAATTGATTTTTCAGATCCTGAAGGCACAGACCGAGCAGAGCGGCTTCATCTTCTCGGAAGGAGTGCTCGAGGTACTGCCCGACGGGTTCGGGTTCCTGCGCGCCCCGGATTACAACTACCTTCCCGGCCCCGACGACATCTACGTCTCGCCCTCACAGATTCGCAAGTTCGACTTGCAAACCGGCGACACCGTCTCGGGTCAGATTCGTCCGCCCAAAGAAGGCGAGCGTTACTTCGCCCTGATCAAGGTCGAAGCGGTCAATTTCGAAGCCCCTGATCAGGCGCGCGAGAAGCTGTTCTTCGAGAACCTCACGCCGCTCTATCCGCTCGAACGCATCAAGCTCGAAACCGAGGCCGAGAACCTGTCGGCCCGCGTGATGGACCTGATGACGCCGCTTGGCAAGGGCCAGCGTGGCCTGATCGTCGCGCCACCACGCACCGGCAAGACCATGCTGCTGCAAAGCATCGCGCAGTCGGTGGCCAAGAACCACCCAGAGGTCTATCTCATCGTTCTGCTGATCGACGAGCGCCCGGAAGAAGTCACCGACATGCAGCGCTCGGTCGATGGCGAAGTGATCTCGTCAACGTTCGATGAACCGGCCCAGCGCCACGTGCAAGTCGCCGAGATGGTGATTGAGAAAGCCAAGCGCCTGGTCGAGCACAAGAAAGATGTCGTGATCCTGCTCGACAGCATCACGCGCCTCGCGCGCGCCTACAACACCGTGCAGCCCTCCTCCGGAAAGATCCTGTCGGGCGGCATCGACGCGAACGCCCTCCAGCGGCCCAAGCGCTTCTTCGGCGCTGCCCGCAACCTCGAGGAGGGCGGGTCGCTGACGATCATCGCGACGGCGCTGATCGACACGGGATCCTGCATGGACGACGTGATCTTCGAGGAGTTCAAGGGCACCGGCAACATGGAGCTCCACCTCGACCGCAAGCTCGTCGATCGGCGCGTCTTCCCCGCGATCGACATCGAGCGCTCCGGCACGCGAAAAGAAGAGCTGCTCATGCCGAAGGACCAGCTCAACAAGGTTTGGATCTTGCGGAAGA
>JANMUX010000365.1:0-3743 GCA_031392125.1 Acidobacteriota bacterium | reverse complement strand
TCGGATAGCTCAAGTCGACCCCGCCCGACAGAAACGGTCCCTTGCCGCCGCGGTTGAACACCCCCGCCTGGGTCAGATCGCGATTGACCCCGATCGTGGCACCCACGTTGGGGCGCCCCGCGGCGCGCGCGATCGCGACATTGGCGTCGGTCGAGCGCAACTGCTCGCGCTGCGCGGTGATCGTCGGGTTGGTGGCATAGGTCGACACCAGCGCTTCGCGCAGCGTGTCGGCCGATGCGGTGCCGGCAAGCAGGGCCAGCGACAGCGACCCGATCAGCAGATGACGTGACAAGGGCGACTCCATCATGACTTAAAAGGTGAAGGCAGGCGGCCGCGCAGCGTGCGGCAGCGAAGGGACGTCGGCATCGACGATCGTGCGCAGGCCAAGCCGACCCGCCGCGGCGCGCCCGACGACCAGCCGGCTCACTCCGGACACGCGCAACGCGCCACCAAGCCGGCCACCCTCAACCAGCCGATCGATCAAGGGCTGCGGAATGTGATCGACCGCTCCGTCGATCAGGATCAAGTCGAAAACGTCGCCGCCGTCCCCGTCCACGCCCGCGTCGCGGCCGTCGATCGAGGTCACGTCGAGCCCGATCGCCACCAGCAAGGCGGCGCTATAATCGCTTCCCGCGCCGACCACGAGCGCGCGCTCGCCGGGGCGCGGGGCAAGCTCGCTGAGCAGACGGCCAAGCGCGGCGGGAGGCATCATCGCGCGTCCGTCCCCGAACTGGATCGGGCGATCGAAATAGGCAAAACCGCGCGCACTGTCGGGGACATAATCCTCGCGCGCGACCGACCCCATCGCGGCAAGCACCGCGCCATCGGTCACCCCTTCAGGGCGCAACTGGTTGTCGATCATCGCGCGGCGCGCGGCAACATGATCCATCGGGGTCCCTCGCTCGTCTGGACTGTCATGCATCGATAATACAGTCCGGTCAACCAGAAGTGTAGCCGGTGACGCCGGGACCGCCAAGCGCCGAGCGTCGCCGTTCGTCGAAAGTCTGCCTTGACACGCCGCCCCCGCCTCCGCCAATGCCGCGACACTTCGCGAGGCCCGATGGCGGAGTGGTTACGTAGGGGACTGCAAATCCCCGCACGCCGGTTCGATTCCGGCTCGGGCCTCCAACCACCTTCAGAGATACTGTGTCTCTGTAGGTGGGGCCCGTTGAGTGGCCGCTTAGTCGCGAAAATTGCGATACAAACCTCTGCGGAGCATGGTCTTGTCGTCGAGCGTCTCCCCCACTAGCGACAATCCAATCGCCTTGCGCGTGGCGCTCCGTCCACCGTCGCAACCCACGACATAGGCCGCTGTGACCGTTTCACAGTTCGTAAGCGTGACGCTCACGCTGCGTTCGGCTTGAGACAATCTCTCCAGACCGATTCCATATTCAACGGTGCCGCCCAGTTTCTCGAAATAGGCGCATAGCACTGCTTCTGTGCGCCACTGCGCCACCAACAACATGTTCGGGTGGGGGCGGTCTTCAGTCGGTTGGTGATGGGTACCAGCGACCCGGCTTTGAACGAAATCGGACCAAGGTGCATCTTGAGATACGGATATAGCGAGCTTTCGGCGAGTATGTCGTCGATGATGCCGATCATGTTGAAAATTTCGAGCGAACGTGGTTGCACGCCTTTCCCGCGAGATCCGCCGAAAGGCTCCGCTGAAGCGTCGATCAAACGAACCGGAATTTTCCTGCGTAACAGTTCGATCGCGAGTGTGAGCCCCGCCGGGCCGGCTCCAGCAATTAAAACGTCGCTCATGATAGTTTTCCTATTCCGTGCATTATGCACAGGCCTCATAGGCCGGCCTCCATTGCCGAGCAAAAGAAATGTGTATAGTGCACGGATATATGAATTGGCCCGATGAGCTTCATCACCTTCTGATCCGAATATCAGACTTGATAAACCGGTTCGACGTCGATGCCCGATTGATGGCGGCGTCGGGCGTCAAGCTCGATCGTGCGCTGTTTCCACTGCTTTCGCGCATCAATCTTCACGACCAAATAAACACAGTCGAGCTCGCCAATCTTGTCGGGCGGGATCATTCCACGGTCAGTCGCCAAGTGACAAAACTAGAGCAGTTGGGGCTGGTCGAACGACTACCGAACGCGTTGGATTGGCGCGTGCGTCACCTTTCTCCCAGTGCCGCTGGGAGGGAGTTGCTCGCCCATGTTGACGATGGTCGACGCCGCTGGATGGAAGAGCATTTCCGCGACTGGTCCGATGAGGATCGCGGCCAGCTTATCAAGCTAATGTCTCGGATGATAAATGCGGCGCCTGATCGAACGATAGCCAGAACTTCTCTGCTGCGATCGCCCGGGCCCCCAGTTCCGGTTAAATCCTGATCGTCTGCCCGCTGAATGGTGGCATGGCACGCCGTCGACCATCAAATTGGTTCAGATTTTTAAGGTCATCGCGTTGGGCCTACCTGAGCTGGGCTTGCCTAAGCTGTTTGTTGGAGAACAGGCGCGTATGATTGCCTGAAAGTTGTTCGGTATGAGCGTCCGCAGTGGGTCGAAACATGACATAAGCAGCTAGCTGAACGAGAGTCCGTCTTCAGGCGTGTCCACTACTGCCGTGAGCGACCGATATGGGCGCATAGCGAACGCCTCCGCCCGTAGTCCACCCATGGCCGATAGCGGACAGTCCGCTTTCTATGATGACAGAAGCCATAACTGCCGTTCTCGCCTGAGACTCCGAAAACAGCTGCCGACAGTCCGTGCCGTGACGTGCGCTATTCAGCGCAAGGCGAAGGCTTCGACCGACTCACGCTGGTCGATGAGCAACGCCTGCGGAAGGCTGCGCGCGGCACCAAAAAGACGGTTGGCGGCAGCTGAGGTCACACCGCGTGCAGGACTCGATCGACTGCGGCAGCGCATTCGCGGCCTTCACGGATCGCCCACACTACCAGAGACTGGCCTCGACGCGCGTCGCCGCAGGCGTAGATTCGTGGCCCAGCGGCGTAAGCGTCTGTTTTGACGTTGGCGCTTGCGTTGAGTGTCACGCCAGCTTGGGCAATCGCCCCCTCGCTGCGCACTCCGGTGAACCCCATGGCCAACAGCACCAAATCCGCGGGGATTGAATGCCTCACCCCGCCCTGTTGGAAAATGAGTGCCGACACCTTGCCGTCTTCTCCTCGCAATTCCTCGGCAACGACCGAGAACTCACGAACCGCCCCCTCCTCCTGCGAATGAGACGTGCGCAGTCTGACGGGCCAATGCGGCCAGATCAATTGCTTGTCCTCGTGCAGCGGCGGCTTCGGCAGGATTTCAATCTGCGTCACCGATAGCGCGCCCTGGCGATGTGCGGTGCCGATGCAGTCGGATCCCGTATCGCCACCGCCGACGACGACGACGTGTTTGACGTTGGCGTCGATCGTCCCGTCGGGCGCAACAAAGCCTTCCGCAACGCCAGCCACGCGCCGGTTCTGCTGGGTGAGATAATCCATTGCGAAATGGACGCCGGTGAGGGTTCGCCCGGGAAGATCGAAGTCGCGCGGCTGCGCTGCGCCAACGGCCAGGACGAGCACTTCATAATCGTCGAGCAAGCGCTCTACCGACACGTCGACGCCAACGTTCATCCCGGTGCGAAAGATCACGCCCTCGGCTTCCATCTGGCGGATGCGGCGGTCGATCTGCGCCTTCGCAAGCTTGAAGTCGGGAATTCCGTAGCGCAGCAGGCCGCCGATGCGGTCGGCCTTTTCGAACACCGTTGGGGCATGACCGAGCCGCGCGAGTTGT
>JANMUX010000358.1:0-2517 GCA_031392125.1 Acidobacteriota bacterium | reverse complement strand
GCAGCGGTGTCGGTTGTCCACCCGGTATTAGGATTGCCGGCACCGAAAATGGCAACGATGTTCTGGTTGAAGCCAAATGCATAGACCGTGGCTGCCATGAGCAGGCTTGCGCAGAAGATGCCCGCGGTGCGCTGAAATATTTTCATGCTGACTCTTTCTGTTCTGTCGGTCTGCCTCGAGGGGAGCAGACGACTGTTACCGACCGATCGTGAGATTAGCTGGGCAATTTACGCTACTGGCCGCATGGGACAATATCGCTTGAGGCCTGAGCTGGGCGATTCTCGTCTTCCACAAGCGCCCTTGCAAGCGAATTCGCGTGAGATTCTTCTCGCGGAAAATCCCGTCTGAGCCCGAACGCCGTATCAGACGTCACCGTAACCGGTGAGATAAACTCTGTGCGAGGTACCTGATGGACACTCGGCCCGAACCTGCGGCTGACCTCTCGGATGCGGCGCTGCAGGCGCTGCCCTCTCCGCCGGCAAACGCCCCTTCCTTCTTGATCCAGGACGCGCCGCTTGCGTCTCTCACCCGCGCGTATCTCACCGCCCTGCTCGATGGCGATCGGCGGCAGGCCAGCACACTCATTCTCGATGCCGTCGCTGGCGGCGTGCCCGTGAAAGACATCTACCTGAACGTCTTCCAGCCGGCGCAGTACGAGGTTGGCCGGTTGTGGCAGATCCACGACATCAGCGTCGCCCAGGAGCACTACTGCACGGCGGCAACCCAGCTGATCATGTCGCAGCTCTATCCTCACATCTTTGCCGCCGCCAGCACCGGCGGCACGCTGGTGGCGACTTGCGTCTCTGGCGACCTGCATGAGATCGGCGTCCGCATGGTGGCCGATTTCTTCGAGATGGAGGGCTGGAACACCTATTACCTGGGCGCCAGCACGCCCGCCGAAGAAGTCGTCGGCGCACTGGTCGAGCGGAAGGCCGACATTCTTGCCATCTCGGCCTCCATCTCCAGCCATCTTCGCGCGGTGTCGGCGTTGATCAGCGTCGTGCGCGCGAACGTCGCGTGCCGCAACGTCACGATCCTGGTCGGCGGCTACCCGTTCGCGGTCGCACCCGATCTGTGGCGGCAGATCGGCGCCGATGGGACCGCCTCCGACGCCCAGGCCGCGATTGCCCTGGCCAACCAGTTTCGCGACCATCATCCGACGCCGTGACAGCCCATGATCGGCAAGGCGTTGCGCTGTTATGTGACTCCGCTGGCACGGTGCGCCGCGTGATCCGGGATGACGTCGGCTTGCCCGGCCTCTTTCAGGAAGGCCGGTCGCTGGCCGACGTGACCGCGCCGGCATCCGCCGGCGCGCTCAAGGCGTTCCTGGAGGCCGTGGTTGCCCGCGGCGCGGCATTCGACCGGGAGTTACGGGTGCGGGCGACAGACCGCGAGATGGCAATGTTCTTCTCCGGCATGTCTGAGGGTGATCACCTCTACGTGGTTGCCGCACGCAGCACAGCAAGCCTGGCGCGCCTGCACGAAGAACTCGTGCTCATCAACAACGAGCAGACCAACGCACTGCGGGCGGCACTGAAAGAGCTGGGCCTGCGCCAACAGCGCGACGCCAGCCGCGATCAGCATCTCTACGAGGACCTGTCGCGGTTGAACAACGAACTCGCGACCCTTCAGCGCGAGATGGCCAAGAAGAACATCGAGCTCGAACAGCTGAACACGCTCAAGAACGAACTGCTGGGCATGGCGGCTCACGACCTGCGCAGCCCACTCGGCGTGATTCAGAACTACAGCGATTTTCTCGAGGCCGATGCCGGTCCGTTGCTGAACGACGAACATCGCGCGTTCATCAGCACGATCAAGCGCACCAGCCGGTTCATGCTGGGCCTGGTCGATGACCTGCTGGACGTGACCTCGATCGACGCCGGGCGCCTGACACTGGATCGGCAACCGTGCGATCTGGGCCGCCTGCTGACCGACAATGTCACGCTCAATCGAACCCTCGCCGCCCGTAAGACGATCGCCATCGACTGGTCCCCGCCTGGGCTGCTGCTGCCTAGCCTGCCGCTCGATGCCGGGCGAATCGAGCAGGTGCTGAATAACCTAATCGGCAACGCGATGAAATTCGCCGCGCCGGGCAGCCGCGTTGTGGTCTCCGCCGCGAGCTCTGCCGACGGGGTGACGATCAGCATTGCCGACCAGGGACCAGGTATTTCGCCTGGCGACCTGATGAACCTGTTCAAGCCCTTCGCCCGGGCCACCGCCAGGGGCACCGCGGGTGAGAAGAGCACCGGACTCGGACTCGCGATCGTGCGCAAGATCGTCGAAGCACACGGCGGCCGGATCTGGGTTGAAAGCGAACTGGGAAAGGGCGCGACCTTCCTGTTCTGGCTGCCCATCACCACTCCCATCTGACCGTGGATTCCCAGCCTCCGCGTCTCCTCGTGGTGGACGACTACGCCGACGCGCTGGCTTCGACGACGCGTATTCTGGAAAGCGCCGGCTACCGCGTCGCGCAGGCGATGAACGGCACCGACGCGCTGCGGATGATCCGCGAGTTGC
>JANMUX010000322.1:0-2996 GCA_031392125.1 Acidobacteriota bacterium | reverse complement strand
CACTCGCCGGTCAAGAAGGTGAACTACCTGGTCGAGGGCGCGCGCATCGGCCAGACCACCGACTACGACAAGCTCACCATCGAAGTGTGGACCAACGGCTCGGTGACCCCGCGCGACGCCGTGTCGCTGTCGGCCAAGCTGATCCGCGACCACCTGAACATCTTCGTCAGCCTGGACGAGGCGGACGATGAGACGTCGGAAGCAGGCGCGGAAGCGCCGCGCGTCGGTGTCACCAACGAGCACCTCGACAAGAGCGTCGAAGAGCTCGAACTGTCGGTGCGGTCCTACAACTGCCTGAAGAACGCCAACATCCGGACGATCCGGGAGCTGGTCGGCAAGACCGAAACCGAGATGCTGAAGACCAAGAATTTTGGGCGCAAGTCGCTCAACGAGATCAAGGAGATCCTGACGTCGATGGGGCTGAGCCTCGGCATGAAGCTCGACTCGCCCTCGACGGCGGAATAAACAGTCATGCGTCACCGAAATGCACATCGCAAGCTTGGCCGGACCTCGTCGCACCGAACGGCGCTGCTCCGCAACCAGGCCGAGGCCCTGCTTCGCCACGAACGGATCGAGACCACCGTTCCCAAGGCGAAGGAGCTGCGCCCCTACGTTGAACGGCTGATCACGATCGCCAAGCGCGGCGTGAAGGCCAACGATCCCAAGGGCGCGTCGCTGTCGGCGCGCCGCCTGGTGATGCGCGACGTCCTCAACGAGACCGTGGTCACCAAGCTGTTCGACGAGCTGGCGCCGCGTTTCATGGATCGCGCCGGTGGCTACACCCGCATCCTCAAGCTCGGTCATCGCCGTGGCGACGCCGCGGAGATCGCGCAAATCGAGCTGCTCGGCAGCGAGTTCGACCCGAAGAAGGCCGAAGCCGAGAAGAAGGCGGCCGAAGAAGCAGCCGCGGCCGGCGACCAGCCCAAGACGCAGAAGAGTGTCGGCGAGCGCCTCAAGGCGGCCGCCAAGAGCATTCGCGGCGGCGCGGGCCAGAAGAACAAGGGCGATGGCGGCCCGAAGACCAAGGCGAGCAAGCCCGCGCGTGGTGCGTCGAAGCAGACCTCGACACCCCGCAAGGCTGGCGGCGCCTAGGCCACCGATTCACACCGGTTAGACACAGAAGAGAAAGGCCCCGGTGGTTCGCCCTCGGGGCCTTTTCTTTTTTGCTTCGCGCAAGCCCCAAGCCACAAGCCCCTAAGCCCCTAAGCCCCTAGGCCCATGAACCTCCGCGCAGAGTTCGGCGACATCGACATCTACCTGTTCGATCAGCTGTTGCGCGGACGGCTCGCGCCGGGCATGCGGGTGTTCGACGCCGGGTGCGGCGGTGGGCGCAACCTGGTTTACCTCCTGCGCCAGGGCTATGACGTCTGCGGTAATGACGCCAATCCCGAGGCGGTTGCACAAGTGCGGGGGATGGCCGCGGAGCTGACGCCCACGGTCGCAGTCCGCTCTACCGAGTCTGCCTTCCGCGTCGAGGCGATCGAGGACACGTCTTTTCCCGAGGCGAGCGCCGACGCGGTGCTGGCCAGCGCGGTGCTGCACTTCGCGCGCGACGACCAGCACTTCGAGGCCATGGTGCGGGCGATGTGGCGCGTGCTGAAGCCCGGCGGGCTGTTCTTTGCGAGGCTGGCCTCGACCATCGGGATGGAGGCGCAGGTCCAGCCACTTTCCCAAGGCAGGTTCCGCCTGCCTGACGGCTCCGACCGTTACCTGGTCGACGCGGCAGCGTTGCTGCGGTGGACCGAGACCCTTGGCGGAGAGCTGCTCGACCCGATCAAGACCACCGTGGTGCACGATCTGCGGTCGATGACCACGTGGGTGGCCCGACGACGGTAAACTGTGGGCCGATGGAATCGCTGACGAAGCTTCTCGACAACAACCGCGCCTGGGCCGCCGCGCAGGTCAACCAGGACCCAAACTTCTTTTCGCGCCTCGCCGGGCAGCAGGCGCCGGATTATCTCTGGATTGGCTGCTCCGACAGCCGCGTCCCCGCCAACGAGATTGTCGGCCTCTACCCGGGCGAGCTGTTCGTCCATCGCAACGTGGCGAACATCGTCGTGCACACCGACGTCAATTGCCTGTCGGTGCTGCAATACGCGGTGGACGTGCTGAAGGTCCGCCACGTGATCGTGTGCGGCCACTACGGGTGCGGCGGCATTCGCGCCGCGCTCGACGGCACTGCGCATGGCTTGATCGACAACTGGCTGCAGCACGTGCAGGACGTCAAGGAGGCGCACCAGTCCGAGCTCCTGCAACTGGCTGATGTCGATGCGCGGATCAACCGCCTCGCCGAGCTGAACGTTGTCGAGCAGGTGCGCAACATCGCGCGCACCACGATTGTGCAAGACGCGTGGCGCCGCGACCAGTCGCTTGAGCTGCACGGGTGGATCTACGGTCTGAGCGACGGACTGCTCCACGACCTTGGCGTGTCACTCAGGGCGTAGTCGCCGCGCGGCTCGCGCGCGAAGCGCCGGCCGGCCTCAGGCCGGTTCCTCCGCCACGTGGTGTCCCGCCGCCTTCGCGGTGGCGACAATCTTCTGCTGCATGTGAGTCGGCACCTCGTCGTAGTGCGAATACTCCATGTGATACGAGCCGCGGCCGCCGGTCACCGACGTCAGGTGCTGCTCGTAAGTCAGCATCTCCGCCATCGGCACCTGCGCCTTGATCACCGTGGTCTGGCCCTTCGCCTCCATCCCCGAGATGCGGCCGCGACGGCCGTTGAGGTCGCCCATCAGGTCGCCGGCATGGTCTCCTGGCGCGTAGATCTCGACGTTCATCACCGGCTCGAGCAGTACCGGGTGGGCCTTTGACATGGCGTCCTTGAACGCCAGCCAGCCGGCGGTCTTAAAGGACAGCTCGTTGGAGTCGACGTCGTGGTACGACCCGTCGTAGAGCACGACACGGAAGTCCACCACCGGATACCCCGCCAGGTAACCGCGCAAGCGTGATTCCTGGATGCCTTTCTCCACCGCCGGGATGAACTGGCGCGGAATCGA
>JANMUX010000320.1:0-2700 GCA_031392125.1 Acidobacteriota bacterium | reverse complement strand
GTACTACTACACGCTCGACACCTTCGACTGGCCGAACCTTGTATCGAGCCCGGCGTGCCCGCCCGCCTGCCCCGGCAGGCTGCTGCGCACGACCGACTTCCGGCACATCTCGGTCGGGGCGAACGCGATCGATCCCGATCTCAAGCCGATGCGGCAGCAGGAAGCGACCGCCGGCATCGAGCACCAGCTGAACAACGTGATGTCGCTCAGCGTCCGCTACGTCCACAAGCAGATCGATCGCGCGGTTGAAGACACGGGTTCACTCGATGCCGCGGGCAACGAAATCTACGTGATCGCCAACCCCGGCGAGGGTCTCACCTCGCTGGCGTTCGTCAACCCGAACGTGGCCGCTCCGAAGGCCGTTCGCGACTACGATAGCGTGGAGTTCGCGTTCGACAAGCGATTCTCGAACCGCTGGTATCTGCGTTCGAGCTACCTGTGGAGCCGCCTCTACGGCAACTACTCGGGTCTCTCACAGTCGGATGAAAACGGCCGCACCAGCCCGAACGTGGGCCGGGCGTTCGATTACCCCCTGATGAGCTTCCAGGACGGCGGCACGCCGGCCTTCGGGTTGCTGGCGACCGACCGCCCGCACCAGTTCAAGACGCAGTTCATTTATCAGCTGCCGATCGGCACCAGCCTGGGCGTCAACCAGTACGTGGCCAGCGGCCTGCCCGTGACGCGCGAACTGGGCATCTACCCGACCAGCAACCTGCCGGTCCAGTACCTCGGCCGCGCCAGCGATGGCCGGACGCCGGTGTTCTCACAGACCGACATCTACCTGCAGCACGCCTTCAAGGTTGCGGGCGAACGCAGCGTGCAGGTCAGCCTGAACGTGCTGAACCTGTTCAGCCAGGACACCTCGGTTGGCAAGTTCTCGACCTACCAGAAGGTGAACGGCGTGGTTCCGGACGAAACGCTGTTCTACACGGGCCGCCAGACGCTGGCGTCGCTCATTTCGAGCCAGAACGTCGTCAAGGACCCCCGGTTCCTGATGGACAACGCATTCCAGGCGCCGCTCGCTGCGCGCATTGGCGTGAAGTTCCTGTTCTAGACCGCACTGCCGCCGGGCCTCGACTGCCCGGCGGAATTCCACTATCGTCAGCCCCGCGAGCCCCGAAAAGGCTCGCGGGGTTTTTCTTTGGAGTCATCATGCGCAGCCTGATTGCCGTCACCCTCGCGTGTCTGATCGTGGCCCCGCCGGCCGCTGCCCAGTCCCTGGCGCCAGGAGACCGCGAGAAGTCGCGCGTGCAGAACCGGCTCGGCTGGGAACAGATGCGGGGGGAGTCGTACGAGCAGGCCGTAAAGCATTTCCAGGAGGCCGTGGCCATCGACCCCGAGTTCGAGATGCCGTTCTACGGCTTGGGCCGCGCCCACATGGCGTTGAAGCAGTACGTCTCGGCCATCTCCGCCCTGACACGCTGCCGGGACCTGTACCGCGCGCAAGTGGGCCGGCAGTTCTCGAACCAGCAAGAGGCGCAGCGCTACCGCAACAACCGCATCACCGAAATCGACGAGATGATCCGACAGGTGCAATCGGGTCCACAGACCATTCAAGCGCAAGATCAGCTAAGACAATTACAGGAACAGAAGCGGCAGGTGCAGGACATCATTGCCCGCGGCAACAACGTCACGATCGATGCCGCGATCCCGGCGTGGGTGTCGCTGTCACTGGGCAGCGCCTACTTTCGTTCGGGTAAGTTGGCCGATGCCGAACGCGAGTACAAGGCCACACTCGAGGCCGACCGGAAATCAGGTGAAGCGCACAACAATCTCGCGGTCGTATATCTCGAGACCGGACGTTTCGCCGAAGCTGATGCGTCGTTGAACGACGCCAAGCGGGCCGGACTCAAGGTGAACCCGCAACTCGAGCAGGCCATCAAGGACAAACGGAAATAGTTCGCCCGTGATGATCTGCCGTTCATCCCACACGGCAGAGATATCAATCCATTTTTTTGAGCGGACGCTACCGACCATTGGCGATTTCGTCCCAGCCTGAAAACGGTCGATCACTGAATCGCTAGCATTCGGTTCCCCGTTCGTCCCACCCCCGGTGGCACACCTTTTCCTTTACTAAACAACTGTTCGACCGTTGTTTTCAGGTTCTTTCAAGGAGAAGAGTTTCTTATGCGTATCCGCACGAGCGCCATTTTCATGGCCCTCTGGCTCGTCTTTACCGGCGTCGCCTCAGCCCAGGTCAGCAACACCGGCACCATCGAAATCGTGGTGACCGATGCTGACGGCGGCCGGCTCCCCGGCGTCACCGTCACCGCCACTGCGGCTGACACCATCACGAAGCGAACCGTCGTGAGCGACGCCCAGGGCGTGGCCACGCTCGAGGCACTCGCCCCGTCGGCCAACTACACGGTCACCGTGTCGCTGCAGGGCTTCAAGGAACAGGCGCGCGACAAGATCCTGGTCCGCTCGGGACAGACCGCGGCGATCAACGTCACGCTGTCAATTGCCGGCCTGACCGAGGCGGTCACCGTCACGGCCGCCACGCCCCTGGTCGACGTGCGTAGCGCCACCACCGGCCAGGACATCACCCTGGAGTTGACCGAGTCGCTGCCGACCGGCCGCAGCTACCAGAGCTACCTGCAACTGGTCCCCGGCGTGATGCCTGACGACCAGGCCACGGGCGGCAATCCCGCCGCGCGCTCCGGGCTCAACTACAGCGACATTGCCGGAACCGTGGGCATC
>JANMUX010000305.1:0-6173 GCA_031392125.1 Acidobacteriota bacterium | reverse complement strand
GATGGCGCCATCCAGAGCTATTACAACGACTCCATGAACGCCGAGGTCAGCTACCAGACCGCCGGCATTGGTGCCGAAACTTCGTCGGGCGGCGTGCGCCTGAACATGATTCCGCGCGAGGGCGGCAACCGCTTCAGCGGCGACTTCAAGGCGGTGAACCGGCCGGGCGCTTGGCAGTCGAGCAACCTGACCGATCGCCACAAGGCACGGGGCCTGACTTCCGGCAATGCCATCGACCGCATTGTCGATTACTCGTTGGCGTTGGGTGGGCCGATTAAGAAAGACAAGCTGTGGTTTTTCGGCGCGACCCGCTATAACTCGGTGAACAACTTCATCGCCAATACGGTGCTCGATGACGGCACCCAGGGCATCGACGACCAATACATCCTGAACGGCATGGCCCGGCTCACGTGGCAGGCGACGCCGCGCAACAAGTTCTCGGGCTACTTCGACGAGATCGATAAGTACCGTGGCCACGACATGCAGGCCAATTACGATCCCGAGACGGCAGCGACAGTGTGGAATTCGCCGGCGTACCACACCACGGCCATCAAGTGGACCTCGCCGATCTCGAGCTCGTTGTTCCTGGAGGCGGGTTGGTCAAATAACACCGAGTACTACACGAACGAATACCGCGAGGGCATTGAGCAGCCGCGTGGTACGGCCGCGTGGTTCGCGAAGGCGGCCAAGAACGAGGTCGATCTCGGCGGCTACACCCAGGCCGGCCCGATCAACACGACCGAAAGCCCGGTGGCGTTTTACTGGAACGTCGCGGCGACCTACGTCAAGGGCGACCATACCATCAAGGTGGGGGCCAATAACCGGCAGGGCACCTTCAAGCACACGCGCGACGCCAACGCCGATCTCGTCCAGCAGTACCGGAGCAGCACCACTGGCGTCCGATGGTCGGTGCCCGACAGTGTGCTGATTCGCAACTCGCCGCTAGCCTACGCTGAGCGTCTTAACCGCGACCTGGGCGTCTACATCCAGGATTCATGGCGCCTGAATCGTCTGACTGCCAACGTCGGCGTGCGGTGGGAAACTCTCAACGCCAAGGTGCTGGCCGGCAAGTCGCCCGCGGGCCGGTTCGTGCCGGAACGCACGTTCGATGAAATCACGGACGTGCCGGCATGGAACGACATCGCGCCCCGCATGGCGTTGGTCTATGACTTGATGGGCAACGGCCGCACCGCCATCAAGTATTCGCTGAACCGGTATAACCTGTCGCGCACGACGGGCATTGCCGCGAACTACAACCCGCTGCTCAGCCAGACCGCCACGTTGCCGTGGCGCGACGTCAACGGCAACGACATTGCCGACGGCGGGCTACGGTGCACCGGTTTCCCCAGTGCGGCATGTGAAATTGACTTTGCGGGCCTCGCCCAGAACTACGGCATTGCCGCTCTCAGTACCTACGGTGAGTACCCGCGCACCTGGAACCTCGAGCAGGGCGTTGAAGTGCAGCACGAACTCTTCGGTGGCATGTCGCTGTCGGGTGCCTGGTGGAAGGGCGACTTCCGCAACCTGACCGCCAGCATCGATCGGGCGTACACGCACGCCGACTACGCGCCGTTTACGTTCTACAATCCGATCAGCGGCCAACCGTTCGAGGTGTTTGCCCGCACCGTGACCCGGCCGACGAGCATCCTCGATACCTTCGACGAGGAGCGCAAGAACAAGTACGAGTCGTTTGTCCTTGATGGCCGTTGGCGCATGCCTGGCGGCGGCCAGTTGAGCGGCGGCGTGTCGTACGAGCGTGAGCGCGTGAAGAACTGCACGTCACCGGATGACCCGAACTTCGGTGGTAATGGCAAGGCACTGTGCGACGAACTGTTGCTGGACATCCCGTTCCGGCCGCAGTTCAAGTTGTCGGGCGCTCGGAACATCGGCTTCGGTGTCAACCTGGCCGTGTCGTTCCAGAACAACCCGAGCCCTGTCAGTTCGCGCGTGATGACGGTGACTCGCGGTACCACGCGCTATCCTGCCAACTGCCCGTCGCCCTGCCCCGCCGGCGCGATCATCATGCCGACGGCCTCGTTCGCGCAGACGACGATGACCTACAACCTGGAGTCGGTTCGCGCCACCTCGGTGGAGCGCATCGTTCAACTCGACTTCAAGGTGTCGCGCACGTTCAAGGTGGGCCGCATCAGCGTGCTGCCGACTTTCGAAGTGTTCAACGTCAACAACTCCGATGCGATCATCAGCTATATCTCGACCAACGCGCTGTCGACGGCGTACCTCGCGCCCAACAGCATCATGCAGGGCCGAATGTACGGCCTGGGGGTCGTTACCAGGTGGTAGGAACCCACGGTGCCAAGGGTGCCTGACGGTGCCAAGGTGCCGATGGTAAGTGCCAGGAGGGCGGAACTTTAGTTCTGCCCGGCAAAAGACAGGAGGGGCGGCCGAGAACATCGGCCGTCCCTTTTTTTATGGCTTGAGGCCGAGGGCCGCGCGAGCCTGGTTGCGGTTGGCCAGCGCTTCTGGATAAGCGGGACGTGCCTTGAGGGCACTCTCGAACTGCTCGAGCGCTGCGGCCAGTTGTCCCTGCGACGCGAGCGCGCTGCCGAGGTTGTTGTGCGCCTCGGCCCAGCCCGGTTTAATCACCAACGCCGCGCGAAAGCGGGCCGCTGCGCCGGCGAAGTCCTGTTCCTGCAACAACACGGTTCCGATGTCGTAGATCGCCTCTGGTTGGTCGGGCGCGAGGTCGGCGGCCCGTTGCAGGTGGCTCATGCCCTCGCCGCGCACACCGCCGTCGATCAGCATGTTGCCGAGATTGCGGTGCGCATGCACCGACCGATCGTCGATCGCCAGGGCGGCGCGGAACTCGGCCAATGCCGCGGCGAAGTCGCCCTTCGCCGCCAGCGCAATCCCGAGATTGTTGTGCGCTTCTACGGAGTCGGATGTCTGCAACGCCCGGCGAAACTGGTCGACCGAGGCCCCGGCCTCGCCCCGCTCCAACAGGGCATTGGCGAGGTTGTAGCTGGCGTTGTCGAAGTCGGGCTTGAGGACCAGCGCCTGCCGGTAGGCGGCCACCGCTTCGTCCAGCCGGCCGGCCGCGCGCAGCGCCGCGCCAAGATTGTTGTAGGCCGGCGCGTAGTCCGGCATCAGGGCGAGGGCGCGTTGATGATGCGCGACCGCTTCAGTGTGGCGTCCGGCCTGTTGCAGTGCGGTGCCGAGGTTATTCTCGGTGATCGCGCGCATCAGGGTGGGCGAGAGGAGCGGCCAGAACGAGACGGCCATGCCCAACACCACGGCCGCGGCCGCGGCGCCGCGAAGCCGGGCCGAGGCACGCTGCCAGAAAGCCCGGCCGCCCGTGACGCCAGCGGCGCCAAAGAGCACCAGGAATGGCACGAGCGGGTAGCGGTAACGGGCGAACACGAAGAACAGAACCACGCTCGCGGCGTAGGCCATCGCCAGCGCATGCAGCACCCACAGCCGGCGGCGCTCGGGCCAGGTGACGAACAGCCCGGCGATTGCCAGGGGCACGAGCAGGCCGAAGTGACCGACCCAGCCGCCCAACGCGAGCGGCCACGACCACTCGGCGTAGCTATCCTGGCTTTCGGTATCGAGCATCTCGGTGGCGTTGAGCAGCAACATCACCTTTCTCCCGGTCAGCCGCAACCAATCACCCGGCTGCGAAACCATGTACGCGACGGCGCGAGAGGTCCAGTAACTGGACACCTCCGACGGGGTCAGGTCATGGCCGACGGCTTCTTCAGCAACTTCGGTCGCATCGATACGCTCGAACTCCGGCGCGCCGCGGCCGAACAGAATCGATGCGTAGGTGCCGTCGGCGGTCGGGTTATTACCGATGAACAGGTTCGAGCCGAATTGCGAGGTGGTCAAATACAGGCCACCACCCACCGAATAGTTCCTGATCGCTACCGGTACCAACAGCACGGCCAGGCCCAGCACGAAGGTGCCTAGGGTGCCCAAGGTGCGTAAGGTGCCTAAGGTGCGTACGGTGCCGAGGGTGCCTGAAGGCCGAGTGCCGGTGCGGGCGCGAACGAGGATCCACGCGACGATGACCACGACAAGAACTCCCGCGTTCTCGCGGGTGAGTGCAAGCCCACCCATTGCAAGGCCCAAGGCGATCCACGACCCTGGTGTGGAGACGTCGCTGGCGATCCGCGACATCAGCCACAGGGCCAGGCACACGAAGAACATGTCGAGCACGGACTTCTGGAGCAGGCCGTCAAAGAAGATGGCCGGCGCATACAGCGCCAGCGCAAAACCGGCAATCGTGCCGACAGGTCTGGAGAAAAAGCGGGTGCCGGCCAGCGCCAGCAACACGCACGACACCGATCCGATTAGGGCTTGGGCGACGCGAACGGCGACCAAGTCGTGGCCGAAGATGGAGTAGGTCAGGCCGAGGAAGTAGGGGTAGAGCGGCGCCTGGTAGAAGACCTCGGTGCCGAGCCAGTCTCCAGCGGCGAGTCGCCGCGCCCACTCGTCGTAGCCGTGGGCATCGCCAAGCAGGACATCAAAGAAAGGGGAGGGCCTGATCTGCCAGATGTGGACCAGCCGGACGGCGAGCGCGACGAGAAAGATGAGCCAGGGCATTGAGGGCTTAAGGGCCTAGGGTCCTAAGGGCTTTAGGGTAACTCACCCTCAGCCCCAAGCCCCCAAGCCCCCAAGCCCCCAAGCCCATAAGCCCCTAAGTCCCTAGGTCCCTAAGACCTTCCTACTTCACAAACAACATCTCGCGATAGGTCGGGAGCGGCCACACTTCGTGCGGCACGATCACTTCAATCCGGTCGCCGAGGTCGCGCAACTTCACCATGCCCGGCACGATGGTGTCGCGCATGTACTTGGCGTGCTTCTCAGACGAGGGGCTGCTGTGCTCCAGCGCCGACGCGAGCCGCTCGGTCTGGGCGCGGAACGCGTCGACCAGCTTGACGATTTGCACCAGCAGCTTCTTGCCTTCCTTGCTCGGGACGCCGCCGGCCTTGGCTGCCGCCACGCTCTGGCCGACCTGCTTCTGATACTCGAACGCGGCCGGCAGGATGTAGCGATTCGCCATCAGCACCATGAGCTGCGCCTCGATGTTGATCGTCTTGCAGTAGGTCTCGAGGTTGATCTCGTAGCGCGCGTGCAGTTCGGCCTCGGTCAGCACCTTGAACTTCTCGAACGCCTTGATCACGCCGGGCTTGATGATTTCCGGCAGCGCGTCGACGGTGTTCTTCAGGTTCAACAGGCCACGCTTGCCGGCTTCCTTCTGCCATTCATTCGAGTAGCCGTTGCCGTTGAAGATGATTCGCTTGTGCGTCTTGATGGTCTTGCGCAGCAACGCGGCGACCGCCGCTTCGAGCGCCTCGCCCTTGGTGAGCCTGGCCTCGAGCTCGGTGGCCAGGACGTCGAGCGACTCGGCGACCGCGACGTTGAGGCAGGTCCCCGGCAGCGCAACGTTCTGCGTCGAGCCGACGGCGCGGAACTCGAACTTGTTGCCGGTGAACGCGAACGGCGAGGTGCGGTTGCGATCGCCGGCGTCGCGCGGCAGCTTGGGTAACGCGGCCACGCCAATGTCGAGAAAGCCGCCGACCTTGGTGCTCTTGGCGCCGGCACCCTCGACCTGCTCGAAGATTTCGGTGAGCATGTCGCCGAGGAACACCGACAGGATGGCGGGCGGGGCCTCGTTGGCGCCCAGGCGATGGTCATTACCGGCGTGCGCGATGCTCATGCGCAGCAGGCCCTGCGACACGTCCACCGCCCGGATCACCGCCGTGCAGAAGAACAGGAACTGCATGTTCAAGTGCGGCGTGTCGCCAGGGTTCAACAGGTTGTTGCCCAGGTCGTCGCCCATGCTCCAGTTGAGGTGCTTGCCCGAGCCGTTGACGCCGGCAAACGGCTTCTCGTGCTGCAAGCACGCCAGCCCGTACTTCGGCGCCACGCGCTTCAGTGTTTCCATCGTCATCATCTGATGGTCGGTGGCGACGTTGGCGCTCTCGAAGATTGGTGCGACCTCGTACTGCGAGGGCGCCACTTCGTTGTGGCGGGTCTTGATCGGCACGCCGCACTTGTAGAGCTCGGCTTCGGCTTCGGCCATGAACGCGAGCACGCGCTCCGGAATCGACCCGAAGTACTGATCCTCCAGCTCCTGGCCCTTGGGCGGGCGCGCGCCAAACAGCGTGCGGCCGGCGTTCAGCAGGTCAGGACGGGCGAAATAGAAGTTG
>JANMUX010000254.1:0-2174 GCA_031392125.1 Acidobacteriota bacterium | reverse complement strand
GTCCGCCGCACCTTTGCCGGAGCCGGGTGGCCGGTGTGGCTCGGCGCCGCGGCGGCGTTGATCCTGGCGACGGTGATCGGACTGCTGCCGCTGATGAATCGGGCGCCCGCGGTGCATGACGATGCGGCCGCCGAAGCGGCGGATGCCAATGCGGAAGTCACCGTCGAATCGGTCACCGCCGAATTCGCAGCCGCCGAAAAACATTACCAGAAGGCGATCGACGACCTGCAGACCATCGCCAACAAGGACACCGGCGAGCTTGATCCGCAGGTCGCCTCGGTGCTGCAGAAAAACCTGACGGTGATCGATCAGGCGATCACCGAAAGCCGCGCCGCGCTGAAGTCGCAGCCCGCCAGCAGCAACGCGCAGAGCGGGCTGTTCGACGCGCTGCGCACCAAGGTCGCGCTGCTGCAACAGACGGTCGAGTTGATTAACGAGATGCGCAAGGGCAATCAAGCCGAAGCGGGGCGCCGGATCCAGACCCTGTCGCAGTAGCTGAAGTAGAACTATGCGGACGATTCCTCTTTCACGATTAATCCTGGCGCTGGCCTTCATCGCCGGTGCATCGCCGGCTTCCGCGGCCGTTACGCTGCGCGGCCTGAACCCGGACGAGGGGCCGCGCGCCGGGTGGCTCGAGCGTTACCAAGAGTCCCGCCAGGGTCCCGAGCAGATCGAGAAGGTCGCGCAGACCTTCAAGGTTGGCGACACCGGCTCGCTCGACCTCTCGCACCTGGCGGGCGACATTCGCGTGACCGGCGTCAGCGGCTCCGAGATCAAGGTTGAGGCCACCAAGCGCGTGCGCCATCGCGACGCCAACCAGGCCAAGCGGCTCCTCGAGGCGCTGCGCGTCGAGATCAACAACTTCAACGGGCGCGTCGAAGTCCGCACCATCTACCCGCGCCGCGACCAATCCAGTTCGATGAGGGGCAACAGCATCTCGGCGAGCGTCGATTACGTGATCTCGGTGCCGGTCGGCGCGAGCGTCGCGTTGAAATCGATCGCCGGCGACATCAGCGTCGCCAACGTCAAGGGTGAAGTCCGCGCCGAGACGGTCAGCGGCGACGTCAACATCAGCGCCACGCCGAACGTGGCCGTGGCCAAGACAATTTCAGGCGACGTGACCGCTCGAGACATCGGCACCCAGACGACGCTGGTGTTGAGCACGGTTAGCGGCACGGTGTTGGGCACCGGGTTGCGGGTCCGCGCTCTCGAGGCCGCCTCGGTCAGCGGTGACGTGCGGCTGATCGGCTCCGAAGTCGAACGCCTCGAAGCCCGGTCGGTGTCGGGCAACATCGAATTCGACGCGCCACTAAGCAAGGGCGGGCGCTACGAGTTCACCTCGCACTCCGGCAATGTGCGCATCCTGCTGTCGGGGAATACCGGATTCGAGCTTGACGCCGATACCTTCAGCGGCAGCGTCCGCTCGGACGTGCCCGTCACGCTTCGGGCGGTTGGCCGAAACGACCTTAACCCCCGCGACCGCCGTGGCAGCAACCGCGCCATCCGCGGCTCGTCCGGGGATGCCAGCGCGTTCCTGTCAGTTCGAAGTCACAGCGGGTCAGTAGTCATTTCCAAGAAATAGCCCCTTCGCCCCTCGACTACGCTCGCCCCGGCCATCGTCGAGGGGTGATTGGCAGGACTGGCAAGCCCGTCCTTGGCTCACTCAGGGCAAGCCCGTGCCGTACATGTGGTCGCGCTTACCAGTTGTCAACGCTCGGCGACCCGCTGGCAGACTTTGCCTACCACTGCATGCGTTGGCATCTGCCGGCGCCGCAAGGCCTGGCCGGCGCCGACCTCGCGGCTCTCGGCATCCCGTTCGAAGCCGACTACCTGCGCCGTTACCTCGACCGCGTCGGTTCGCCGCGCGAGCCGAATCCCGACGAGTGGACCTACCACCTGGTCTTCAACATGTTCCGCCTGGTCGGCATCCTGCAGGGGGTGGCGGCACGTGCGCTGCAGGGAAACGCCTCGAGCGCACAGGCGATCGAGACCGGAAAACGCACCCGTCCGCTGGCCGAACAGGCCTGGGCGCTGGCGCAACGAATCGGCAAAGGCTGAACCATGTCAAGAGCTCTTCAAGCACATTTCCAGCATTGGCCGCCGCTGGTGCCGCGTCACCTGACCCTGCCGCAGACCAACGTCTTTCACAACGCCGAGGTATCGGCAGCGCGCTA
>JANMUX010000110.1:0-48268 GCA_031392125.1 Acidobacteriota bacterium | reverse complement strand
GAGCGTTCCCGGCGCATGACCAAGGCGTACGAGGACTACACGCAGTTGCGCGTCCTCAAGCAGCCCCTGGCCGGAGGACTACACGCAGTTGCGCGTCCTCAAGCAGCCCCTGGCCGGGGTCTACGTCTCGTTCTTCGTCATGGTGACGCTGCTGATCCTGGTTGGCTCGACCTGGATGGGGCTGTATCTCGCCAAGCGGATCACGCGGCCGGTGCAGATGTTGTCGGAGGCCGCCAAGGAGATTGGCGCCGGCCACTACGACCATCGCATTGAACACGAGGGCTCCGACGAGTTTGGGTCGATGGTCGAGGCGTTCAACGCCATGGCAGCGGAGGTCTCATCGAGTCGCCGTCGTCTCGAACGCGCCGGCATCGATCTCGAGCGCAAGCACGAGGAGGGTGAAGGCCGACGGCGCTACATCGAGGCCATTCTCGAACGCATCGCCACCGGCGTCGTCTCGATCGATCGCGCGGGGCGCATTGGCACCATCAATCCAGCGGCCATCCGGCTGCTCGAAGTGGACGCGAGTGTCGTCGGCAGTCCCGCGGTCGATGTGTTTGCGCGGCCGGACCTGGCGGTGATTAACGACGTGCTCGACCAGGCTGCCCGCGCCCGCATGGATTCGTTCGCGCAGGAAGTGGCGTTGGTGCGCGAGGGCCGCGAGCGCCACGTGATTGCCGCCGCCACCCGCGTGCCGGGCACCGACGGCAGTTTCGATGGCACCGTGCTGGTGGTGGACGACGTGACGCCGCTGATTCGCGCCCAGAAGGTGGCCGCGTGGCGCGAGGTGGCGCGCCGGCTGGCGCACGAGATCAAGAACCCGCTGACCCCAATCCAGTTGTCGGCCGAGCGGCTGCGCCGCAAGTTGAACGACCTGGCCCCTCCGCTTCACGAGCTGGTCCAGGAGTGCACCTCGACGATCATCGGCGAGGTGGAATCGCTGAAAGGGCTGGTCGACGAGTTCTCGCAGTTTGCCCGCATGCCGGCGCCGCGCGCGGTGCCGACCGAACTGCACGACCTGCTCAACACGACGCTCGCGCTCTACGACGGGCTGTTCGCGTCGGTGACCTTCGAGAAACGCTACGACCCAGGAGTCGCGCAGGTGCGGGTTGACCCCGACCAGATGAAGCGCGTGATTATCAATTTGGTGGACAACGCCATCGAGGCAATGGGCCGCAGTGGCGCCATCGTGGTCGAAACCGCGCGTGATGTTCCGAACAGTCTCGTGCGCGTGGTGGTGGCCGACACCGGCCCCGGCATTCCGCCCGCCGAGCGCGACAAGCTGTTTCTGCCGTACTACTCGACCAAGGGGCGCGGCAGCGGACTCGGGCTTGCGATTGTCCGCCGCATCGTCGCCGAGCATGGCGGCAGCATCGACGTGTTCGATAACGTGCCGACCGGCACCCGGTTTATCATCGAGTTACCAGCCTGATGGCATCCATTCTTGTCGTTGACGATGAACCCGGCGTCCGCTCGTCGGTCAGTGGCGTCCTCAAGGATGAAGGCTTCGCGGTCGATGCGGTCGGCACGGGCGAGGAGTGCCTCGAGCGCGCGAACAGCGACGCCTACGACGTCATCGTGCTCGACATCTGGTTGCCCGGCCTCGATGGCCTGACGACGCTGCAGCGCCTGCGCGAGCGGCAGATCGATTCGCAAGTGGTGATTATTTCAGGCCATGGCAACATCGAGTCGGCGGTGCGGGCGATCAAGATGGGCGCCTTCGATTTCATCGAGAAGCCGCTGTCACTGGAGAAGACGGTGCTGGTGGTTCGCAATGCCTTGCGGCAACGCGACCTCGAGGCCGAAAACCGGGTGCTGCGTGCGAAGGTCGATCGCCAGCAGCACCACACCATGATCGGCGAGAGCGCGCCGATGATGCGGCTGCGAGAACAGGTCGCGCTGGCGGCGCCGACCAACGGCCGGGTGCTGATCCTCGGTGATAACGGCACCGGCAAGGAGCTCGTGGCTCGCACGATTCATTCCTCGAGCCGGCGCAAGAGCGGCCCGTTCATCGAGGTGAACTGCGCGGCCATCCCCGAGGAGTTGATCGAATCGGAGCTGTTCGGCCACGTGCGTGGCGCGTTTACGGGGGCGGTGGCCGACAAGCCGGGTCGATTCGAGCAGGCCAACACCGGGACCATTTTTCTTGATGAGATCGCGGACATGAGCCTCAAGACCCAGGCCAAGGTGCTGCGGGTCTTGCAGGAACAGGTGATGGAGCGGGTTGGCGGGACCCAGCGCATCAGGGTTGACGTGCGGGTGGTGGCCGCCACCAACAAGGACTTGCTCGAAGAGATTCGCACCGGGCGTTTTCGCGAAGACCTCTACTTCCGCCTGAACGTCGTGCCGATCTTCGTCCCCTCGTTACGGGAGCGGCAAGACGACATCGCGCCGCTCGCCGATCACTTCATGGCACTGCTGGCAACGGAGTATGGGAGGCGGCCGAAGCGGATGGCGCCGGAGGCGGCGGCCCGAATGCGGCAATATCCCTGGCCGGGAAACGTGCGCGAACTGCGGAATGTGATCGAACGACTGATCATCATGGTGTCGGGCGACACCATTACCGCGCAGGACCTCGGGTTCCTCGGTCGTGACGGCGTGCCCGAGGCGCCGGCTTCCCACGGAC
This sequence comes from Acidobacteriota bacterium, assembly GCA_031392125.1. Classification (GTDB taxonomy): domain Bacteria; phylum Acidobacteriota; class Vicinamibacteria; order Vicinamibacterales; family UBA2999; genus 12-FULL-67-14b. The sequence continues at coordinate 45,642 of JANMUX010000110.1, read as the reverse complement.
CGGCGCGGCCGCTGTCCGAAGCGCGCGACGAGTTCGAGAAGGCCTACATTCTGCAGACGCTGGCCGCGCAGCAGGGCAACATGTCGCGGACGGCGGAGATGCTGGGCGTCGAGCGCTCGAACCTCTACAAAAAATTGCGCGCCTTTGGCGTGACGCCGCGCAGCGAAAAATAGCTACTCCGCGAGTTTCTTCTCGAGAATCTGCGCCGACGAAAAACCTTCCAGCTGCAGAAAATATTCGGCGGTCTGCGTCAGCGCAGCCGTCGGGATCAGCCCGACGATCTCACTCTCCAGTACCGCCACGCCGTAGCGCGCGGCCTCACGCTTGACGAGATCGAACACGCGGTAGATCGGCGTTTTCTCGTAGTTGGTCAGGTTCATCGAGACCTGGACGATGCCGCGGTCTTCCAGGGCGATGCCCATCGCCTTGACGAACCGCAGGCCGCCGCTGCTCATGCGGATCGCGGCCGCGATCTTCTTGGCGACCTCCAGGCGGTTGGTGGCGAGGTTGTTGTTGTAGGCGATAATCGGCATGCGAGCGCCAATCACCGAGGCGCCGGCGCTGACATGCGGCGTGGCCGGCCCAAAGTCTGGCGCCCACGCGGGTTGCGACATCTTCGCCGCCAAGCCCTCGAATTCCCCGCGGCGGATGTCCTCGAGGTTCTTGCGGGCCGGGTTGGCCGACGCGTCCTCGTAGAGGTAAATCGGCAGTGCGAATCGTTGCGCGATGTCGGCCGCGATGGCCTTGGCCAGCGCCACGCATTGGTCCATCGTCACGCCCTCGATCGGAATGAAAGGCACCACGTCAACCGCACCCATTCGCGGATGCTCGCCTCTGTGCGTACGCAGATCGATGGCGGCAATCGCATCGGCGAACAGGGCGGGAATGCCCGCTGCCATTCCCTCGGCGGTGCCTGCCAGGGTGAAGACGGAGCGGTTGTGAGTGGCATCGGACTGAACGTCGAGGACCCGCAAGCCGGGAATGGCGCGGAGCGTCCCGGCAATGGCATTGATGACGTCGGTGCGACGGCCCTCACTGACGTTCGGGACGCATTCGATAGTCGGCATGGCCCTCTATTGTAGGGCAGGGTAAGTGCTATAATCACCGCCACTTACCATGGCCGACCCGCACACGTCAGGCCCGCACCGGTCTGAAGCGCCGCCCGCTGAAGATGAAGGGCGTATCGAGCAGTTGCTCGTCACGGGTCTCGATCACTATTTCGCGGGCGAGTTCGACGCCGCGATCAATCTGTGGACACGTGTCCTCTTCCTGGATCGCACTCACGACCGGGCCCGGGCGTACATCGATCGTGCGCGGAGCGCGCAAGCCGAACAACAACGTATTTCCGAAGCACTTGTCCACCAGGGTCTCGAGGCATTCGATCGTGGTGAGGTAGTTCGGGCACGGGCCTTGTTGAGCGACGCACTCGATCAGGGCGCCTCGCATGATGTCGCCCTGGGCGTGATCGGCCGCATCGACCGGCTCGACGCAGGCCAGCGCTCGGCCGGACCCACGGTGCCGATCAGCCGCCAGCGCGTGCGCGTGAAGGCGGCAGTCGCCGATCGCCCCAGCGCCGACCAGCGCCGCGGCAGCCTTGCCCTGTGGTGGGCGACCGCCGCGTGTGTGGTGATCGTCGCCGCCATTTCGTTCGTGGTCGTCACGCCAAACGGACTCGCGGATTGGTTTCCGGTTCAAGCCACCACCGGCACGCCGATCGCTGCCACCGTCACACCTGCGCCGCTACCGGTGCCCTCCCCGAACGAGATTTACCTGGCCCAGGGCCGTGCGCTGTTCGCGGGGGGAAAGTTGAGAGATGCCATGCGGTCACTCGAACGCGTGCCGCTCGGCGATTCGCTGCGACCCGACGCCGATTACCTGCGCGGTGAGATTCAACGCGAGCTGCTGGCGGTCGCCAATGCTGAGGCATCGTCAGCCGCCGCCGTTCTTCCAATCTCGCCTCCCCGCGAATGAAGTGTCCGAAGTGCGGCTACCTCGGATTCGAGACCACCGACCGGTGCCGCAATTGTCAGTACGATTTTTCCCTCTCGCCCACGACCGCTGAACCCGACCTGACCTTGCGCCGGGATCACGACGGCGAGTCGAACACCGATTTCGAGCTGCCCTCAATCGCCCGGCAAACCGACAGCATGACCGCCGCCGCACTAGACCTGGATCGCCTGTTCGGCGATGCGGCGCCCGAACAGCACGAGCCTGTCATGACGCGGGCCGGCGAGACGCGGGAGCCGGCTTCCGATCCGAGCGCGCTGCCGTTCGATGACGCGCCCTTGATGCCTCCGCGCGCCGCTCGTACGCCGCTAGCGGTCCGGCGCGCCACCTCGGAGGTCCCACGCAACCGGCCGCGCACGACGCGCCCGGTTCGCATGGAAGCGCCGCTGGCCTTCGAGCCTGCGCCGTCGGCGCTCATCAGCGCGGAAGCGAGCGTCCTGGCGACCGAGACCGTCGCCTCGCTGATGCAGGCACCGCCGCTCGGCATGCGCGTCGGGGCTGGCGTGATCGACCTGGCCTTGCTGGCGGTCATCGATGCGATTGTCTTGTTCCTCACGCTGCGCATTGCCGGTCTGCAGACAACGGCAGAAGACCTGCGCACGATCCCGCCGGTGCCGTTCACGGGATTCCTCGCGCTGCTCGCCTTCGGTTACGTCGCGGCGTTCACGGTGGCCGGTGGCCAGACCATTGGCAAGATGTTGTTGAAGCTGCGCGTGATTGGCGACGATGGCCGGCCGCTCGATGCTGCCGGCGGCGTGCTGCGGGCAGTCGGGTGCATGCTGGTGCCGGCAACCCTTGGCCTGTCGTATGTTCCCGCCCTGTTCAGCAGCGATCATCGGGCCTTGCATGACCGCCTGGCGGGAACGCGCGTGGTCAGCGAATGAACCAGCTCGCACTGTTTGTCGCCACCGTCGGTTACGTCGGCTTCTTTCCGATCGCGCCGGGCACCGCTGGATCGCTCGCCGCATTAGGGCTCTTTGCGTTCGTGCGATGGGTCGGCATGCCCGCGTTCGAGATAGCGACCATTGTCGCCATCCTGGCGATCGGTATCTGGTCAGCCAACGGCGCCGAGCGCGCGCTCGGGCGTAAAGACCCCGGCCCCGTGGTCATTGACGAAGTCCTCGGCATGCTGATCACGCTGGCGCTGTTGCCGGTGTCGATGACCGGTGTCGCGGCGGGCTTTTTGCTGTTTCGTCTCTTCGACGTGGTGAAGCCCTATCCTGCCGGCCGCATGGAACACCTGCCTGGCGGCTACGGAATTATGCTCGATGACGCGATGGCCGGAGTGTATGCGCACCTCGTGCTTCGTCTCTGCATGTGGTGGATGCCGTCGTGGCTGACCGTCTAGAAGCCCGTCCCTTCGACGCGGCAATTATCGCTGTCGGCAGCGAGTTGCTCACACCGGAGAAAATCGACACCAACTCACTGTTCATCACGCAGGTGCTGAACGACCTCGGGATCGCAGTGGCGTTCAAGGCCATTGTCGGTGACCACCGCAGCGAACTCGCGTCACACGTCGCGCACGCGTTGCAGCGGCACCGGGTATTGATCCTGACGGGGGGACTCGGCCCGACCGATGATGACCTGACCCGGGAGGTGGTGGCCGGCCAGTTGGGATTACCGATGCACGAGGACGCCGCTATTGTCGAGGCGATCGAGCAGCGGTTCGCGTCTCGCGGCTGGACAATGCCGGCGGTGAACCGGCGGCAGGCCCTGGTACCGCAAGGAGCCGCGGTCTTGGCCAACCCGAACGGGACGGCGCCCGGTCTGTGGCTGGAACATGATGGCGCGGTGATCGCCCTGTTGCCGGGGCCGCCGCGCGAGATGAAGCCAATGATGGAGGGCGAGGTGCGCACCCGCCTTGCCGCTCGCGCCGGCGACACACGGCTGTTCCGCCGCCTGGTGCGTGTCTCGGGCAAGGGCGAGTCGGCAGTCGAGGAGATTGCCCAGCCGATCTATTCCCGATGGCTGCTTCAGCAGCCGCCGATCGAAACCACCATTCTCGCCGGACTGGGCCAGGTGGAACTGCACCTTGTGCTGCAGTCGATTGATGCGCCCGGCGCGAACGCCGCACTGGAAGTGGCGGTGTCCGAGTTGACCCACGCGCTTGGTCAGGACGTCGTCAGCACCGACGGCACGGCGCTCGAAGCCGCGGTCGGAAACCTGTTGCGGGAGCGCGGCTGGCGCGTCGCGCTTGCGGAATCCTGCACCGGCGGCCTGGCGACGTCGCGGCTCACTGACGTGGCGGGTAGCTCCGATTACGTCGAGCGCAGCATCGTGGCATATAGCAATCAAGCCAAGGTCGACCTGCTCGGAGTGTCCGCGTCGCTGATCGCGGCGCACGGTGCGGTCAGCGAGCCTGTCGCGGCGGCCATGGCCGAGGGCATTCGCGACCGCGCCCGCGTGAATGTGGGCGTGGGCATCACGGGCATCGCCGGTCCCGGCGGGGGCAGTCTTGACAAGCCGGTTGGCACGGTCTGCATCGCGGTCGCCGGCACGGTCACGCGCGTGCGGACCTTCCGCTTCCCGGGCGGCCGTGAAATGGTGAAAGCGATGTCCGCCAACTGGGCGCTCGATCTGTTGCGCCGTCACCTGCTCGAATGAAGCTGTTCGTCGGCGTTGATGTGGGTGATGCGGTGCGGTCTGAGGCCAGCCGGGTCATCCAAATCATCAGCGAGAAAATCGAGGCGGTGAAGACGCCGCCCAGGATCACGTGGGTAAAGCCGGCCGCGCTCCACGTCACCCTGCGCTTCATCGGTGAGATCGAGGAGGCCGCCGTCCCGGCGTTGTGCGAACAAATGGCCCCGCCGATTTCAGTGGCGCCATTCGCTGTCGAGTGGCGGGGGCTCGGCGCGTTTCCCTCGGTTCGTCACCCGCGCGCGCTGTGGCTGGGGGTGATCGCCGGCGGTGCCCAGCTTGGTGAGCTCGAGGCCGAGGTCACGAGGCGATTGGCGGGGACCGTGGACCTGGTCGCCCGGCCGCTGCTGCCACACCTGACCTTGGGCCGCGTCAAGATGGCTGGTGTCGGCGTCGACTGGCCGAAAATCCTTCGTGCCGTCGAGGTGCGCGGCGCGCGGTCTCCCGTGGATTGCGTCACGCTGTACCGCAGCCAGCTCTCGCAAAGGGGGCCGCACTATACTGGACTCGTTAGTGCTCCGCTCAGGTAATGGAACCGATTCCCGCCATCTTGCTCGGTTACGCCGTCGGCTCGCTGCCGATTGGGTATCTCGTGACGCACAGCGCGAGCGGCGTGGACCTGCGGCAGGTCGGCAGCGGCAACGTCGGCGCGGCCAATGTCTATCGGATCGGCGGGTTGCGGATGGGCATTGCGGTAATGGTCGCCGATGCCGCGAAGGGCGCCGGCGCGGTGTTAATCGCGGGTAGCGGCACAGCGGCCGTCGCGGCCGGCGTGGCGGCTGTCGTCGGGCACGTCTACCCGGTGTGGCTGGGCTTCAAAGGCGGCAAGGGTGTAGCGACGGCCAGCGGCGTATTCGGCGTGCTGTCACCGTGGCCCACGCTGATTGCAGCGGCCGCATTCGGCATTACCGTCGCGCGCAGCCGTTTGGTGTCGCTCGGTTCAGTGATTGCCACGGCGCTACTACCGGCGATCGCATGGGCGATGCCGGGCCAGCGCCCGGTCGACATCGGCGCCACCATCGTGGCCGCCCTGATCCTGTTTCGCCACCGCGGCAACGTCGCCCGCCTGTGGTCGCGAACGGAGCGCGCGCTCGGGACATGACTCAAACGATCGCCGTGCTGGGATCTGGCAGCTGGGGTACCGCGCTTGGCGTGCACCTGGCAGGCACCGGTCACGAGGTGCGCTTGTGGGCGCGTGATGCGGCGCTTGTGCAGCAAATGGCGTTGACACGGGTGAATGTCACTTACCTGCCGGGTATTGCGCTGCCGCGCTCGCTGCAGCCCACCAGCGTTCTCGGCGAGGCGATTGCTGGCGCCGAGTTGGTGGTCGTGGCGGTGCCGTCGCACGGATTGCGGGCGGTGGCCCGCGCGGCGAACTCGTTCGTCGGTGACGGCTGCACGTTGGTCAGTGCAACCAAAGGCCTCGAAGAGGGCTCGCTGCTGCGCATGTCGGAAGTGATGCGCGAGGAACTGCCGGCCGCGGGCGCAATCGTGGTGCTGTCCGGGCCCAGCTTTGCCAGCGAATTGGCCCGCGAACTGCCGACGGCGGTAGTGGCGGCGGGGGAGTCGTCCGCAGCCGTTGAGATGATCCAGGCGCACTTCCGGTCGCAAGCGCTGCGGCTGTACGGGAGCAGCGATGTCGTCGGCGCCGAGATTGGCGGCGCGCTCAAGAACATCATCGCGATCGCGGCCGGCGTCGTCGAGGGACTGGGGTTGGGACACAATGCCCTGGCTGCGCTGATTACCCGCGGCCTGGCGGAACTGTCGCGCCTCGCAGTAGCACTTGGGGCGCAGCGCGAGACCCTGGCGGGTCTGGCGGGCCTGGGCGACCTCGTCCTGACATGCACGGGCGATCTCAGTCGCAATCGCCAGCTCGGCATCGCGCTCGCGCGCGGCGAATCACTGGCCCAGATTCTCGCCCGGACCAGGACGGTGGCCGAAGGCGTGCGCACCACCGAGGCGGCCCTTGCGCTCGCCGCGCGTCACGGACTGGAACTCCCGATCGCCCAGGAGATGTCGCATGTGCTGGCCGGCCGCACCGATCCGCAAGCCGCCATCCGCAATCTCATGGGCCGGCGACAGAAGTTGGAACACGTGTAATGGGTTTGTTTGACAAGTTAAAGCAAGGGCTGCAGCGCACGACGCAGCAATTGGTCGACCGGTTCGAAGACATCGTCCGCCTGGCCGATGCCCCTGATGCCCGCACGCGCGACGTCAATGTTGAGACCGCCGACGCCCTGGAAGAGGTGCTGTTGATGGCCGACGTCGGCGTCGCCGCCACCGCCGAGATTGTCGGCGCCGTCACCCGGCGGCAGCGCCGCGGCGAAAGCCTGCGCGAGTTGGTGAAGCAAGAGATGCTGCGGGTGCTCGAGGCGACCACCCCGATGGCCGCGCCGACGGTGAAGCCGCACATCGTGCTAATCGTCGGCGTGAATGGCGTCGGCAAGACCACCACCATCGGCAAACTCGCGAACCAGCTGAAGCGCGAGGGCCGCATCCCGCTAATCTGCGCCGCCGATACCTTCCGGGCGGCCGCGGTTGATCAACTGCAAATCTGGGCCGACCGCGCCGGCGTCGATCTCGTTCGCGCGCGCGAAGGCTCAGATCCGGCCGCCGTCGTGTTCGACGCGATCACCGCAGGTAAGTCCCGGCAGCGCGACGTGGTGCTGGTGGATACGGCCGGGCGCCTGCACACGCGCACTAACCTGATGAACGAGCTCGACAAGATTCGGCGCATCGCGAGCCGTGAAGTGCCGGGAGCGCCACATGAGGTGCTGCTGGTGCTCGATGCCACTGTTGGCCAGAATGGTCTGGCCCAGGCCCGGGAGTTCACCAACGTCGCCGGTGTCACCGGTATCGTGCTCACCAAGCTGGATGGTACCGCCAAGGGCGGCATCGCGGTGGCGATTGCTCATGACCTGAAGTTGCCGATTCGCTATATCGGCGTGGGCGAGGGCGTGGACGATCTGCTGCCGTTCTCGCCGCGCGAGTACGTGGACGCGATCTTTCAAGAGAAATGGTGAGCGACGCCGACTACATGCGGCGAGCACTGTTTCATGCGCGCCGTGCCGAGGGTGTGACGACCCCCAACCCGTTGGTGGGAGCGGTTGTGGTCACGGCCGATGGCAGGGTGGTCGGTCAAGGGCGGCACCCACGTGCCGGCGAGCCCCACGCGGAAGTCTTCGCACTGCAGGACGCGGGCGAACTCGCACGCGGCGCCACGCTCTACGTCACGCTCGAGCCGTGCTGTCACCAGGGTCGCACCGGCCCGTGCACGCAGCGCATTCTCGACGCCGGGGTCGCGCGCGTGGTCGCTGCGATGACCGACCCCAATCCGCTGGTCGGTGGCCGGGGGTTCGCTCACCTGCGGGCGCAAGGAGTGCAGGTTGAGGTCGGCCTGCTCGGCGCCGAGGCCGAGCGCCTGAACCGCGCCTTTACGATCGTTCAGACGCAAGGGCGTCCCATGGTAATCGTGAAGGCCGCAACCAGCCTCGACGCCAGGATAGCCGCCGGTCCCGGTGTGCGCACGTCGCTGACGTCGCGCGACGCCAATCGGCGGACGCAGCGACTACGGGGGGCCGTCGACGCTATTGCGGTCGGGTCGGGGACCGTGCTCGCCGACGATCCGGTGTTGACCGTGCGGGATTGCCACCGCTTGCGCCCCTTGGCGCGCGTCATTTTCGACCGTCGTCTCCGGACGCCGGCGTCCGCTCGCCTGTTCTCGACGCTCGACGCCGGGCCGGTCATAATCATTACGACCGCTGAGGTAGTCGCGCGTTACCCGGACCGCGCAACCCAGTTGATTGCGGCAGGCGCCACCCTGGTTGAAGGCCAAGGAGACTTGAAGGCGGACGTGCAGGGGTTGCTCGCGTGGGAGATCTCGACCCTGCTGCTCGAAGGTGGCGGGGTCATCCATGCCGCCGCCTGGCAGGCGGGCATCGTCGACCGCGTGATCGTGATTGTGGCGCCCACCGTACTGGGTGAGCCGGGCGCCCGGTTTTTCGACGGACTGCCGGTCCCAGTGTCGCAACTGATTCCAGTGCGTGTTGAGACACTCGGGCCGGATGCTTGGATGGAAGCTGATGTTCACGGGCATCGTTGAGACGGTTGGCACGCTGGCGGAAGTGAAGGGCACCGGCGGTGGTTATCGCGTGCGCATTGAGACGCCGTTAGCCTCGCAGCTGAAACTCGGCGACAGCCTTGCCGTCAATGGCGTGTGTCTCACGATCATCCTGACCGACGGCGAGAATGTGATGGCAGACGTCGGTCCCGAGACGGCGCGTGTCACCACCCTCGGCGCGCTGCAACGCGGTCAGTCGGTCAATCTCGAGCGGCCGTTGCGTTTTGAAGGCCGCGTTGATGGGCATTTCGTGCTGGGCCACGTCGATGGCGTCGGCACCATCGAAGACGTTCGGCCCGAAGCCGAGGCGCACTGGTTGACCATCGGATTCCCCGGTGCCTTGGCCGCCTATTTCATTCGCAAGGGCTCGGTCACGGTCGACGGCATCAGCCTGACGGTGGCCGGGCTTGGCGAACGGCAGTTCGATGTCCAGGTGGTGCCGTTCACCTGGGCGAACACAACGCTGCAGCTGCTGCGCGCCGGCGACAAGGTGAACCTCGAGTGCGACATGATCGGCAAGTACATCGTGCGGGGGATGGAACTCAGGAAATCATGACCAAAATCTCGATTGCCAAGGGCGCGCGCTCGAAGTCGCCGTTTGCGACCATCGAAGCCGCAGTCGCGGCCTATCGCCGCGGCGAAATGCTGATTGTCGTCGATGACGAGGACCGTGAGAACGAAGGCGATCTGACCATCGCCGCCGAACACGTCACGCCCGAAGCCATCAACTTCATGATGACGCATGGGCGCGGGCTGATCTGCATGCCCATGACCGCCGCGCGGCTCGACGAGCTGAACATTCCGCTGCAGGTGCCGCAGCAGATGAACTCGACCCAGTTCGAGACGGCCTTCTGCATCGGCATCGAGGCGAAGCGCGGCACGTCCACCGGCATCTCGGCGCACGATCGCGCCACGACGGTGCTTGCCGCCATCGACCCCAGGACCAAGCCCGCCGACCTGGCGCGGCCCGGCCACGTCTTCCCGCTGCGCGCGCGCGACGGTGGCGTGCTGGTGCGCGCCGGCCAGACCGAGGCAGCCGTTGACCTGTCGCGGATGGCTGGCCTGATGCCAGCTGGCGTGATTTGCGAGATTGCGAAGAAAGACGGCACCATGGCCCGCGTGCCCGAACTAGCCAAGTTCGCGCGCAAGCACAAACTGCTGATGATCACGGTGGCCGACTTGATTCGCCACCGGATGCAGACCGAGGGCCTGGTCGAGAAGGCGGCCGAAGCAGACTTGCCGACCGAGCACGGCCCGTTTCGTATTTATGCCTACACCAGCCGGCTTGATGCCATGACCCACGTCGCGCTGGTTGCCGGTGACATCAGCAGCGGAACCGACGTGCTGGTGCGCGTCCACTCGAAGTGTCTGACGGGCGACGTGTTTCACTCGGCGCGTTGCGACTGCGGCGATCAACTCGATGCCGCCATGCGGCGGATCTCGGCCGAAGGCCGGGGCGTGCTCCTGTACCTGAATCAGGAAGGGCGGGGTATTGGGCTCGCCAACAAAATTCGGGCTTACGCCCTGCAGGATCAGGGTTTTGACACGGTGGAAGCCAACGAAAAGCTCGGCTTCAAGCCCGACCAGCGCGACTATGGAATCGGCGCCCAGATCCTGCGCGACCTGGGGGTGCGGACCATGCGGCTGCTGACCAACAATCCTCGCAAATTCGTGGGTCTGCAAGGCTACGGGCTGGCGGTGTCGTCGACCCTGCCCCTTGAAATCGCCGCCTCCGAGACCACCCGCAAATACCTGAAAGTGAAGAAGGACAAGCTCGGGCACTTGCTCAAGTCGGTTTGACCAGTCTCCTGAAGTTCATGTAGGATAAGGGTTTGCGCGGCGGAGGCTGGGCCTTCGCTGTGATGAGCCATGTTCGACGCGTTAAGTAATCGCCTGCAGGACGTCTTCCAGTCAATCAAGGGAGAAACACGTCTCACGGAAGCGACGGTCGAGAACGTCCTCCGGGAAATCCGGCTGGCGCTGCTCGAGGCCGACGTCAACTTCAAGGTCGTCAAGGCCTTTGTCGATCGCGTGCGAGATCGCGCGATGGATCAGGCGGTCCTCAAGAGCCTGACGCCGAGCCAGCAGGTCATCAAGATCGTTCGCGATGAACTGCTCGCGTTGTTTGGCGACGCCAAGGGCGGTCTAACGGAAACGTCAGCCCGTCCGCGCGTGATCTTGATGCTCGGGCTCCAGGGCTCGGGCAAGACGACGACGACGGGCAAGCTGGCCAAGTGGCTGGTCAAGCAGGGCCGTCACCCGATCGTGGTCTCGACCGACGTGCGGCGACCGGCGGCCATTCAGCAGCTGGCCATCGTCGCGGAGCAAGCCGGCGTGCGCGTGCACGACCCGGTGGGCAACATGGACCCGGTGTCGCGCGCCAAGAGCGCGCTTGCCGAAGCCAGGCAGGTCGGCAACGACGTCGTCATCGTCGACACGGCGGGCCGGCTGCACATCGACGACGAGCTCATGAAAGAGCTGGTCGCGATTCGGGATGTGGCGGGACCGTCCGACCTGCTGTACGTCGCTGATGCGATGACGGGGCAAGACGCCATCAAGAGCGCGGGCGAGTTCAACGCGCAGATGGGCGTCACCGGCGTGGTCCTGACGAAGATCGACGGTGACGCGCGCGGTGGCGCGGCGCTGTCGGTGGTGTCGGTGGTCGGCGTGCCGATCGCGTTTGTCGGCAGTGGCGAGAAGCTGGAAGATCTCGAGCCCTTCCATGCCGATCGGTTCGTGTCGCGCATGCTCGGCATGGGCGACGTGCTGTCGCTGATCGAGAAGGCCGAAGAGGTCATCGACCAGGGCGACGCCGAGAAGCTGGAAGCGAAGATCCGCAAGGGCGGGTTCACGCTCGAAGACTTCCGCGATCAGCTCCGCATGCTGAAGCGGATGGGCCCGCTCGAGAAGATCATGGGCATGCTGCCGGGCATGGGCGGCATGAAGGAACTGGCCGGCCAGAAGCCGGACGAGAAGCAACTCTCGCGGATCGAAGCGATCATCAACTCGATGACGCCCGACGAGCGGAAGCAGGCGGACATCCTCGACGGGAGCCGCCGCAAGCGCGTCGCGAAGGGCAGCGGCACCACGGTTGAGGACGTCAACCGGCTGCTGAAGCAATTCGTGGAAATGCAACGGATGCTGAAGATGGTGGGGCAGATGACGGGCGATCCCATCGCGGCGGCACCGAAGAAGAAGAAAAAGAAGAGCCCGTTCAGCTTGATGCGTTAGATAGGCGAGGGGCGCACTGATGTGCGCCCGTGTTAACCCGAAGCGCGGCCACGATGTGCCGCAGGTAGTGAGTTTCAGATGTTGTCGATTCGCATGCGTCGTACCGGTTCCAAGAAGCGTCCGTTCTTCCGCGTGGTCGTGTCCGAGGCCCGCTCGAAGAAGGAAGGCCAGTTCATCGAAGTGCTGGGCTTCTACAACCCGCGCACCAAGCCTGCCGTGTTCGAGATCAACAAGGATCGGGTCGCCCACTGGGTGAAGGTCGGCGCGCGCCCTTCTGATTCGGTTCGCACCCTGATGGCGAAGCACATGACTCGCGACCGTGGCGTCGTGGTTGAGCCGGTCACGGCCCAGCCTGCGGCCCCGACGGCTTAAGGACTGCCGTGGCGGACCTCAAGGGACTGATCGAAGCCGTCGCGCGCGCCCTGGCCGACCAGCCAGACGCGGTCAGCGTGCGTGAGTCGGAGCGCCGCGGCGCCACCGTCTACGAACTGCAGGTCGCCTCGGGCGACCTCGGTCGCGTGATTGGCCGGCAGGGACGCACCGCGGCGGCGCTGCGCACGCTGCTGTCGAGCGCCGCTGAGGCCGACGACAAGCGCGTGAGCCTCGATATTCGCGACCAGACCGGCCGCAGCTAGTCCCGTGAACTGGGACGACGGCATCCTCGTGGGCGTCGTGGCCCGCACGCATGGCAACCGCGGCGAGGTGGTCGTCAATCCGGAAACCGATTTTCCGGAAGAACGGTTCCGGAAGGGCGCCCTGTTATGGACGCGGCGGCGCGACAGTGCGCCCGCGACGCTCGAGGTGGTCACGATGCGGATGCATCAGGGCCGCCCGGTCATTATGTTCTCGGGCATCGGCTCGATGAACGACGCGGAGTTGCTGGCGGGCCAGGAGCTGCGCACCGACGAAGTCGACACCGGGCTCTTGCCGGAGGGCGAGTTTTTCCACCGCGACCTGATTGGGTGCGAGGTGGTCACCGAGGCCGGGGAAGTGGTCGGGCGCGTCACCAACGTGCTCGACGATAGCGCCCAAGCCCGGTTGGTGGTGGCGGGGAAGCGGAGCGAACTGCTGATCCCCCTCGCCGACGAGATTTGCACGGTTGACGTCGCCGCGAAACGCATCACGGTGCGGCCGCCCGACGGACTGCTGGAACTGAACGGAGACTGGCGGTGAAGGTCGACATCATCACGATCTTTCCGCGCATGGTGGAAGCCGGCCTCGCGGAAGGCGTGGTGGGGCGGGCTCGCGCCGCTGGTGTGGTCGACATCGCGGTTCATAACCTCCGCGATTTCACGACCGACAAGCATCACGTGGTGGATGATGTGCCGTTTGGCGGCGGTCCGGGCATGGTGATGAAGCCCGAACCGTTCTTTGCCGCGCTCGCCGCGATTCGTGCGCGCCGCGGGGAACCGGACGCGGTGGTGATGTTGACGCCGGCGGGCGTGCCGTTCACGCAGGCCGGCGCGCGGCGCCTGGTCGGGTTGGGCCACATCGTGTTGCTCTGTGGGCGATACGAAGGCATCGACGAACGGGTGCGCGAGGCGCTGGCGACCGAGGAATTGTCGATCGGCGACTACGTGTTGTCGGGCGGCGAGATTCCGGCGCTGGCGGTGGTTGACGCGGTGGCGCGGCTGGTGCCCGGAGTAGTGGGCGACGAGCAGTCGGTCGACGGGGATTCGTTCACGCGCGGGTTGCTCGATTACCCGCACTACACGAGGCCCGCGGAATGCGAAGGGCGGGCGGTGCCCCCGGTGTTGGTGTCGGGGCATCACGGAGAAATTCGCCGGTGGCGGCGCAACGCGGCGTTGGAACGGACGGCAGCACGACGGCCGGACCTGCTGGCGGACGCGGCGCTCGATGCCGATGAACACGAGTGGTTGAGTAAAAGGAGCAAGTCATGACTGCGATGGAGATGGTAGAGAAGGCGCAACTGATCGAACGGCCCCGCATGAAGGCCGGCGATACGGTGCGCGTGCACGTGCGCGTGAAGGAAGGCGACAAGGAACGCATCCAGGTGTTCGAGGGTATCGTCATCGGCATGCGCAAGGGCGGTAACCGCGCGACTTTCACGGTCCGCAAGGTATCGTTCAGCCAGGGCGTCGAGCGAATCTTCCCGCTGCACTCGCCTACGATCTCGAAGGTCGAAGTGCTGCGCTCTGCCAAGGTCCGCCGCGCGAAGCTGTACTTCCTGCGCGACCTCAAGGGCAAGGCCGCCCGCATGAAGGAAGTCAAGAAGACATCGTAGTCAGGGTGCCGAAGGTGCCTAGGGTGCCTAATGTGCCTCAGGTGGCCGTGTGGCGAGGGTAAGCGCGCGCCGGACCATCGAGAACGCGCTCCGGCGATACGGCTTTGTCTGTGTCGCCGGAGTCGATGAAGTGGGACGTGGGTGCCTGGCCGGACCGGTGATGGCCGGCGCGGTCATCCTCGACCCCGACCGCCGCATTGACGGCCTGGCAGACTCAAAGGCCCTGACCGCGGCCCACCGCGAGCGGTTGCACGAAGAAATTACCGGCAAGGCCATCGCCTGGGCGGTCGTCTCGGTGACGCCCGGGGAGATCGACCGCATCAACATCCATCAGGCCACGCTGCAGGCCATGCGCAGGGCCGTTCTCGCGCTGGCCCCCCTGCCAGATGCAGTTTTGGTAGATGCGTTTCGAATTCCGTCATTGCCAATGGCCCAGCGCGGCGTGATCGGCGGCGACCGGTGCTCGTCCGCCATAGCAGCGGCGTCGATTGTCGCGAAAGTGACCCGGGATCGAATGATGCAAGAGCTCCACACCGCTGACCCCCGGTACGGCTTCGACCGACATAAGGGGTATGCGACCGCCGACCACTTGGCGGCGGTTGCACGATTTGGCTATTCTCCGCAGCACCGGCGATCGTTCCGACCGGCGAGCCTGTTTGATACCATTGCCTGAGGGCCGTACAAAGTGCCGCCGTTCGACCGTGAAGCCGCGCTCAAGACCGCGGAAAAAGCATTACGACAAGGACGCATTGATGCGGCCGTCGCGGAGTATGTCAAGGTCGTCGAGGCCCAACCCCGTGACTGGAACAGCGCCAACGCCCTTGGCGACCTGTATGTACGAGCGAACCAGCTAGAAAAGGGCCTGCAGCAGTTCACCCGCATTGCCGACCACCTCGCGGCCGAGGGGTTCTATCCAAAGGCGGCGGCGCTCTTCAAGAAGATCCTCAAGCTCAGGCCGGACGACGAGTACGCGCTGCTGCAATCGGGCGACCTTGCGGCGCGGCAGGGCACGCTGGCCGATGCCAAACAGCACTTCCAGACCGTGGCCGACCGCCGCACGGCGCGCGGCGACAAGAAGGGCGCGGCTGAAATTGCGATTCGGCTCGGCACCCTGGATCCTGACGACCTCGAGGCACGCATCCGCGCCGGCCACCTGGCCGCCGAGACCGGTGACGTCGTCACCGCGCTTCGTGAGTTCCGCGATGTTGCCGCGCGCTACGAGAAGCAGGACCGCAGCAGCGAGGCGCTGGTAGCGCTGCAGGCCGCAT
The DNA here is from genome assembly GCA_031392125.1 of Acidobacteriota bacterium. GTDB lineage: Bacteria > Acidobacteriota > Vicinamibacteria > Vicinamibacterales > UBA2999 > 12-FULL-67-14b. The sequence goes on along the minus strand of JANMUX010000110.1, from coordinate 30,134 downwards.
TCGACCTCGATCATTCGGACGAATCCACGCGCACCAGGTTATTTGGCGCCTATCTCGCCGGCAACACGCCGGAACTCGCGCGCAAGGTCGCGAGCGGTGTCAGCGAACTGAAGCAGGTGGCGGCGGCGTTTGAAAGTGCCGGTCAGGCCGACCTGGCGCTCGAGATGCTCGCCGAAGTGGCGGCCGCCGATCCCGCCGACATCCACGTGCGCGCCAGCCTGGCACTGGCGTATGTCGCCCGCGGCGAGCTCGCCAAGGCCCGTGTCTATCTGTCGGCCGAGACGGCCGGCAGCGATCCCGCGATGTGGATCATGCTTGGCGAATTGGAACTGACGGCCGGCCGGTCGGCCGAGGGCCGCGCCGCCATTTCACAAGCGCTGACGCTCGACCGTAACCAGGCGCAGGCCGCTGTTGTGCTCGGCTGCCGGTTGGCCGAGACCGACAGCGAGGCCGGCTACCAGTGCATTGACGCCGTCGCCGACGCAGCGCTGGCGGAGGGCGACTACGCCGCCGCGGCTGTCTCGCTCCACGAGTTCACCATTCGCGTCCCCACCCACCTGGTGGCGCTGATGCGGCTGGTCGAAATCTGCGTCGACGGCGGACTCGAGTCGACGATGTACGAGGCTCAGGCGCAATTGGCTGACGCCTACCTCAACGTCGGTCGTGGACTCGAGGCGCGAATCATCAGTGAAGACCTGGTGGCGCGCGAGCCGTGGAACCGCGCCAACCTCGACCGCTTCCGTCGCGCGCTCGTGATGCTGGGCGAAGCCGACCCCGACGCAATCATTGCCGACCGGCTGAGCGGAGACAGCCCGTTCCTGGCCAGCGAAAAGCTGGACCTGAACGAAGGCGTGTCGTTCGACACGCCGGCACCGGTGGCGCCACCGCCGGAACCGAAGGCCGCAAAGCCCGCTACGAAGGCCGCCAAGGGTTCGCCTGCCGCCGAATCGGTCACCGACGCGGACGCGACTGAGGTCGACCTCGGCGATTCGGGGGCGGCGGCGCCGCCGCTCACATCACCGCAGCCGCGCTCGCTCGACCAGGTGTTCCGCGGCCTGCGTGACGAGTCAAATCGCCAGTCGTCGGAAGAAGCGGCGGCGGAACAATATCGGTTGGGCCTGACCTATCAGGAAATGGGCATGACCGACGACGCGATCAAGGCATTGGAAGGCGCGACCAAATCGCCCCGGCAGCGCTTCGATGCTGCATCACTGCTCGGCCGGCTGTATCTCGAGCGCAAAGAACTGCCCCTCGCGATTGAGTGGCTCGAGCGAGCCGCCGAGGCGCCAGCCCCGACGCCCGATGCCGGCCGGTCGCTGTTGTACGACCTTGCAAAAGCCCTCGAGACCGTGGGGGAGAGTTCGCGCGCCCTCGCCGTGTTCGTCGAACTGGAGTCAGAGTCTGGCGGCTACCGCGACGTGCCGGAGCAGATCGAGCGACTGTCGAAAGTTCAAGCTCGGGGCTGAGTTCTGTTCAGGCGCCTTCTCTTCGTCGCCCTTCTGCTCGAGACAGGCCTGCTGCTGGTGCTGATACCGTGGTCAACTTTCTGGGAGCGCAACTATTTCGTGGACTGGTCGCCGGTTCTCGAACGGGTGCTCACCAGTAATTACGTGCGCGGTGCGATCAGCGGACTCGGCATCGTCAATGTCGGTGCCGCCTTGGTCGAACTGGCCGACTTGTTCACGCCAAGGGCTCCCGGATCTTCCAACGACGAAGCCGCATGATGCTCTGCCTGGTCACCGACCGGCGTCGGCTTGGCGCGGCACTCGGCCTGGGTCCTGCGGAGTGGGTGGACGCACTCCGGGCACAAGTGTTCGCCGCCTCTGCTGCCGGGGTGGACTTGGTGCAGGTGCGGGAGCCGGATCTCGAGGCTGCCGAGTTGACCCGGCTGATGAGGGTGCTAGTGGCCGACAACCGGCACACGGCCACGCGGTTGCTGGTGAATGACCGACTCGACGTTGCCCTGGCCGCCGGAGCCGCGGGCGTTCACCTTAAGGAGCGTTCCTTTACCGCGGCAGTCGCTCGATCTGCGGCCCCGCCCGGATTTCTGATCGGGCGGTCTGTTCACAACCCGGCGACTACAGTTTCCGATGGGATTGCCGATTACCTGATTGCGGGTACTGTGCTGCCGACCGTTTCGAAATCTCCGGGCGTCTACCTTGGCTGGACTGGGCTGACTGACGTGGTGAAGGCCGCCGCCGGCCGCCCGGTGCTGGCGATTGGGGGCATCGACCTGCCATCGATTCCTTTCGTGGCCGCTAGTGGCGCAGCCGGGGTCGCTGCCATCGGAGCGTTCGTGCCGGGAGCCAGTGATGGTTTGTCGGAGTTTGTGCAGAAACAGGTCAAGAACATGCGTTTGGCGTTTGACTCGGCCCATACGGTTTCCTAAGATGTCGTTCTGCCCCCTTGAAAGATAGGCAGTTCTGGCAATCAACCAACGTTCTTCGACTGCAGCATTAGCTATGCAACGCCCACTCGGTCCCGCCACGCGTCTGCGCCAGGCCCGTGAAGCCAAAGGTCTGTCTTGCCGGCAACTGGCGGAGACGACGAAGTTGTCGGTCCGGACGATCGAAGCGCTCGAGAACGACTGCCTGTCCGCGTTGCCCGAAGGGATCTATCGCCGCTCCATCGTGCGTGCGGTGGCCAGGGAAGTCGGCTTGAACCCCGACCAGTTACTGAGCGAATTTTCAACCGAGCACCCTGGCGACCTGCCGACTCCCGAGTCGGCGGTGATGTGCCAGGTCCAGGCCCCCGGCTCTCGTTCATTGCAGAAAGTGGTGGCGGTGGCTGGCGCGTTGTTGCCACTGCTTGCCGGCATCGCCTACTTCGGCTGGCCCTCGGCTCGCGCGACTGACGCGGCGACCCGGGTCGAGTCCACCACGAGGCTGCCGGGGCTGCGCGCAGAGGTGCTGCCGGCCGGCGGCTTCTCAACGGCCTCGATGGCCGAGCCGCGTCCGGTCGTCGTCACGCTCACGATGTCGTCGCGCTGCCAACTGCGGATCGTTGCGGACGGCCGCGAGGTGCTGGGCCGCACGGTGGAACAGGGGGAGAGCCTGCCGATCGAACTGGGCGACGAACTGTGGCTGCTAGGCGACAACGCGTCGGCAGTGCAGTTCAGCATCAATGGCCAGGCCGGACGGCTGCTGGGCGCCCCTGGTGAGGTGCTGTCGGTCCGCATTGGCCGCGACGACTACGAAGACTACCTGGTTCGCTACTGATGGACGCAGGCCTCCGCACCCCGCTGCTGGATTTCTTCCGGCGCGGTGAAGTGGCGCGCGATGTTCGGCTGATGGCTGCCCAGGGTGCCGTGGCGCCCCGGCCGCTCGAACAGCTCGGCCTCCTGATGATTCTCACAAGCGATGCCGACTCGGAAATCCGCGAGACGGCCAACGCCACCCTGCGATTGCTGCCAGACGAACTGGTCGCCAGCTTTATTGCCCGTTCGGACGTCCCCACAGAACTGCGCGAGTTCTTCATCAGCAGGGGCATCACGCCTTCGGCCACGCCAGCGCCGGATTTCGACGAGCCGCTGCTCGATACCGACGAATCGGGGACCGATTTCGGGCAGGAAGAGGGCGAGTCGTCGCAAACCTTTACGCAGCGCCTGGCATCGATGTCAGTGCCTGAAAAGGTCAAGTGCGCCATGAAAGGCACCCGTGAGATGCGGTCGGTGCTGATTCGCGATCCCAACCGCATGGTCGCCTCGGCGGTGCTCAGCTGTCCGAAGGTGAACGACGCCGAGATCGAGTCGTTTGCGAAGATGGGGAACGTTTCGGAGGACATTCTGCGGACCATTGCCGGCAGCCGCGCGTGGACCAAGAACTACAGCGTGACCCTGAGCCTGGTGAAGAACTCGAAGACCCCGGTGGCGATGTCGATGAACTTGATGCAGCGCCTCACCGAGAGCGACGTGCGGAAGCTTTCGACGGACCGGAACGTGGCCGAGGCCCTGCGCCTCGCGGCGCGGAAGCGCCTGTCGTCGGCCCGGCACTAGCCACGCCGCCGCGCATCGCCTGCGCCCACTCCGACCGCATCTGCGACAGTCCATCCATGTAGACCGCGACCCGTTCGCGTTCTTCCTCGTTCGGCATCGACTTCAACAGGTCGATCGCGCGATCGACATCGCGCGCGATGGTGGCCCTGGTGGCGCCGTAATAGAGCTTCTTGATTTCCGCGACCGGATCCATGGGGTGGATTATACGGGTCAGCCCCGGTTACGCCGAAGGGCCTTGCGAAAGGCGGCCAACGGCAGCGTGTTGATCACGTCGTCCTTACCCAGCCAGGCGCGGCGGGCGGTCAAGACACCCCAGCGCGTAAAGCCGAGGGCCTCGATCTCGTGCGCATCTGAATTGATGGCAATCTTCACGCCGCGGTCCCTCGCGAGACGCGCGTGGCTGTCGGAAATGTCCAGCCGGTACGGCTGCGAATTGATCTCGAGCGCCACCCCATTGGCCGCGGCGGCGTCGATCACCTTCTCGATGTTGACCCGCGATGGTTCCCGGCGCAGCAGCATGCGTCCCGTCAGGTGGCCGATGATGTCCACTGCTGGATGCTCGATCGCCCTGATCACGCGCGCAGTCATCTCGTCCTCGTCCTGCTGCATCGCCGAGTGTACGGAGGCGACGACGACGTCAAGGGCGGCAAGGCAGTCGTCTTCGAGATCGAGCCGGCCGTCAGCGAGAATGTCGCACTCGATTCCGGCGAGCACCGTGAACCCTTTCAGCGTTGCCGAGTAGGCGCGAATGCGCTCGGCTGCCGCGAACGTGCGGGCTTCGTCGAGCCCGTTGGTCATTGCCAGCGATTGGGTGTGATCGGTAATGGCGATGTACTGCAGCCCGCGGGCCTGGGCGGCGGCGGCCATGGTGGCCAGGCTCTCGCGGCCATCCGACTCGGTGGTGTGCATGTGCACGTCGCCGCGCAGATCCCTCTGGCTGATCAGGTCGGGCAGCGTATTGTCGGCAGCGGCGCCGATTTCGCCGCGGTTCTCGCGAAGTTCAGGGGATATCCATGCAAGACCGAGTGCCGTGTAAATGCCTTCTTCGGTCGCGCCGGCAATGACCTGTTCGCTGGCATCGAACAACCCGTACTCGTTGAGCTTCCAGCCGCGTGCGAGCGCGCGGTCGCGCAGGGCAATGTTATGGGCCTTTGAACCAGTGAAGTACTGCAGGGCCGCGCCACGTTGATCGGAAAGCACGATGCGAAGGTCGGCCTGGTAGCCGCCGCGCAGCAGCACGCTCGCCTTGGTTGGCCCGTGCCCGAGCACTCGTTCCACCGTGGGGTAGGTGACGAACGCGTCTGCCAAGGTCGCGTCGGCGCCGCTGGCCAGCAGATCCAGATCGCCGCTGGTCTCGGCGCCTCGGCGAACACTGCCGACGGCAACGATCGTCGCAGCGGGGGCGTGCTCCGACAGGTAGGCAACGAGCGCGTCGGCTACGTCGCTCGCCTTGGCGAGGAGGTGGCGCCCGGCGTGACGCTGTCGTTCGTCGAGCGCCTTGAGGATCAGCTCCTCCTTCTTGGCGCCCATCCCCTTGATGCCGCGAATGCGTCCCGCCTTGGCCGCCTCGCCCAGGTCCGCGAGGCTCTTGATGTGGAGTTCCTTGTAGAGCAATGCCACGGTCTTGGGGCCGACACCCTGCAGCCGCAAGACATCGAGCAGCGTCTCCGGAAACTCCTTCAGCAGCGCGATCCTTATTTCGCAGGTCCCGGTGAGGGCGATGTCGCGAATCCGCGTCGCGAGGTCTTTCCCAATGCCCGACCAGGCTCGCAGCCCGGCCTCATCCAGTCCCGCCGCCGCCTCGGCGGCGTGGGCAACCACGTCGGCGCCATTGCGGTACGCGCGGATCTTGAATGGATTCTCGCCCTTTAGTTCGAGCAGGTCGGCGATCTCGAGCAGCACGCGGGCGACTGCACGATTATCCAGTGGAGCCGGCAGGGCAGCGCTCATTCCTCGACGACACTCAAACCGGTGGTTTCGATTTGGAAGTCGAGGACGCTGGCACCGCCGTCGGCGAGGGCCTCGCGCACTGCCGCCACATGGTCGGGCGGGGCCATGCAGAACAGGCAGCCACCTCCGCCCGCGCCGCAGACCTTGGCGCCTTGTGCGCCGGCGGCCATGGCACGCGCGATCAGCGCCTCAATTGCCGGCGTCGTCACGCCCGGGGCCAGGCGCTTGCGGTTTTCCCACTCGGTCGCCAGGCAACTCGCGGTAGCCTCCCAGTCCCCCTTGACCAGCGCGGCGCGCATGGCTGCCGCGGTGTCACGAATACGCTCGAAGCAGTCGAAGACATGGCGGTCGCCGTCGATGTGGCGCTTGGTGATGTCCCAGTTGTTGGTGCCCGAGTTACGCGGTTCGCCGGTGTAGCAGAGGACGAGGCGTCGCTGCAGCTGCACCGGGTCAACCTCCAGCGGGACCCGCACCGGGCGCCCGGCCTGCAGTTCCAAGGCGGCAATGCCTCCGTACATCGCGGGGCGGTAGTCCTGGAGGCCCGTCGGCACCCGGATGACCTGGGCCTCCACATCCTTGGCGACGTCCATCAGGGCGTCGGGGTCGAGATCCTCGCCCATGAAGCGCGCGAGCGCGCCACAGATGGCGATGTTGAGCGCTGACGAGCCGGCGATACCGGCCCCGGCCGGCGATTCGCCACGCGTGGTGAGGCACAGCCCGTGCCCGCCGAAGCGGTGGACCAGCCGTCCCAGCAACGGTAGCGTCTCATCTGCGCTGAGCTGATCGGCTGGCAGGTTCACCATGCGGTTGGTGTCTTCCGAGATGAGCTCGATGCGATCGTCGGGCCGCCGTTCAATCCACGCGTGGGCACGCAGGCTGATGGCGACGTGCAGCGTCTGGGCGCCGGGGTGAAAGAGGTATAGCGGCCAGATGTCGATGGTGCCGCCCGCCAGATCAATTCGTGTCGGAGCCGACGCTGAGATTCGCACGACGGCAATTATAATTCCCAGAACGCCATGCCCTTAGCCTCGAGACGCGACATCGGCCAGTTCCTGATCGGCAGCATTCCAGATCGCACCATGCCGGTGGAGATGCGATCACTCGCCAGGGAGTTCGATCTGGGCGGCGTGATTCTGTTTGGCCGCAACATCGAGGCGCCCGAGCAGGTAGCCGAGTTGGCGGCGGAAAGCGAAGCGCTCGGCCGCGTGATGCCAGCCTGGGTCAGCGTGGACCAGGAGGGGGGACGGGTGGCCCGGTTGAAGGAGCCGTTCACCAAGTGGCCGCCGATGGCGACCCTCGGCCGCGCTGGCGGCGAAGGCGACAGGCTGGCCGAGCGGTTCGCGACGGCGCTGGCGGGCGAGTTAAGGGCGGTTGGCATCACGCTGGACTACGCGCCAGTGCTGGACATTCACACCAACCCGAAGAATCCGGTCATTGGCGACCGCGCGCTGGCCGAACGCGGCGAAGATGTAGCGCGCCTGGGCCGCGTAATCATCAAGGCGCTGCAGGCTTCCGGCGTCGCTGCCTGCGGCAAACACTTCCCGGGCCACGGCGACACCAGCACCGATTCCCATTTTGAGTTGCCGCTGGTCGAACTTCCGCCCGACCGGCTGCGAGCGATCGAATTCGAACCGTTTCGCGCCGCCATCGCCGAGAAAGTCGCCTTCATCATGACCGCCCATGTCCTGGTGCCGGCCTTCGATGAAGAGCGTCCAGCCACGCTCTCGCACAAGGTGGTGCAGGCGCTGCTGCGTGACGAGCTGGGGTTCGAGGGCGTGATCCTTAGCGACGATCTCGAAATGAAGGCGGTCAGTGCGCAGTATCCGGTTCCGGAATCGGCCGTCGAAGCCATTCGAGCGGGCTGCGACGGCATTCTCATCTGCAGCGGCGATCTCGATCTGCAGGCCCGCACACTGGAAGCGCTGGTCCGGGCCATCGAGTCCGGGGTGATCAGCGCCGCGCGGTTTGACGATGCGTTCCTGAGGCTGCGACGGGCAAAGGATCGATTCCTGATGGGCGAGCGGCCGGGGGCGGCGCGCCGCATTCGCGATCTGCGCCAGGTGCTCGGACGCGAGGAGCACCAGATGGTCGCCGCCGAGATGGCGGCGTTCTTGTGATTCGCCTGCGCCGTTTGAAGCCGGGCGATCGCGTGGCGCTCGTCGCGCCCGCCAGCTCGTTTCCTCCCGAAGAGGTGCCCGCCGGCGTGAAGGAGCTGATGCGGCTTGGTCTCGAGGCCGTCTGGGTCGACGGAATCTTCGACAAGGCGACGTTCGAAGCCGGGTCGGTGGCGACGCGCGTCGACGGCATTCTCAAGGCCTGGAGGGATCCAGGCATTGCCGCCTTGATCGCGATTCGAGGCGGATACGGAAGCGCCCAACTGCTGCCGTTTCTCGATCCTGCTGAACTGATCGCGTCGAGAAAAGCCCTGATCGGTTACAGCGACATCACCTCGCTGCTCAACTTTTACGTGCGGCACGGTTTGCCCGCAATCCACGGTCCCATGGTCGATCGGCGGCTCTCGAAGGGTCCCTCTGGATACGACGTCGACTCGTTCCAGCGCGTGCTGATGCAAGCGGAACCGGCCGGCGACTTCATGCCGCCACAACTCGAGACCCTTCACGCCGGGACTCGATCGGGCGTCATGGTCGGAGGCACGCTGACGCAGCTGATGGCGTCGATGGGCACTCCGTGGCAATTCGACCCGCCACCGGGAGCCATACTCTTCCTTGAAGACATTGGCGAGCGGCCGTACCGCATTCACCGTTTGCTGACACAGGCCTCCCAGGCGGGCCTCTTCGCCAACGCGGCGGCGGTCGTCTTCGGCGAGTTTCCCGGTTGCGACGAAGCCGGCGGCGCACCGGCGATTCGCGACGTCCTGCGCGACTTCACCGCGGAGTTCCGAGGGCCTGTCTTGTTCAATTTCCCATCAGGCCACACCAGCGGACCAACGTGGACCCTGCCTTTCGGCGTGCGAGCCGAGGTCGTGGGCGGACCGTCACCGGTGGTTCGGGTGCTTGAAACGGCGGTCGAATAGTGGCGCGCATCCACCTGATCGGCGTCTGTGGAACAGCCATGGCGACCCTGGCAGCGCTGTTGAAGCACGCCGGCAACGATGTGAGCGGGTCTGACGAGCACGTCTATCCGCCGATGAGCGACTTCCTGGCTGCCGAGGGCATCACCGTACTGGAGGGCTACCGGCCTGCTCACGTCGCCGGTGACCTCGATCTGGTGGTAGTCGGCAACGCGATCTCGCGCGGCAACGCCGAACTCGAGGCGGTGCTCGATCGCAACCTGCGATACACCTCGCTGCCCGAGGCCATTCGCGATCAGTGGCTCTGGAATGCGCAATCAATCGTGATTGCCGGCACCCACGGCAAGACCACGACCACGTCGTTGACCGGCTGGCTGCTGACGGCGGCCGGCGCCGACCCCACCGTGCTGATTGGTGGCATCGCGCGAAACTTCGGTCGCGACGGGGCCAGCTACCGGGTCGGCAAGGGCAAGGCCTTCGTGATCGAAGGCGACGAGTACGACAGCGCCTATTTCGACAAGACCGCCAAGTTCCTGAAATACCTGCCCGACATCGCCGTCGTCAACAACATCGAGTTCGACCATGCGGATATCTACGCCAACCTCGATGAAGTGCGCCTGGCCTTCAAGCGGCTGGTCAACCTGGTACCGCAGAGCGGCCTGACACTGCTTGGGATCGATAGCCCAGATGCGGCCGCCCTCGCCCCTTTCGCGCGCAGCAGGGTGCAGACGTTTGGCCTGGCAGAGTCGGCCGACTGGCGCGCCGTGGACGTCGCCAGCAGCGCCGACACGGCGTTTACCGTCGTCCAAGGAACGCGCGATCATGGCCGCTTTCGCATGGGGATGCTGGGCGAACATAACGTCCGTAACGCCTTGGCAGCAATCGCGGTGGGGTCAGAACTCGGTCTGCCGATCGATGCGCTTCGGGCGGGGCTGGCCGCCTTCGCCGGCGTCAAGCGGCGGCTCGAAGTGGTGGGAGAGGTCCGTGGGATCACCGTTTACGACGATTTCGCCCACCATCCCACGGCAGTGGAGGAAACGCTCAAGGCGTTACGGCGCTCGGTAGGCGCTCGGCGCATCTGGGCGATCTTCGAGCCACGCTCGGCCTCGTCGTGCCGCCGCGTCTTCCAGGACGACTTCGCGCGCGCGTTCTCGGGCGCGGACGAGGTCGTGCTGGCGTCGATCTTTCGCTCGAGCCTGCCGGCTGAGGAGAGGCTGTCAGAAGCGACACTGGTCGCCGATCTGCGGTCGCGGCACGTCGCGGCCCGTCACCTGCCCGATGTCGACGCGATCGTCACGGCCGTCTCGGCGGAAGCGCGCGATGGCGACGTCATCGTGGTGATGTCTAATGGCGGCTTTGGAGGAATTCACGGCAAGCTGCTGGGCGCTTTGCAATGAAGATCCGCGAGTGCGGCGATTCGATGCTGCTGATCGAGTTCGAGCAGGTGATCGATCCCGCAGTGAACGAGCGGGTCATTGCGTTGGCGTCGCGGCTGCGCGCACGAGGCGCTCCAGGCGTCCGCGACGTCGCGCCCGGCTATTGCACGGTCGGCGTGCATTTCGATCCCTTGCAGACCGACCTCCGGGGGCTCGAAGCGGCGATCGCGTCTGACGCGGCAAGTTTCAGCGGCGGGGAGGTGTTGCCCGCGAGCACGCCGATCGAGATCGGAGTGCACTACGGCGGGGAAGATGGTCCAGACCTCGATGCCGTGGCATCACTCGCCGGTTGTTCACCCGCGGAGGTGATCGACCGTCACGCCTCGCAGACGTATCGTGTCTATATGCTCGGCTTCGTTCCCGGCTTCGCCTACATGGGCCGGGTCGACGCCGTGATTGCGATGCCTCGGCACCGGGTGCCGCGCGAGCGAGTGCCCGCAGGCTCGGTCGGAATTGCGGGTTACCAAACCGGCGTCTACCCGGTGGCGAGCCCGGGGGGATGGCAACTGATCGGCCGCACCTCGAGCGTCATGTTCGATGCCGCCCGATCGCAGCCCAGCCTGTTGTCCCCTGGCGACCTCGTCCGATTTGTGCCGCTGCCAGTCGGGGCGTCATGAATCTGGGCGCGCTCGAAGTCGTAAGGCCCGGTCTGCTGACTTCCGTTCAGGACCTGGGGCGCTACGGCCACCAGGCTTTGGGTGTGCCGGTGGCGGGTCCTATGGACACCTTCTCGCATCGTTTGGCGAACCTGCTGGTCGGAAATGACGCCGGTGCCGCCACCCTCGAGGTCACCCTGATCGGTCCGGAGATTCTGATCGACGCCGAGACCACCGTCGCAATCGTGGGAGCGGTATTCGATGTGACTTGCGAGGGGCGCCCGGTGCCCCTTGGGGAATCGTTCGCGGTGCGACGCGGCCAGCGCCTGAAGTTCGGCCGACTCATCCAGGGTGCGCGCGCTTACGTCGGCGTCGCCGGCGGTGTCCTCACCGCCAGCGTGCTCGGAAGCCGCGCGACACACTTGGTAAGCGGCATGGGGGGAGTGGACGGTCGAGCCTTGATGCCTGGCGACCGCGTCCCTGTGCTGGCGTGTCCGGTTCCGCGGTTGCCACGCAAGGCGGCCGGGCTCACGCTGCCTACCGGCCACCGGGCACGGCTGCGGGTCGTGCCAGGGCCCCAGGACGACTGGTTCCATGCGGGGGCGCTCAAGACCGTCGCGGGTGTCAGCTTTCGTATTTCACCGCGCTCCAATCGCATGGGCTATCGGCTGGAAGGTCCCCCGTTGGAACGCTTGCGAGAGGGCGAGCTGATCTCCGAGCCAGTTGGCATGGGCGCCATTCAAGTTCCAGGTGCTGGGGAACCAATCCTGCTGATGGCCGACCGGCAGACCGCCGGCGGATATCCGAAGATTGGTCACGTGATTTCAGCCGACCTGCCAACCGCCGGCCAGCTGGCGCCTGGCGACTTCATCGAGTTCATCCTGTGCTCGCGGCAAGAGGCCGTCGCGGCGCTGATTGCGCGCGAACGGCAGCTGCTACGCTACGCCGACCTGAAGGACGCCTCGTGAACCAGCTGATAGCCGCGATGGCCGATACCTTTGGCGCTGACCGCATCAAGGTCGATGCGGTTCTCGCGCCACTCACGACGTTCAAGGTGGGCGGGCCGGCCGACGTGCTGTTCGAGCCCGTGAATGCCGATGAGATCCTGCGGGCGTTGGCGGTCGCGAGAACGGCGGGGCAGCCGGTCACCTTGCTGGGCGGCGGCTCGAACGTGCTCGTCTCTGATGCCGGCATTCGCGGCCTGGTAATTCGGCCGCGAGGCGGCCTGGTGAACGCCGTCGGCGACCGACTGGTGCGCGCCGATGCCGCCATGACTATCAACGGCCTGGTACGCTGGACGATCAATCGTGGCTACGCTGGGCTCGAGGCGTGGGCCGGCACGCCGGGGACGGTGGGCGGCGCGGTCTTCGGCAACGCGCACTGGAAGAAGACCAACATCGGCGACCTCATCGACAGCGTGCGCCTGGTCAAGCCAGATGGCACGTTGCTACAGGTGCCGGCTGATCGCATGGAATTCGCCTACGACTACAGCCGGTTAAAGCGAACCGGCGAGGTGGCGTTGTGGGTCGCCTTTCGCGTGACAGCCGGGGGAGATCCCGCCGCCTTGCGCCTGGTCGCGCGCGAGTCGCTCGCGTTTCGCAAGACGACCCAGCCGCTGGAATCGCCGAGCGCCGGCTGCATTTTCATGAATCCCGACCCAGCAAGGGACCGCTTGCCCGAAGGCATTCCGCCATCGGCCGGCGCACTGGTCGATCGCGCAGGGTTGAAGGGCGCCGCGTTTGGTGGCGCCCGCGTGTCGCCCACGCACGCGAATTTCGTGGTCAACGATGGCACCGCAACTGCTGCCGACATCAAGACGCTGATCGAGCAATGCCGATCGGCGGTGAAAGAACGTTTCGGCGTGACCCTGCAAGATGAGATTATCTGCCTAGGAAGATTCTGAACCCATGTCCACATTGGTAATTGAAGGCGGCCACCGGATCGAGGGCCGCATCGACGTCGAGGGCAACAAGAACGCCGCGCTGCCAGTGATGGCGGCGTGCCTGTTGACCAGCGAATGGTGCACGCTGCGCAACATGCCTCGCATCGCCGATGTCGAGGTCATGGCCCGGTTGCTGCTCGATGTGGGCGCCGAGGTTGAGGGCATCGGCAGCACGACGCTGCGCATTCGGTGCGCCGAGGTGACCAAGGACGAGCCCGACAGCGGCCTGGTCGGCCGCTTGCGGGGTTCGGTGCTGCTGCTCGGGCCGCTGCTCGCCCGGCGCGGACGGGCGATTGTCGCGCCACCCGGGGGCGATTTTCCCGCGCGACGAACCATCAAGACCCATCTCGAGGCGTTGATCGCCATGGGTGCCCGCGTCGTCCCTGGCGCCGGCCATCGGCTGGAGTGCCCGGACGGGCTGAAACCCGCGTCGATCTACTTGGACGAGGCGTCGGTGACCGGCACGGAAACCGCGCTGCTCGCGGCTGCGGCCGCGATCGGTGTGTCCGAGCTCCGTCATGCCGCCTGCGAGCCGCACGTAGTCGAGCTTTGCGAATTCCTGCGCGCCATGGGCGTCGGCGTGAGCGGTGAAGGCTCGCACACTATTCGGGTTGAAGGCATCGGCAAGCGCGCCGGAGCCGAGAGAACCCTCTACGGCGACTACATCGAAGCCGGTAGTTGGGCGGTGACCGGGGCGATCACCGGTGGCCACGTCGAAGTCGGTGGTACGAGACCGGTGGACATGGAAGTGGTTGCGGCTGTACTCACCAAGATGAACGTGCAGTGCGTGCAGGACGGCGACGTCTTTCGGGTGGAATCAAAGAAGCTGATCGGCGCCGGGCGCATTACGACCGGCCTGTGGCCGAGTTTCCCGAGCGATCTCGTGAGCCTGGTTACGGTGCTGGCGACGCAAGCCGAAGGCGCCACGCTTGTGCACGATTGGCTTTACGAACTGCGTTTGTTTGCGTTGGAGCAGATGAGCGGCATGGGCGCGGATCTCTTCCTGTGCGATCCACACCGCATCATCGTGACCGGTCCGCGCAAGCTGCGCGGGAAAAGCCTCGACAGCCGTGACATTCGCTCGGGCATGGCGCTGATCGCCGCCGCCCTTGCCGCCGACGGGCAGAGCAGGGTTGAGCCACTCGAGACGGTCGAGCGCGGTTACAGCCGACTGGTGGAGCGCTTGCAGAAGCTGGGCGCGTCGGTCGCGCGGGTCTGACTAGCCTTTCGGAGGCTTGACCGGTGCAGGCGGAGGCGTCCTCACTGGCAACGCTGGGCTGTTTGTGATCGGAGCAGCCGGAGACAGGCCCGGCACGCTGCCCGCCTCGTCGCCGCCAGGGGGGCGCTGGGGCTGCGGCAGCGGTATCGGCAGCGGCGCAATGTCGGTTATGGGCGCACCGCCGTCGCGGCCCATGCGGAACGGCTGCAGGTCTTCAGCGGTCAGGTTCAGCACCCGCACGATGCGCGGCGTCAGCGTCAGGATGATGTCGGTTTCCTGCGTCTCCCGGCGGTTATAGCCGAACAGGCGGCCTATCACCGGAATGTCGCCCAGCCCGGGAATGCTCGCCAGCGACGTGCGTTCCTCGTCGCGGATCAGCCCGGCCAGCATGTTCGTTTCGCCATCCTTCAGGCGAATCACGGTGTTGATCGAGCGGCTGCCGAACGTGGGCAGGCCGCCGAACCCTGAACCCGAAATGCTGCTCAACTCAACCTTCAGCGCCAGTGTGACCGCGTTATCGTGGTGCATCCGCGGGGTGATGTCGATGTTCACGCCAATGGGCTCGTAGTTGAACGAGGTGATGGGCTGGGTTTGCACACCGCCGGCCGCGATTGGCGCGAAGGTGGTTACCGGCACGGGAACCCGTTCGCCGAAGCGCGCCTGCGCGGGAATGCCTTCCGAGGTTCGCAACTGCGGATTGGCGAGAATGCGCGTCGCGCTGTCGTTCTTCAGCAGCCGGTAGTACAGCGACGGCAAGTTAGTGAGCAGCACGTCCGCCGAGGTGAGGCTGGTCAGGGTTCGCAAGGACAGGCCCTCCTTGCTGATCGTGGCCTGGCCATTCAGTCCGGTCGGCCCGGTGGCCGACGAGGTCGGCGATGCCAGCTGCAGGCCGTACTCGTGCAGGTGAGTGCGGTTCACTTCCAGCAGTTCGACGTCGATGATCACCTCGGGCCGCGCCTTGTCGATGGCGGTGATGATCTTGCCGGCGGCGGTAATTCGCTCCGGGGTGTCCTTGATCGTGATGGCGTTGGTTGCGGTGATTGCCGACAGCCGGCGGGCATCAACGACGATGCGCAGCATGTCGATGGTTTCCTTGAGATCGGCGTTGCTCAGGTAAAAGGTGCGGACGATCTCTTCCTCGTACTCGCGCCGCTTGGCGGCCGTGTCGGGGACGATGGTGATGCTATTGGGCGAGGTCGCGCGCCAGAAGTTGCGCGTCGCCGTCGAGAGCGAGGCGAGCGCTTCGGCGAGCGACAGGCCGCGGAGATCGACCGACACGGGCTGGTCGCGGAAGGTCGGGTCGAACAGCACGCTCAGGTCGGTGAACTTGCCGATCGCGGCATACACGTCCCTGGAGCCGGCATCGCGGAACACCAGGGTGTCGGGCAGCTTGGCGCCGGTCGGCAGGGCCGCCCCTGGCAGTGGATTGTCCAGGCTCTGGGCAATCAACGACTCGAGACGCGTCTTGCCGTCTTCGCGAACTGCCACCTTGGCGCGCAACTGCGTGCGCGTCTGCTGCAACTCGTGGTCGACATCACTGTTGCCAGGATTGAGCTCGGACGCGAGCTGAAACTCGACCAGGGCCTCTTCGAGGTTACCGGTCGCAGAGAGACGGCGAGCCTTGCTGAAATGGTCCTGTGCGGCACGAAGCTTGGCGCGCTCGAGGCCCTGAAGGGCCTCGCGGTTATTGGGATTGTCGCGCAGGAGCTTCGTGTACTCGGCGACGGCGATGTCGTAATTCTGGGTTCCTTCGGCGCTGCGCGCCGCGCGGATCGAACCCGTGCTCGCACACGAGCCCAGCGTCAGTGCCACTCCCAGGAGGAGGACGACACCAGCCAGACGGCCGAGCGGGTTACTGCGAACGTGTGCCATTGGTCACCACATCCACGCCACGTGGAATGCGAAATTCAAAATCTTTATCGGTCAGACCGCGGTTCTCCTTCAGGTTGCTGAAGGCAAACGACGAGCGACCGCCCTGTTTGTCGAGGGCGGTCAAGAACTGGATTTGCAGGGATTTGGGGTCGATTCCGATGCCCAGGGAATCGTAGTCGGCGTGCGGCTTCCGCGGCACGAGCTGCAGGGTGAGCAGGCCGGCGGCAGCCCCGGGCAAGGCTGTGAAGGTCGCGACGTAGTCGCGCGCGAGATCCGACTGTCCGGCCAGAAACAGGGCGGGGATGCTGCCATCGGCTGGGTCGGGCGCGGGACTCACGATCACCTGTTTGTCGGCCACGAGGTGCGTGTAGAGGCGAGTGCCGTTTGAGACGAACTCCTTGCGCTCAGGCTTCGTGTAAGTGAACCGCATCCGGCCCGGCCGCTTGATGGCCACGGTGCCGCGTTCCGTCGTTTTGGTACGGAGCACGCCGCCTTCGTAGGTCTGGACGAAGTCACCCTGGAAATCTTTGATGGCGTTGTACCGCTGTTGCACCTTCGCGGCCAGTGCTGTGGGATCCTGTGGGGCTTGCGCGCCCGGAGCGGCTGCGCTGGCCACCAGTGCGAGAGATAAGAGAAGAAACCTCACGGTACCCATAGTATTAGGACTCGTGAGGGAGCGGGGAAGTTGCTTTGGATGGCAGCCTTCGCCAGATCCAGAGTGAAGGTTGGTGGACGGCGCGAGGATCGAACTCGCGACCTCAGCGTTGCGAACGCTGCGCTCTCCCAGCTGAGCTAGCCGCCCTTTAGGTCAATAACTGGACAATAATAGCAAAAAACGCAGGAAAAGAAGGACTACTAAGTTGCCTCAGGTCAAGAAAATCGGCGTTCTCACCGGCGGCGGCGACGCTCCGGGCCTTAACGCCGTCATTCGTGCGGTGGTGAAAGCCGCGCACAACGCCGGTATCGAAGTTGTCGGTCTCGAAGACAGCTTCGACGGCCTGCTCGACCCATCGCGCACGCGCGTGCTCACGCCGAAAGACGTCACGGGCATTCTGCGACTGGGCGGTACCATCCTGGGCACGACCAACCACGGCAATCCGTTTGAGTACCCGGTTGACACACCCGAAGGCAAGGTCGACTACTCAGACAAAGTGGTCGACACCTTTCACAAGATGGGCCTGCACGCGCTGGTCGTGATTGGGGGGGACGGCTCGCTCAGCATCGCCCACCAGTTCCACTTGAAGGGCATCCCGATTGTCGGTGTGCCCAAGACCATCGACAACGACATTGTCGGCACCACCAGTTGTTTCGGTTTCGACACCGCCGTGGACTTCGCCGCCGAGTCCATCGATCGCCTGCATACCACTGCGGAAGCACACAAGCGCATCATCGTCGTCGAGGTGATGGGTCGCTACGCCGGTTGGATCGCCCTGCACAGCGGCGTGGCCGGCGGTGCCGACGTCATCCTGATCCCTGAGATTCCGTACGATGCTGAAAAGGTTGCGGCCGCGATTCGCAAGCGCGAATCGTTCGGCGCGAAGTTCAGCATCGTGGTGGTCGCCGAGGGCGCCAAGCCGGTTGGCGGCAGCTTCACGGTGCGCGAGGCCGCACGTGCCGGCTATGTTGAACGGCTGGGTGGTGTCGGCATCACGGTCGCGGCGCAGCTCGAAGAGATGACAGGTAAGGAGGCTCGTTGTGTGGTGCTTGGCCACCTGCAGCGTGGCGGCGGGCCGACCGCATTCGACCGCGTGCTGGCTACCCGCTTCGGCGGCGCCGCCGTGGAGCTATTGCAGCGAGGTGTGTTTGGCAAGATGGTTGCGAACAATCCGCCCGACATCGTCCCGGTTCCACTGGGCGACATCGTTGGCCGCACCAAGACCGTGCCGCTCGATTACGACCTTTTGAAGACGGCCCGGGCCCTGGGAGTTTCGCTCGGCGATTAGCTGGTGCGAGGGGGGTTGGCGCGCCGGGTCTTCAGGCCTGGTGCACCATGTCGAGGTACTTCAACGCGCCGCCGGTGTTGAACAGCACAACCGTTTCGTGCGATTTGATGCGGCCGTCCGCGACCAGGACTCGAATCGCGCTCAGCGCAGCGCCGCCCTCCGGCGCCGCCGAGACACCCTCGTCGCGGCCGAGGGTCAACATGTCTCGCACCATTGAAGCGTCGGACACTGCCAGCGCGGTGCCGCCGCTCTCGCGGATGGCGCGTAGAATCAGAAAATCGCCGATCGCGCGGGGCACCCGCAGGCCGTCAGCGGCGGTGTGTGCGTGCTCCCATGGTTCCGCTTTTTCGAGGCCCTTCTCGAAAGCGCGAACAATCGGGGCGCAGCCCTCGGCTTGCACCGACACCATCTTTGGCCGTCGACCGCCGCTGAGCCAGCCGATGGCTTCCATCTCTGCGAAGGCCTTCCACATGCCAACCAAGCCGGTGCCGCCGCCGGTGGGATAGATGATCCAGTCGGGAAGCGTCCAACCGAACTGCTCGGCCAACTCGTAACCCATCGTCTTCTTGCCTTCGACCCGGTACGGCTCCTTCATGGTGGATACGTCGTACCAGCCGAGCGGCTTGCCAGTTGACGCCGCCAACTTACCGGCGTCGGTAATCAGCCCGTCAACCAGCGTGACGTTGGCGCCGTAGAGCCGGCACTCGTCGATAAACGGCTGCTTGGCGTCTTTGGGGATGAACACCTCGCACTTGAGGCCCGCTGCCGCCGAATACGCCGCGGCTGCGTTGCCGGCGTTGCCGGCGGTGGGCAGGCTGATGGTCGTGGCGCCGAGCGCTTTGGCGCGCGTGATGGCGGCCGACTGGCCGCGTGCCTTGAACGACTGCGTGGGGTTCAGCGATTCGTCCTTGATAAACAGGCGATCGAGCCCGAGCGTGCCGCCCAGGCGCTGCGCGGGCAGAAGGGGCGTGAAGCCCTCGCCCAGGGTGACCGGTGACTCGCCCGGTAGTAACGGCAGCATTTCGCGATACCGCCACATGTTCGGCTCGCGGCCGGCGAGCGATTCTCTTGTCCACGCGCGCGCTGCCTTCACGTCGTAGCGGGCCAGCAGGGGCAGCCCGCAAGAGGGGCACAGGAAGTGTCGTTCGCGTGGGTCGAACGGTCCGGCCCCACACGCGTTGCCACACTCCAGGTGCGTGAAGTAGCTACTTGCCAAGCAGCTCTTGGTCTTTCTTGGCCTGCAGCTCGTCGATCGACTTCACGTGCAGGTCGGTGAGCTTCTGCACTTCGTCCAGGGCACGCTTCTCGTCGTCTTCCGAGATTTCGTGATCCTTCAGCATCTTCTTCAGCTTGTCGTTGGCGTCGCGCCGGACGACGCGCACGTGGTTGCGGCCTTCCTCGGCCATCTTGTGCACGTGCCGGGATAATTCCTTGCGACGCTCCTCCGTCAGCGACGGAATGGGAATGCGCAGCACCTTCCCGTCGGAGGAGGGATTGAGGCCGAGGTCCGATAGCCTAATCGCCCGTTCGAGCGCCTGCATCAGCGACGGATCGAACGGCTGCGCGACGATCATCGCCGGCTCCGGGATCGAGAGGGTAGCGACTTGGTTGAGGGGCATTCTCGAGCCGTAGGCTTCCACCTGCACGCCCTCGAGCATCGAGGTCGAGGCGCGGCCGGTGCGCACGCCCGCCAGTTCCTTGCGGGCAAACTCGACGTGCGCATCCATGCGCTTCTTCACTTCGGCGAACAGACCTTTGAGGTCACTTACATCCATGATGTCGACACCTTGTTGACTACGCCGTGACGAGGGTGCCGATCGTCTCGCCCATCACGACGCGGCGAATATTGCCCGGCGTCTTGAGGTTGAAGACCAGGATCGGCAGCTTATTGTCCATGCACAGGGAGATCGCGGTTGCGTCCATGACCTGGAGGCGTGCCTGCAGCACCTGCAGGTAAGAGATCGTGTCGTAGCGGGTAGCGCTGGGGTCCTTGATTGGATCGGCGGTGTAGATGCCGTCGACCTTGGTCCCCTTGAGAATGACCTCGGCCTTCATTTCCATCGCGCGCAGCGCCGCGGCCGTGTCGGTCGTGAAGTAGGGATTGCCGGTGCCTGCAGCGAACACCACGACGCGACCCTTCTCCAGATGACGGACGGCGCGCCGCCGGATAAACGGCTCGGCGACCGCCCGCATTTCGATGGCGGTCAGGACCCGGGTCGCAACGCCGTTGTGCTCGAGCGCGTCCTGCAAGGCCAGGGCGTTGATCACGGTCGCGAGCATGCCCATGTAATCGCCGGTCGAGCGGTCCATGCCACGCGCGCTGGCTGCAAGGCCGCGGAAGATGTTGCCGCCGCCGATCACCACCGCGGTCTGGACACCCAGCGCCTGGATTTCGGCAATGTCCTGCGCAATGCGGGTGGCTACCGCCGGGTCGATGCCGTAGTTCTGATCGCCCATCAGGGCTTCGCCTGACAGCTTGAGGAGGATTCGTTTGTAGTGTGGGGGGGCAGAGGACGGGGCGGACACGCAGCGATTATATACAAGCGCCTAAGGTGCCTAGAGTGCGTATTGTGCCTAAAGTGCGTCTGCACCTCAGGCCCCCTACGCACGGTAGGCACCCCAGGGACCCTATTCTTGAGCGAGTTCGCCGAGTTTGAAGCGAACGAAGCGCGTAATCGTCACGTTCTCGCCGGTCTTCGCGGTCGCGGCCGCGACCATCTGCTTGATCGTCACGTTCGGGTCACGAACCGACGGCTGGTCCATCAGGCAGACCTGCGAGTAGTAGCTGTCGAGCTTGCCTTCAATAATCTTGTCGATCACGTTGGCCGGCTTGCCCGAGTCCGCGAACTGGGCGCGGTAGATCTCGCGCTCTTTGTCGAGGACCTCAGGACCCAGCTCTTCGCGCCGTACTACCAGCGGGCTGGCCGCAGCAATATGCATGGCGATCTCTTTCGCGAGCGTCTGGAACTCGGGCGTGCGCGCAACGAAGTCGGTCTCGCAGTTCACTTCCACCAGCACGCCGACTTTGCCGCCCATGTGGATGTAGTGACCGATCATGCCGTCCTTGGCGAGGCGTCCGGCGCGCTTGGCCGCCTGGGCCAGACCCTTCTTGCGGAGGATGTCGACGGCCTTCTCTACATCGCCGCCCGACTCGTCGAGTGCGGCCTTGCAATCCATCATGCCTGCGCCGGTCTTGTCGCGCAGTTCCTTGACCTGTGCTGCTGTCGCTGCCATTTCAATTACTCCGAGGTCTCTGGGGCCTAAGGTCTTGGGGTCTCAGGGCCACTTAAGAAAAGATATTCAAGACCCTAGGACCTCAAGACCCTAGGACCATTGTCCGTACACGAATCGCGCCGGCCCGTGTTATCGCAGCCGGCGCGGAAGGGAAGCCCGTGTGGCGCTTAGGCCGTGGGGGCGGGCGTCTCTGCAGGACGCTGGGGCTTGCGAATGTCGGCGGGGCGGACGGTGCGGCTGGCTTCGTGAGCGGCAGCCGCTTCGGCCTCGCTCGCCACCTGCTCGGCCATCGCCGATTCACGCTGGCCGCGGCCGTCAATGACGGCATCAGCCACGCGCGACACGAACAACTTGACCGAACGCAGTGCGTCGTCGTTGCCCGGGATCACGTAGTCGATCTGATCGGGATCGCAGTTGGTGTCGACGATGCCGATGACCGGGATTTTCAGTTTGCGCGCCTCGTCGACGGCGATCTGTTCCTTGCGGGTATCAACGACGAACAGCGCGTCGGGCAGGCGGCCCATGTGGCGAATGCCCTCGAGGTTCTTGAGCAGCTTGCGCTTCTCCTTCTCGGCCTTCGCGATTTCCTTCTTGGGCATCGTCTCGTAGCGGCCGTCGGTGGACATCGCCTCGAGATCGCGCAGGCGGTTGAGGCTGCGCTGAATGGTGGTGAAGTTGGTCAGCAGGCCGCCGAGCCAGCGTTCGTTGACGTAGTACATGCCGCAGCGCGTCGCTTCTTCCGCGACCACGTCCTGCGCCTGGCGCTTGGTGCCCACGAAAAGGATCGACTTGCCTTCGGCTGCCAGCTGGCGCACAAAGTCCTCGGCCTCTCGGTAGTGCTTGACGGTCTTGCCGAGGTCGAGAATATAGATGCCACTGCGCTCCCCGAAGATGAACGGCTTCATCTTGGGATTCCAACGCTTGGTCTGGTGTCCGAAGTGCACGCCTGCTTCAAGCAGGTCCTTCATCGCGAGCGGGGTCAAGCTGCCTCCAACCATGATGTATTAACGCTTGCTGAACTGGAATCGCTTACGGGCGCCGGCCATCCCGTATTTCTTGCGCTCTTTCGCGCGCGCATCGCGCGTGAGCAGGCCGTCTTTCTTGAGCTTCGGTCGCAGTTCGAGGTTGAACTCGCACAGCGCGCGGGAGATGCCCAGGCGAATCGCGCCCGCCTGTCCCGTCATGCCGCCGCCCGAGACGGTGGCCAGGATGTCGAACTGTTCAGCGGTTTCGGTGAGGATGAGCGGGGACTTCACCAGGATGCGGAGGGTCTCGCGCGGGAAGAACTCGACGAATTCACGCTTGTTGACCTTGATGGCGCCGGTGCCGGGACGAAGGAACACGCGGGCGGTAGATTCCTTGCGGCGACCGGTTGCGTAGTATTGAGTGGCTGCCAAGTTATGCGACCTCGAAAGCGGTGGGTTTCTGGGCGGCGTGCGGGTGCTTGTCACCGGCATACACATTCAACTTGCGATACATGGCGTCGCCGAGCTTCGACTTGGGCAACATGCCGCGCACGGCTTGTTCCACCATGCGCATCGGGTTCTCGGCGCGAACCACCTTGGCGCGATCGGTGCGCAGGCCGCCCGGGTAGCCGCTGTGGCGCTGGTAGACCTTCTGCTCGTCCTTGCGGCCGGTCAGCTTGACCTTGTCAACGTTGACGATCACCACGTGATCGCCAGTGTCGAGATAGGGCGTGTAAATCGCTTTGTGCTTGCCCTGGAGCAGCTTGGCGGCGTCGGTGGCAATTCGGCCAAGGACCTTGCCATTGGCGTCAATCACATGCCACTTGATGGGCATGGTCTTCACTGGTGGTACGTAAGTCTGCATCGATATCTTCCTGGTGCGGCTTGCAATCAAGCATTCTCTCCGGCCTCCAAGCGGGGGACGGCAAACCAAGATAATACAGGTATTTCGGCCCGAAGACAAGGTGGCCGCTCGTCAGCGCCCGCTCGACCCTGTAGCCTCTCGGCTCAGCTTCCGATATGTCCGGTGGCGCGAAAGGATCCGGCAGCCATCGAATACATACAAAAAGCGTTAGTCGCTTACGAAACTGTATGTCGGCCTGATCCCCTAACGCCACCCTGAATATCCATTTTCGGTGTTCTAGGCCGATTTTGTTGAATTCGCACCCCTCGAGCCAGATGGTATTCAGTTTGCCCCTTGGCTTGGTCTGGAGACAACGTAAAGTGCTGTTCCGTCGACCAAAAAGCCTGGTAGGTCTCGACATCGGGTCGAGCTCTGTCAAGGCCATCGAACTGAAAGCGTCAGGCAAGGGCTACCGGGTTTCGGCCATCGGGGTCGAGTCGGTTCCGCCCGACAGCATTGTTGACGGTGCCATCATCGACAGTGGCGCGGTCGCCGATGCCGTGCGCCGGCTGTTTGCCAACAAGCGATTCAAAGCCAAGGACATCGTCGCGTCACTGTCGGGCAACTCGGTGATCGTCAAGAAGATCACGCTGCCGGCAATGACCGAGTCCGAGCTGTCCGAGTCGATTTACTGGGAAGCCGAGCAGTACATCCCCTTCGACATCCAGGACGTCAATCTCGACTACGAGATTCTCGACCCCGGGACCGGCCAAGACAGCCAGGGCAGCATGGAAGTGCTGCTGGTGGCCGCCAAGAAGGACAAGATCGCCGACTACACCAACGTCATCGCTCAGGCCGGCCGGACGCCGGTGATTGTCGATGTCGACGTGGTCGCGCTGCAGAACGCGTTCGAGGCCCACTACGGCTTCGAGCCCACCGCGGTGGTTGCCATCCTGAACGCCGGCGCCAGCGCCATCAACATCAACATCCTGACCGGGTCGCAGTCGGTGTTCACGCGCGACGTCTCAATTGGCGGCAACGCGTTTACCGAAGCGGTGCAGAAGGAACTGAACCTGCCGTACGAAGCGGCGGAAATGCTCAAGAAGGGGCAGGACGTCGATGGCGCCACCTTCGAGGACGCGCGCGCGGTGCTGCGCGCGATGACCGACAACGTGTTGCTGGAAGTGGAGAAGACGTTCGACTTCTTCAAGGCGACGGCTGCCAGCGACCGCATCGATCGCATCATGCTGTGTGGCGGCGCGTCGCGCGTCGACGGCTTCGCCGAGTCGCTGCGCGAGCGCTTCAACACCGAAGTCGAGCGCTTCGATCCGTTCCGCCAGGTGGCGTGCGATCCCAAGAAGCTCGGGATTGACAGCGTCGAAGACCTGGCATCGGTTGCTGCCGTGGCCATGGGCCTCGCGCTCCGAAAGGTGGCCGACCGATGATTCGGATCAACCTCCTCAGCGAACGCCGCAGCGTCAAGGCGGTCAGCAAGGGATTCCAGGCTGGCCAGAAGATCACCGTGATTGGCAGCTTGCTGCTGGTATTGACGCTGGTCGGGGTTGGCTGGCGCTATTGGGCCGTCGGCCAGCAGGAAGCCCAGGTCGCGCGCGAAATCGACGCGGCCCAGCGCGAAGAGCTGCGACTCGCCGAGATCTTGAAGCAGGTCGCCGAGTTCGAGGCGCGCAAGCAGAAGCTGGAACAGCGCGTGGCCTTGATCGATGAACTGCGCAAGGGCCAGAACGCCCCGGTGCACATGATCGACCAGATCAGCCGTGCGCTGCCAGACATGACGTGGCTCACCGACATCAAGCAGGAAGGTTATGCATTGACGCTCCAGGGGCGCTGCCTCACCTTGACGTCGTTGTCGGATTTCGTTGGCAATCTCGAGGCGTCCCGCTACTTCGCGCGGCCGGTCGAGATCGTCGATAGCGTGGTGGTCAGTGGCGACGGCAAGACGCCGGATCTCATCCAGTTCACGATTCGCGGCACGTTCCAGATGGCGGGCGTCGATCCGCCCGCGCCTGTGACCACCAAGAAGGGTGGGCGGCGTGGCTAGCTTCTCTCTCGGCAAGTTACAGTGGCAGGCGCAGCTCGGCCTGTTCGTGGCGCTGTCGCTGGCGGGCGCCGGCGCGTTCTATTACTTCTACGAAATGCCGCGGCAGGCGGTGATCGAGACCAAGTCTCGAGAGCTGAGCACGATTCGCGGCCGCATCAGCAAGGGCCAGGCCACCGCGCGCCAGTTGCCCGAGTTCCGCGCGCAGGTAACCGAACTCGAAGCGCGGCTCGAAAGCCTCAAGCCGATTCTGCCAGACGAGCGCGACGCCGGCGACCTGCTGCGCCGCGTGCAGACGCTGGCCGTCCAGTCGAATCTCGTGATCCGCGGCTTCCGGCCGCAGGCCATCAGCTTGAAGGAAATGCACGCCGAGTGGCCGATTAGCCTGCAACTCGAAGGCAATTACCACGACTTGGGCCTGTTCCTCGACCGGGTCAGCAAGTTCCCACGCATTATCAACATCGGTGGGCTGACGCTCGCGCAGAAAGACACACCCACGGCCGGCGCCACCATGACCATCACTTGCACAGCGACGACGTTCGTGCTGGTGGAGCAGGCGGCCGCCCCGGTCGATACCAAGAAGGGCAAGAAAGCCGTCGCCAAGAAAGCGCCGGCCAAGTCGTGATGCGCATCAGTCCACTCGTCATCGTTCTTCTACTGGCAGGCGCCGGAGCCGCAGTCCGCGCGCAGGCTCCCGCTGCGCCCGCGACGCCGCCGGCCACGCCGGCCACCGCGCCCAAGCCCGCGCTGCCATCGCCGCCCCCGAACTTTCAGTACAGCTCGGAGGGACGGCGCGATCCCTTCCTTGACCTGGTGAATCGCGGCACCGATGCGGTCCGCGGCGCCAGTGCCACGACAAAACGTCCGGAGGGTGTGCCCGGCCTCGAGACCAATGGCCTGGTGGTACGCGGCATCGTGCAGAGCCGCGGCGCGTGGCTGGCGATGGTGGCGGGCCCCGATGGCAAGGTCTTCACGGTTCGTTCCGGTGACAAGTTGTTCGACGGCGTCATTCGCACGATTACGGCGCAAGTAGTAGTAATTCTTCAGCAAGTTAACGATCCGCTGTCGCTCGAAAAACAGCGCGAAGTGCGCAAGTTTCTGCGCGGTGGAGAAGAGGTCAAGTGATGCACGGTCGCATTCCTCGACTGGTATTGGCTGCGCCTTTGGCCGCAGCCCTGGCCGTCACGTTGACGGCCAGCGGACCGATTTCGCATAGCGGAACCGGCGCCGACACCCCAGCCCTACGTTCCATTTCGTCACGGCTCGACGGCACGGTCAGCACGGTGCTGATCGAGTCCAGCGAGCCAGTGGCGTATCTCCCCAGCCAGCCCGACCCGCTGACGGTCCTCGTCGATCTGAGGAACGTGAACGCCGGTGGCCTGGACGGCAAGCCGGTGACAGCAATGCTGGCGCCGGTGGCCGGTGTGGTCATCGAAGGCGCCAGCGCGCCGGACGGCTCGCCGGTGGCGCGCGTCCGCGTGCGCCTCGATCGCGCCGCCAAGCATCGCGTGCGCAGTTCGCGCAACACGATCCTCGTCGAGGTCGACAGGGCAGCGAACGCACCGGCGACAGCCCGGGCCGCGACCGTGCCCACGCTCGCGCCGCGAGCGCCGGCCTTCACCGCGGCGACCGTGGCCACGCCGGCACTGACGGTGCGTGACACCGGAACTCGTGCCGTCGCCACCGAGCTGCGAGCCGTGACGACCGGCGAGATGCCGAACGGCTTTGCCGTCACGCTGGCGGGCAACGGGACGCTGGTGGCCTCGTCTGTGGAAGAAGCGCGCGACTTGCCGGCGCGGGTCCTCCTGGATTTCCAAGGAGTTGCCGCCGGACGCGTCGCGGCCGTCACCAACGTCAACGCCGCGGGCATCGAGCGGGTTCGTGTCGCTACCAACAGCCGCGAGCCATTGATCACCCGCGTGGTGATCGACCTGGTGCGCAAGCTCCCGTACACGATTGAAACCGTCGGCGAGGAAATCCGCATCCTGTTCAATCGCGCGGTCGAGGCGTCTGCGGCATTGGCCCCCGCGCCCGCCGTCGTCGCACGTCCAGCGGCACCTGTCGTGACTCGCGAAGTGGCCGAAGTAATTCCGCCGGCTGCAGTCCGGAGCCTGCCGCCGGTGGCGGCGCTCGCGGCTCCAGCACCAGCGCCGGCGGCGGCCCAGGTGCCGGCCGGAGTGAGCGTGCTGCAGCAGGGCACCTCGCAAGGTCCGCGCACGTTCACCGGCGACCCCATCACGCTGGATTTCCAGGGCGCCGATCTGCGCGCGGTGTTACGCACGTTCGCCGACATCAGTGGCTTGAATGTTGTGCTCGACTCCACCATCCAAGGCACGGTCGACGTTGCCTTGCGCGACGTGCCGTGGGATCAAGCCCTCGACATTATTCTTCGCGCGAACAAACTCGATTACGCCGTCGACGGCAACATCGTCCGCATCGCCCCGAACAGCGTGTTCCAGGCCGAAGACGACGATCGCAAGAAGCGCGCGGATTCAGCCCTCGCTGCTGCGGCGTCGAACGATCGTCGGATCGTCACGATTCCGCTGAGCTATGCCAAGGCAGCCGACCTGATTCCCATTGTCACCAAGAGCTCGTTGTCTCAGTACGGTGAAATTCAGGTCGATGTGCGCACCAACACGCTGATCGTTCGCGATTTAGCGGACCGCCTGCAGGCCGCGTCCGAGTTGATCAGCAAACTCGATCGGCCGCAGCCACAGGTTGAGATCGAAGCGCGCATCATCACGCTCAACCGCAACTTCGCCAAGGAACTGGGCATCTCCTGGGGCTTTGGCGGGCGCGTGGATCCCTCGGTCGGCACGAGTACCGGACTGGCGTTTCCGAGCAGCGCCGTCCTGACCGGAGGCACCGGGGGTGTGAACCTCGCGGCACCCTCGGCCCTCGGCCTCGCGCTTGGATCGATCAACGGCGCGCTCAACCTCGATGTCGCCCTGCGAGCGCTGGAGACCTCGGGTAAGGTCCGCATTGTCTCGAGTCCGCGGGTGTCGACGCAAAACAACATCGAGGCCGAGATCACGCAGGGTTCGCAGATTCCCGTGCAGACGATCTCGAACAACACCGTGACGGTGACCTTCATTCCGGCCGCCCTGGTGCTGCGCGTGACGCCGCAGATCACGGCCTCGAACACCGTCATCATGCGGATCGTCGTCGACAAGTCGGCGCCCAACTACTCGCAGACGTCCGCGGCGCAACCGACCCCGTCGATTGACAAGCAGGCCGCCCAGACCACGGTGCTGGTCGCCGACGGTGACACCACCGTGATCGGCGGCATCTACAACAGCCAGGAAGCGACGACCAGCGACCGCACGCCGTTGTTGCACCGGGTCCCGCTACTGGGCTGGTTGTTCAAGAACGACACCAATCGCGAGAGCCAGGACGAACTCCTGATCTTCATCACTCCCAAGATCCTGAAGTAGGGCATATGAGCACACCAAACCTTGTTCGTTCCTTCAAAGGCGTGTTGGCCGCCGCCATGTGCGGGCTATCCGTTACCTCGTGCGCCGACTTGGCACGCACCGGTTCCGGGCCGGCCTACCTGATTATGGAGAGCGTCGGCGCCGCAGCTGGCAGTAGCAGCGGCTCGTCGACCTTTAGCTCGAGCCTGCTGTCCGATGTGCAGGTGCTGGTGGACGTGACCGTCAACGGTGTGACGGTGCGGCAGCCGACCATCTTCAACGACACTGGCCGCGCGACGATTCGCGCCGAGATGAAGAACTCGCTGAGCCCGACGACGCCAACGGCCTTGAGCTCCATCACGATCAATCGCTACCGCGTGCGCTTTCGACGCAGTGACGGCCGGAACACGGAAGGCGTCGATGTGCCGTACGGGTTTGACGGTGGAACGACCGCCAACATCCCAATTGGGGGGAGCGTGCAAGTGAACTTTGACCTCGTTCGCCATCAGGCCAAGCAGGAACGTCCCCTGATTACCATGGTCGGTGGACGCGGGTTGATCGGACTCTCCACGATCGCTGAGGTCACGTTCTACGGGCGCGATCAGGCTGGCAATGAAGTGTCGATTTCGGGGTCCATCGATGTCCATTTCGGCGATTTCGGCGACGAGTAAGTGCGTGGGTTACAACATCATGAAAACGTCATTTAAGCTTCTGACCTGCCTGGTTGGGCTGGCGCTCTCCGCGAGCTGCACAGTCAAGGACGTCGAGATCCCGGCGCTCGCCGGCCCCTCGACCCTTGGGTACTCCATTCTGCTGACCGCGAACACCGACACCCTTATCCAGGACGGTGTCAGCAGTGCCACCATCGACATCACTGCCCGCGACTCTGCCGGGCAGCTGTTGACCGGCCGGCCGCTGCGTGCCGAGATTCTCGTCGACGGCGTGGTCCAGGACTATGGAGTCCTGAGCACGAAGGCGCCGCTCACGGGATCGACCTTGCGGTACACGGCGCCGCCCGCTTCGCCATTGGCCGCGGCGCAGGTGCCGCAGACAATTACGATTGCGGTCACGCCGACGGACTCGGGCGACTTCCGCAGTGAACTGAGCCGGCGGGTCGACATTCGCCTGGTCCCTCAGGGCGTCATCCTGCCAAGCAATCCTGGCCTGGCGCCGGCATTCACGGTGACGCCCGCGTCGCCGCAAGCGTTCTCGACCGCCAGCTTCGACGCCTCGACCAGCACCAACAACGGGTCGGCGTGCTCGAGTGCCTGCAGCTACTCATGGAATTTTGGTGACGGAACCACCGGCGCCGGCATTACGACGACTCATGACTATCGCAACCCGGGAAACTTTGTCGCGGTCTTGACCTTGACCGACAGCCGGGGCGCGCAAGCGACAACCGCGCGGACGGTGACCGTGTCGGCGAGCACGCCGCCGACCGCCAGCATGACGATCTCGCCCGCCAACCCGGGTACCAATCAGACGATCTTCTTCAATGCCAGTGCTTCCCGGCCGGCGACGGGTCGAACAATCGTTTCCTACAACTGGGCTGTTTCAACATCTCCTCGCACAATATCGAGCCAAACTTCGTCAGCGATAGAGGGATGCAAAAGAGATTTAGGGAACGAGAGACTGCGCG
>JANMUX010000101.1:0-12507 GCA_031392125.1 Acidobacteriota bacterium | reverse complement strand
TCAACTGCAACCCCGAGACGGTCTCGACCGACTACGACACGGCGGATCGGTTGTATTTCGAGCCGCTGACGTTTGAAGACGTCATGGCGGTGGTCGAGCGCGAGCGTGAAGGCAATGTCGACGTCTCGTGCGTGGTGCAGTTCGGCGGCCAGACGCCGCTGAAGCTGGCGTTGGGCCTGCAGGAGGCGGGGGTCAACATTCTCGGCACCTCGCCCGACTCGATCGACCTGGCCGAAGACCGGCAGCGGTTTAACCAGCTGCTCTGGGATCTCGGCATTCCGCAGCCGTCGAGCGGCACCGCCACGTCGCGGGCCGAGGCGCGCGAGGTGGCCGCCAAGGTCGGCTTCCCGGTGGTGGTCCGCCCGTCGTACGTGCTCGGCGGCCGGAACATGGCGATTGTTTATGACGTCGCCACCCTCGATCGTTACATGGCGACGGCGGTGGACGTCTCGCACGACCGGCCAATCCTCATCGACCGCTTCCTGGAACATGCCAAGGAAGTCGACGTGGACTGCGTGGCCGACGCAAGTGGCGCGGTGGTCATCGGCGGCATCATGGAGAACATCGAGGAAGCCGGCATTCACTCGGGCGACAGCTCCTGCGTGGTGCCGCCACCCGGCCTGGGCGATCGCCACCTGGCGACGATTCGCGATTACACGCGCCGAATCGCGAAGGCGCTCAAGGTGATCGGTCTCATGAACACCCAGTACGCCATCAAGGACGACACGGTGTACGTGCTCGAGGTCAATCCGCGCGCGTCACGTACCGTGCCGTACCTCTCGAAGGCGAACGGCGTGCCGCTGGCGCAGGTGGCCGCACGGGTCATGGCCGGCAAGTCGCTGGCGGAACTGGGCATCACCGACGACATGGTGCCGGCCGGCGTATTCGTGAAGAGCCCGGTGTTCCCGTTCGTCCGCTTCCCGGGCGTCGATACCATCCTCGGTCCCGAGATGAAGTCCACCGGCGAAGTGATGGGCGGCGCCGACAGCTTCGGCATGGCGTTCGCCAAGGCCATGCTCGGCGCGGGCCAGCGGTTGCCCGAAGAAGGCACGGTCTGCATCAGCGTGAACAACGAAGATAAGGGCGAAGTGCTGCCAATTGCCAAGGGCTACGCCGAGTTGGGCTTCCAGCTGATGGGCACGCGCGGTACCGCGGCCTATCTGCGCGCGCACGGCCTGGAATGCTCGGTCGTGTTCAAGGTGAACGAGGGCCGGCCGAGCCTGGCCGACGAGATCGTCAATCGCAAGATCTCGCTGGTTGTGAACACCCCGCATGGCCGCGAGTCGTTCTTCGACGACAAGGCGGTTCGTCGCGCGGCCATGATGGCCGGCGTGCCGTGCATCACGACCATCACGGGCGCGGCTGCGGCGCTCGAGGCCATCAGGGCCCTCAAGACCGAGGGCCTCGAAGTGCGTGCGCTGCAGGATTACTACGCGGCGTTTGCCAGCTCCTAGTCGCAGTTTCTGAGCCGTCGGAGCGCCCGGGCTGTCGCAGTATCTGCGTCGCCCGGGCCCTGATTCTCCCATTTCATTCCAGATTCCGCGTGCGACGGCATTTGCAGTGGCAGGGTCGTGTCTTGGTCCCTTGCGCTTGCCTTGGCCGCGGTCGCCGGCACGGCCGCAGGTGTTCTGGTGGAAGCATCGTGGATGCCGGGCTTCCGCTGGACGCTCGCGGCGTCAGGCCTTGCCGCCTTCATCTGCGCTGCTCGCCAGCGGCGCGAGTGGGCGCTGCGCAGCGCGCTCGTGGGGCTTGGCGCGGGGGGCGCGCTGCTTGCCGCTGCCGGGCAGGACGCGGCGCTCTATCCACCCCTGCGCACGCTGCTTGACCAGCGCCTGGGCGGCTTCGCCATCGAAGGCATCGACGCCCCTCGCCACGACACGCCGATAGTGGTCGAGGGCAAGTTGCTGGCTGACGCAGCGATCACCGACAGCGGAGCCCTTCTGCGCCTGCAGGTCGAGCGCGTCTGGCTCGGGCCTTGTCCCGAGGCAGCACCCGGGGGCGTGTCGCTGACGGTGACCGGCGTGCTCGCGGCGCACTCGGTCAGCGAGTGGCGGGCCGGACGTCGCGTCAAGGCCCCTGCGATGCTGAGGCGGCCGGCGCGCTATCTCAACGCCGGCGTTCCTGATCAGGAGCGGCTGCTGGCGAGGCGTGGCATGTCGCTGGTGGGATCGATCAAGAGCGCTGCGCTGGTAGAAGTAGTCAGCCGCGGCTACTGGTTCGATGAGGCAGCGGCAAGCGTCCGGGCATCGGTGCGGCGGGCGACGGTGGCGCATGTAGGGGCGCTCGACCCGCAGTCTGCAGCGGTCGCGACTGCGATTCTGATCGGCGACCGTGGTTCGCTCGATTCGGAGGTCGAACGCCGGTTGCAGGAGGCGGGCACCTACCACGTCATCGCGATATCGGGCGGCAATATCGCCATTCTCGCAGGGCTGATTCTCATCGTGCTCTGGTGGCTGGGCCTACGCGATGGCTGGGCCGCTGGCGCGGCCGTCGCGATGCTGGCGTGGTATGCCTACATCGCCGGCGGGGGACCGTCGGTCACTCGCGCGACCGTGATGGCCGCCATCTATCTGTCGTTGCGGATGATCGATCAGCGCACGGCACCGGCGCATGCAATGGCGCTCACCGCCGCGTCTGTCCTGGTGATCACGCCACTGTCGATCGCCGATGTCGGCTTCTGGCTCACCTTCGGCGCCACTGCCGCCATCGTGATCGGTGTCGCTCGCGTCCCGCCAGCCGGTGCCGCTTCCTGGCTCCGCGGTCCACTCTTGCTGCTGCTGGCCTCGGTCTGTGCCGAAGCGGTCTTGATGCCGATTGGCGCGCTGGTGTTTCAACGCGTCACCCTGGCTGGGCTTGGGTTGAATCTGATCGCCGTGCCGTGCATGGCGCTCGTCCAGGTGGCCGCGATGGTGACGGCAGCGATGGACGCAATTGGCGCCGAACTGCCGGCCGGCATCGCCGGTCGGGTGACGCACTGGTCGGTCCGCGGCCTGGTGGGGAGCGCTTCATTGGTAGATTGGGCGCCGTGGTTGACGTGGCGTGTCCCCTCGCCGTCGTTCAGCGCGATCGCCGCGTACTACTTCTGCCTGACGGTCGCCGTCTTTTACGACGGAGCACACGAATTGAATCACGCAGGACGCGAGTCGATCGCTTTCGCAAGACCGAACCGCTTTCTTCGCGTGTTTCGTGGCTCCGCTTCGCGTGCTTCGTGGTGTGCATTTGGGTTGTTCGTGTGGATCGCGACGGCTCCGCCCACGCTGGCCAGGGCGTCCGGCGATCGCCGCCTCCACCTCACCGTGATGGACGTCGGCCAGGGCGACGCTATGCTCGTCACGTTCCCGAACGGCCGCACTCTCATGGTGGACACCGGCGGCGTTTCGCTGCGCGGCGACTTCGATATCGGCGACCGGGTGCTCGGTCCCGCCCTCCGCGCCCGCGCCATCGTCCGCCTCGACTACCTCGCCATTAGCCATAGCGACCTTGACCACATTGGCGGCGCTGTTTCGCTGGTCAACGATTTCAGCCCGCGGGAAGTGTGGGCCGGTACGGTCGTCGCGAATCACGAGCCGACGCTGAAGTTGCAGGCGGTGGCGGGGCGGCATCGTTCGACCTGGCGATGGCTGCAGAAGGGCGACCGGCTTGAAGTAGGGGGCGTGGAATTAAGGATCCACCATCCGCCGTTGCCCGATTGGGAACGGCAAAAGGTAAGGAATGACGATTCGTTGGTGATTGAGCTGCGCTATGGCCAGGTCTCGGTGCTGCTGACCGGCGACATCGGCCGTGAAGTGGAGCAGTCGCTCATTCCGACGCTGGATCTATTGCCCGTCGTGGTCTTGAAGTCCGCCCACCACGGTAGCGGCACCTCGAGTTCGCAGCCGTTTATCGATGCGGTGAAGCCAGATGTCGTGGTGATCAGCAACGGCCGGGGCAATTCATATGGCCACCCGCTCCCATATGTGCTCGACCGCTACCGTGCCGCCGGCGCGCAGATCTTCCGGACGGATCTCGACGGACAGATAGACCTGAGCACGGATGGAGATAAGTTACTGACCCGCACGTTCACAGGTCGCTCCCAGTGGATTCCCTAACACGAAGATCATGCAGGCGAGTCTTCGTGTCCTTCGTGTTTGTGTTCTGCTTGGCAATCTGCCAATGCGTCTCCAATTCCTCGAGCGTCAGGTCGCGCATGCGCTCGCCCTTGGCCGTCACCTGCCGCTCGACGTCATCGAACCGTCTCTGGAACTTGTCACTGGCCACCCGCAGCGCCGCTTCGGGCTCAACGCCTAGCTTCCTCGCCAGGTTCGCCACCGCGAACAGCAAGTCGCCGAGTTCTTCCTCGGCCTCGGGCGACTTGACGCCCAGGGTCTCGACCGCCTCGCGCAGTTCGCGCGTCTCCTCGTCGATCTTGTCCAGCACGTCACCGGGCTTCACCCAGTCGAAACCGACCGTCGCCGCTCGTGTGCTCAATTCGTAGGCGCGCAGGAGCGAGGGCATCGAGCGCGGAATGCCGCTCAGCAGCGTCTTCTCGCGCTCGCCGGCGTCGTTGCGCTCTTGCTTCTTGATGTCCTCCCATCGCTCTTTCACCTCGCGCGGCGTCAGCGATGCCTTGCCCACCTCCGCTGATCCTCCGGCGGGCGAGCCGTCGGCGTCGAAGACATGCGGGTGGCGCCGGATCAACTTGTCGGAAATGGCCTGAATTGAATCGGCGATCGAGAACCGTCCTTCTTCCTCGCAGATCTGCGCCAGGAAGACCGCCTCGAAGAGAAAGTCGCCGAGCTCGCCCTTGAGCTCGTCGTAATCTTCGCGGTCGAGCGCGTCGAGCAGCTCGTAGGTTTCGCCCAGCACGAACGGCCGCAGTGTCTTCACCGTCTGTTGCCGATCCCACGCGCAGCCGTTCTCGGAGCGCAACGTGCGCATGATGTCGACGAGTTGCTGAAAGCGCGCGCCGGCCTGTTCGCTCATGCGCCATGCTAACATTCCATCTCTTACATGAAGGCGACCGTCACCGTCCTTGGCAGCGGCACCTCGCACGGCGTGCCGATGATTGGTTGCACGTGCGTCGTGTGCCAGTCTCCCGATCCGCGCGATCGGCGGTCGCGCCCTTCCATTTACATCGACGTCGAGGGCGGGCCGTCGATCCTGGTCGACACCTCCACCGACCTGCGCCAGCAGGCGCTCGCCAACCGCATTGCGCGCGTCGATGCCATCCTGTTCACGCACAGCCACGCCGATCACGTCATGGGCCTGGACGATGTGCGGCGGTTTAATGTGATGCAGGCAGGCGCCATTCCGGCGTACGCCGATGCGCGGACGGCTGATGACCTGCGCCGCACGTTCTCGTATATCTTCAACGCGCCAGACGAACAGGGCGGCGGCATTCCGCAACTGGCGCTTGCCACGATCGACGGCCGCTTCAATCTCGGCAGCGTCGTCGTGCAGCCGGTGCCGCTGTTCCATGGCAAGCGGCCGATCTTCGGTTATCGGCTGGGGAACTTCGCCTACCTTACCGACTGCAATCGATTGCCAGACGAGGCGTGGCCGTTGCTTCAGGACCTTGACGTGTTGGTGCTCGACGCCTTGCGCCATCGGCCGCACCCGACACATTTCACCGTGGCCGAAGCGCTGACGGTGATCGAAAGGCTGAAGCCGCGCCAGGCCTACCTGACACATATTTGCCACGACCTGCCGCACGTTGACACCAACGCATCGCTGCCCGCTGGTGTGGAGCTGGCCTATGATGGCCTCGTGGTCACGATTGACGCCGGTTCCGCATCCACCGCCGCCGAGGCTTTGGTGGACGAGTGGAAGTAATTCATTTCCCGGACGACCCGCGTCCCGTCATGTGGCGGTCGCCAGTGCTGGCGCTTGGCAACTTCGATGGCCTGCATCGCGGCCACGTGAAGATCGTCGAGCGCATCCAGCGCGGAGCGCTGGAGCGTGGCGGCACTAGCGTGGTGCTGACGTTTGATCCGCATCCGCCTCGCGTGCTTCGTCCTGATAAGGCGCCGGCCCTGCTGATGACCAAGGCGCAGAAACTGGATGCCATGGCGCGGGCCGGCGTGCAGGGCGCCGCCGTCGTGCGCTTCACGCCGGAGATGTCGCAGTGGGAGCCCGATGCGTTCGTGCGCACCGTGCTGGTGGAGTGGCTGCGCGTCGCCGAGGTCTGGGTGGGCGCCGACTTCCTGTTCGGCCGCAACCGCAGCGGCAATTTCACGCTGCTCAAGTCTCTCGGTGCGCAATATGGCTTTCGCGCCGAGAAGATCGATCCCATCCGCTACAAGGACTTTGTCGTCTCGAGTACCCGCATCCGGCGATTGGTGAGCGAAGGGCGCGTAGACGAGGCCGGCGCGCTGCTCGGCCATCACTATGCGATCGACGGCGTCGTGGTGGAGGGCGCCAAGCGAGGCCGCGAGCTCGGTTTTCCCACCGCCAACCTGGCCACCGAGAACGAGCTGATCCCGCCCAACGGGGTCTATGCGACCGCCATCACCGTTGACGGCGCGTTCTATCCCAGCGTCACCAACATCGGCCAGCGGCCCACGTTTGGCGAGCAACTGGCCACCACCATCGAGGCCCACCTGATCGACCGCTCGCTGGACCTGTACGGCAAGACCGTCAGGCTGGCGTTTGTCCAGCGCTTGAGGGACGAACGCAAGTTCCCGGACGTCGAGGCGCTCACCGACCAGATTTCGGCGGATGTTCGCCGCGCGGCGCGATTGTTCGATAGACTATCGGTCTGACTCGCATGTCCCCCAAATCGTTCACGTTCAAGCTGACCGTCCCCCGGGATCCGCAGGTGTTGGCCGTCGTTGCCGATGTCGCCGCCCACGCCGTTTCGTATGCCGGGATGGATGCCGCCACCGGCGCCGACCTCGTGGCGCGCGTCGGCCAGGCGATGGCGGCCGCGGCGAAGTCGGCGGGCCAGCCGGCGCTGCAGATTGTCGTCACCGGCGACACCGCCGCGCTGAGCATCGCGATCGACGCGACCATCGTGTCGGCGAACCATTCGACGTAGCTGTTCATGCGCCTCTACAACACTCTTACCCGGCAGGTTGAGCCTTTCGTCCCAGTGCGTGACAACACCGTGCGCATGTATACCTGCGGTCTCACGGTGTATGCCCGCGGCCACATCGGTAACTTCCGCACCTTTGTCGGCGTCGACGTGCTGCGCCGTGCGCTCAAGTACGTGGGCGGGTTCCAGATGCACCACGTCATGAACTTTACCGACGTGGACGACAAGACCATCACCGGTGCCGAAAAAGCCGGCCTGCAGCTTCGCGAGTACACCGACAAGTACATCGCCGCGTTTCGCGAAGATGCCCTGGCGCTTGGCATCGAGCCGGTGGAAGACACCCCGCGCGCCACCGATCCTGAGAACTTGCAGGCGATGGCCGACATGATCAACCAGCTCGGCGAGCGCGGCCACACCTACCAGACCGAAGGTTCGACCTACTTCAAGATCTCGACGCTGCCGACCTACGGCAAGTTAGCCCGCCTCGATCACGAAGGCATCCAGGCTGGTGCCCGCGTTGACTCCGACGAGTACGAGAAGGAGAACGCCCGCGACTTCGTGTTGTGGAAGGCGACCAAGGCCGGCGAGCCGACGTGGGATTTAGGCTGCGGCCCCGGCCGCCCCGGCTGGCACATCGAGTGCTCGGCCATGGCGCTGCGGCTGCTCGGCGAGTCGCCAATCGATATTCATACCGGCGGCGTCGACCTGGTGTTCCCGCATCACGAGAACGAGATCGCCCAGAGCGAGGGCGCAACCGGCAAGGAGTTCTCGAAGTTCTGGTTCCACATCGAACACCTGCTGGTTGACAACCAGAAGATGTCGAAGTCGGTGGGCAACGTCTACACGGTGCAGGACGTTCTCGACCGTGGCTTCCGCCTGTCGGCGCTGCGCTACATCCTGCTGTCGGCGTACTACCGCAAGCAGTTGAACTTCACCTGGATCGGTCTCGAGCAGGCCGAAGAGGCGCTGCGCCGCATCACCGACTTTCTCGGCCGCGTCGGTGCGCTGTCGGGCGGCGGCACGCATACCGAAGTGACGGCACGCGTGGAGACCGCGGTCAAGGGCTTTGACGCCGCCCTGGCTGACGACCTCAATACCGCGGCCGGGCTGGGCGAGCTGTTCGACCTAATCCGCGCGCTGAACATCGCGATGGACGCCAGGCAGGTAGGGGAGGCCGACGTGCCGGGCATCAAGGCCGCATTCGATCACTTCGACCAGGTGCTGGGCGTGTTGTCGCTGCGCCAGGCTGAAGAAGCCACGCCGCCCATTCCTCAAGCCGAGATCGACGAAGGCATCCAGGCCCGCCAGGATGCCCGCCGCCGCCGCGACTTCGCCGAAGCCGACCGCATCCGCCAACAACTGCTCGACAAGGGCGTGATTCTCGAAGACGGCCCCAAAGGCACGCGCTGGAAACGTAAATAGCCGGTTCCCGACTCCCGACTCCCGACTCCCGGTATGATCAGCACATGGATGCGCCGCTGATCAAGACGTCTCTTCCCGGTCCTAAAGCCAAGGCCATCATCGAGCGCGACGGCAAGGTCGTTTCGCCCTCCTACACGCGCGGATATCCGTTCGTCATGGCCCGCGGCTCCGGCGCCGTGGTTGAGGACGTCGACGGCAACCTGTTTCTCGACTGCGCCGCCGGCATCGCCGTCAACTCTACCGGACACTCCCACCCGACCGTCGTCGCCGCCATCGTCGATCAGGCGCAGAAA
Organism: Acidobacteriota bacterium; assembly: GCA_031392125.1. Classification (GTDB taxonomy): domain Bacteria; phylum Acidobacteriota; class Vicinamibacteria; order Vicinamibacterales; family UBA2999; genus 12-FULL-67-14b. Next base: position 3,780 of record JANMUX010000101.1, on the reverse strand, counting down.
TTCCTGCACATGTCGGGGACGGACTTTTATTACGAGCCGCAGGTCGCACTCGGCGAGGCGTTCAACGAGATCGCGCCGTTTAGCGGGGCGAAGCGCACGTTCTTCTCGAACTCAGGCACCGAGGCCAACGAGGCTGCCATCAAGCTGGCGCGCTATTCGACCAAGCGCTACGGAATGATCGCGTTTCTTGGCAGCTTTCACGGTCGCACCCTGGGTTCGCTGGCCCTCACGTCGAGCAAGGCAATTCAGCGGCGGGGCTTTGGTCCCATGCAAGCGGGCACTTTCCATACGCCGTATGCCACCTGCTACCGCTGCCCGGTGGGCCTCAAGCCCGAAACTTGTCAGGCCGAGTGCCTGGGCTTCCTTGAAGACCAGATCCTGGTCCACTTGATCTCACCGGACGAAGTGGCCGGCGTGCTGGTTGAGCCCATTCAGGGCGAAGGTGGCTACGTCGTGCCCGCGCCGCAGTTTCACCAGCGACTGCGAGCGCTCACCACGAAGCACGGCATGCTGCTGATCGCCGACGAGGTGCAGTCGGGCATGGGCCGCACCGGCAAGATGTTCGGCATGGAGCATTTCGGCGTCGAGCCCGACATGATCACCGCCGCCAAAGGCGTGGCGTCGGGCTTGCCGCTGGGGGTGACGACGGCGCGGGCCGAGGTGATGGATTGGCCGCCCGGCTCGCACGCGAGCACGTTTGGCGGCAACCCGGTATCGTGCGCCGCCGCCTTGGCGACCATCACGCTATTGAAAGATTCGCTGACCAGGAACGCCGCCGAGGTCGGCGCGTTCATGATGGACAAGCTCAGGGAACTGCAGCAGAAGCACGAGATCATCGGCGACGTCCGCGGACGCGGATTGATGATCGGCGTCGAGCTCGTAAAGGACCGCGTCACGAAAGAGCGCGCGGTGGCCGAGCGCGACAAAGTGGTCGATGCCTGCTTTGCACGTGGATTGCTGGTGCTTGGTGCCGGCAAGAACGCGCTGCGCATTTCGCCGCCGTTGGTGCTGACCAAGGCGCAAGCGGCAACCGCGGTCGACATCATCGACCAGGCATTGGCCACGCTCTGACACCGGAAGGGCGGCACTTTAGTGCCGCCGGCGTTGGCACCGTCATTGCTCCGTGGCCGCCATGACCTTCCAGCGGCAGCAGCTCGGACTGCGAGGCGAAGACCTGGCCCGGGCGGAACTCGAACGCCTTGGGTATCAAATACTTGACCGGCGCTATCGTTCCCGCTTCGGCGAGATCGACCTCATCGCCCGAGACGAGGCCACGGTAGTATTCGTAGAAGTGAAGACCAAGACCGATAGCAAATTTGGCGATCCCGCCGAGATGGTCACCTTGCAGAAACAGCGACGCCTTGTCTCGATGGCCGAGGAGTACGTGAGCGGCCATGCCCTGCAGTCCACGCCGTGCCGGTTCGATGTTGTGGCGGTTGACGCCTCGAGCGAGCCGGCTCGCATCACGATCTACAAGGACGCGTTCAGGCCCGGATGGTAACTACCGAATTGAGGCGCGACCCGATCACCGGCCGTTCGGTGTTGATCGATTTGGCGTCGCAGCTGCATCCCAGCGACTTCGCGCACGAGCCGGTGCGCCTGGAAACTTCGACGGCGGCGTGTCCGTTTTGTGAGGGCAGGGAAGCCGACGCGGGGCCAGAGCTGCTGGCGTGGCGCGAGGGCGGTTCCGCCAATTCGGCGGGGTGGTCGGTTCGGGTGGTCGCCAATCGCCGGCCGATGTTGCGAATCGAGGGCGGCCAGGATCGCCGTCTCGATGGCGTGTTCGAATCGCGCGATGGCCTTGGCGCGCACGAAGTGATCATCGAGACACCGCTTCACGATCAGCTTCTTCAGCACCTGACCGCAGAGCGGTTGTGGCGGGTGCTCTGGGCCTGGCGGACCCGGCTGCAGGATTTGAAGCGCGACACCCGGTTTGCTGCCGCCGTGGTGTTCAAGAATCACGGCCGGGCGGCTGGCGCGCGGTTAGATCACGCACACTCCCAGATTGTGGCCTACCCGATCGTTCCGTCGGCCTTGGACGAGAAGATTCGCGGTTCAGGCGAGCATTACGGCCGCACGGGCCATTGCATTTTCTGCGACATGACCACCCAGGAACTGCGCAGTGGCCGGCGGACGGTGTCAGAAACCCCGTTGGTCGTCGCCATCGCCCCGTTTGCCTCGCGCGTGCCGTTTGAGACCTGGCTGCTGCCGCGCGATCATGCGCCGCGGTTCGAGGAGGCGTCGGATGCCACGCTCGAGGCTATCGCGGTCGTGGTCAAGGACGTGATGGCCCGGGTTGACTGGGCACTCGAGCAGCCGGCCTACAACCTGGTGCTGCATACGGCGCCCTTCAGCGGCGATGCCGATGCCGGGTTCCATTGGCACCTGGAGATCATTCCGAGGGTTACCCGCTCGAGCGGTCTGGAATGGGGCAGCGGCATCCCCCGAAATCCCGTCTCGCCCGAAGAAGCAGCGAGGGTCCTGCGGAGCCTAAAGCCTGTGGGGCCCGACCTTTAGGTCCGGCCTGACGCCTGGGAGCGCTTGCCTGTCGCGCTACCCATCTGTTACAGTGGGTTGTTCTCGGCGAGCGGGAATAACTCAGTGGTAGAGTGCGACCTTGCCAAGGTCGAAGTCGCGGGTTCGAATCCCGTTTCCCGCTCCAACCTTCGCCCTGGTTCACGCGAAGGTTGTCCGCCGTAGCTGGCAAAGAATTCAGGCCAGCGAGGGTGGACTGCACTGTGGTTCGGGCTACGGTTGGCAAGCCAAGCGAAGGCGGACCACGGCGGTCGGCAAGCGAACTCTTACTGAGACCCCAATCGTCGAATGACCGTCCCCCAGTCGACCCCACACCCCATTCTCAACTAGCATTAGCTATCTCGAGCGGCGCCGTCGCCAAGTGGTAAGGCAGAGGTCTGCAAAACCTCCATCCCCGGTTCAAATCCGGGCGGCGCCTCCAAATTTTCCTAGGAAATCGCTCATTCCAGGTCTCGGTCAAGGCCGCGACCTGGTTGCGCTAACCTTTTCGCGTCTAACCGGCGCGAGTCAAGACGACGCGCGGAGGGGCGACTCTCTACCGTCGGAGTTGGCCTCATTAGCCAGATCCAACGGGCACTTGACGGAGATATTACGACATGCGTAATATCGTATTGTGATTCGGTCGTTCGATCAAGCCGCCACTGAGGACCTCTTTAAAGAGCGTGACACAAAGGTGGCACGGCGCTTCGCGAAAGACCTGTGGCGTTCGATTCGGCGCAAGCTGACAAGTCTCGACGCCGCCGCAAGCTTGACTGATTTGGCCGCGGTGCCGGGTTATCGGTTGGAGGCGTTAAAGGGCGAACAAAAAGGCCGACATAGCATCCGCGTGAACGACCAGTATCGGATTACGTTTCGTTTTGATGATGGTCACGCTTACGAAGTGCGTTGCGAAGACTACCACTAACTATTTGTTACTGATTACTTGATGAGTATTGCGATGAAGACTGCTGAACCAGTTCATCCGGGAGAAATTCTGCTCGAGGAATTCCTGAAAGCCTATGAGCCTCCTGTCTCGCAGACGGAGGCGGCGGAGCGACTCGGTTGGTCGTTTGTTCGTCTGAACCAGCTGATCAATCAGAAGCGCGGCCTGACGGCCGAGAACGCTGTGGATCTTGCGGCCCTCACCGGGACATCGTCGACGTTCTGGATGAACCTGCAGCAGCGCTATGACCTCTGGCACGCAGAGCGCCAGCGCGAGCGGCGCGGCGCACCGAAGATCCGGCCGATGAAGAAGACAGCCTGACC
>JANMUX010000467.1:0-6409 GCA_031392125.1 Acidobacteriota bacterium | reverse complement strand
CAGCAGGAAGTCCTGGTCGGCGATCTGCTCGAAGACCTTGTCGGTCTCTTCGGGCGCCCATAACGTGCGCGGCACCAGGGCGGGATACTTGAGCGCCGGGCGGTGCAGCTTGAAGAGGGCATGCCAGTCGCCGAATCCCAGCCGATCGGGCGCGCGGGCGACGACGTCTTCATCCACCTCGAAGTTCTCGATCAGGATGCTCAACACGCGCTTGGGCATGTCGGCCTCGACATGCAGCAGCGACAACGCGCCATGGCGCAACTGCTTCAGCCCGCGGTCCACGGTTTCAAGCAGGTCGTCCGCCTCATCCTCCTGAATCACCATGTCGGTGTCGCGGATGATGCGGAAGAGGTGCGTGCCTTCGACCTGGGTGCCCGGAAACAGGGTCTGGATGTTGCGGCGGATGACGTCTTCGAGGAAAACGTGGGCCATGCCGGGCAACGGCGACATGTGTTCGGGCAGCGCGATGAATCGTGACAGCATGCCCGGCACCTTGACGCGGGCGAACTTGGTGCGGCCGGCATGACGCACGCGAACGGCCAGGTTCATGCTGAGGTTCGAGATGTAAGGAAACGGATGGCCGGGGTCGAAGGCGAGCGGCGTGAGTACTGGAAAAATGTGGTCCTTGAAATACTGCGCGAGCCACGCGTCGATGGCCGGCGTGTAGTCCTGGGGATCCAGAAAATGAATGCCTTCAGCGGCCAGCAGCGGCCGGATGGACTTTGACCAGCACGAAATCTGGGCATCGATCTGCGCCAGCGCACGCGCACGAATCGTCGCCAACTCCACGTCGGTCGTCATGCCATCGATTGACACTTCTTCAATGCCGGCGCGGAACTTCTTCAGGATGGTGGCCACCCGCACCATGAAGAACTCATCGAGGTTGGTACCTGAAATGGCCAGGAACTTCACGCGATCAAGCAGCGGGTGCGACGCGTCCTGCGCCTGCGACAGTACGCGCTCGTTGAACGCCAGCCAACTCAACTCTCGGTTGATATAAAGGGACGGAGAAGTTAAATCGTTAGGGTCGAGGTTCGACCAGTCGCGCTGCGGCGCCACGGTGACCGCCAGGGGCGCGCTTTCTGAGGCGCGACGCTTCCGCGGTCGGCGAGTGACGTCGGTCGGAGTGGGCATGAGTGATTGTAGCGGCTGATGGCTTTGTCACAACGTTGTGACGAACTTGTGTCAGGGGACAATCTTGAGTATGCGTCCCCGCGAGTAGCTGACGATGTACATCTCGCCCGCGGCGTCGACGCCGAAGGAGCTGATCAAACCCAGTTCGGCCGTGCCCCCCAGCAGATCGGTGAGGACCAACAGGTCAACGGCCCTGGCTTCCTGGCGCTCGTCGAGGTTCACGCCGATTGAGTAGACCCGGCCGGCGACGTAATCGGCAAAGAAGTAACGGCCGTTGAACATGCCGTCCAGCGCCGCGCCACGGTAGACCAGGCCGCCAGTAATCGACTGCCCGTCGCTGCGCGGATATTCGTGAATGGGATCGGTCAATGGCTGAAACGCCGCCGGCAGCCGCGCGTCGAACGACGCGCGCCCCTCGCGCACGCGCCAGCCGTAATTACGGCCACCCGCGCCACGCGGCTCCCAGTTCACTTCTTCGCGCGCGCTTTGGCCCACGTCGGCGATCACGAGCGCGCCGGTGCCGCCACGGGTCCAGTCGTCGAAGCTGTAACGCCACGGGTTGCGAAGACCAAACGCCCAGATCTCCGGAAGGGCCGGGATCGGGTCGCGATCCACGAAGGGATTGTCCTGGGGCACCCGGTAGCCGCGCCGGTCGGCGTCGTCGACGCCCACGTCGAGGCGCAGCATCTTGCCAAGCAGCGAGTTCGGGTTCTGCGCGTGGTTCTGCGGATCGCCGCCGCTGCCACCATCGCCGAGTCCGACATAAAGGTAGCCGTCGGGGCCGAACGCCAAGTGACCGCCGTTGTGGTTCGAGAATGGCTGCTCGATGAAGGCGCGGCCGTCAGGCCAGGCCAGGTCGAACCGCGAGCCGGGTATGACTCGGCCTTGGGCGTCGCGCGCATAGCGCGCCACCACGGTGTGGCCGTCGGGGTTGGTGAAGTTGATGTAAAAGCGGCGCGACTGCATAGCATCGGGTGGAAACGCCATGCCCAGCAACCCGCGTTCGCCGCCTGCACTGAGCTGGCCGCGAATATCGAGAAACAGCGCCGACGACACGACGCCGTTGCTGAGAGTGCGAATAGTGCCGCGCTGTTCGACGATGAAAAACGTCGAGGCGTCGCCCGGATCCGCCACGAAAGCAACCGGATTGGTGAGGCCGGTGGCGACCACCGCGGTGCGCAACTGCGCTGCCGCGTCAGCGATCGGTGCGGATAGGAACACGCAGAGCAGCAGGACCGAAAGCACGGGCCTCATGTCGCTTAGCTTAGCAGGCCTGCCAAAGTGGGCAGACTAGCTGAACCACAGCAGCACCGCGAACAGAATGACCGTGACCGTGACTACTTGTTGCAGCCACGCGTGGCCCTTGAGCACGGACATGCGAACGCCGACAATTGCACCGCCCCAATTGCCGACGGCCAGGGCCAGCCCCCGCGGCCAGTCCACTTGCCCGGCGCCGGCAAACACCACGAGCGACAGCAGCGTCAGCAGCATGACGCTCAGCATTTTCACGGCGTTGCCGCGTACCAGGTCCATGCCCGCGGCCGACGTGATCGCCAGCACCAGAAAACCGACGCCCGCCTGGATGAAGCCGCCGTAGACGCCGACGATGAAGAAGCCCAGGATGACCGTCCAGTGCGTGGCAGGCTTCAGCGCGAGTGCGGCCACTGGTTTGCGCCGCTGGTTTGCCAGCGAGGCCACCGTCACGACCACCATGGCGACCGACAGGATGCGACGAAAGGCGAAGTCGGGGACCTCGAGCGCCGCCCAGACGCCAAGCGCCGATCCGACGACCGCGGGGACGCTGGCCGTCAGTGCCCAAGCCCAATTGAAGGCGCCATGACGATGGAAGCCGAGAATGCCGGCGAGGTTCTGCGACATGATGCCGACGCGATTGGTACCGTTGGCCAACGACGCCGGCAAGCCGAAGAAGAGCAGCAGCGGCAGGATGAGAAACGAACCGCCACCGGCAACGACATTGAGAGCGCCCGCCACCAACCCGGCGACGGCAAGGACAATTAGTTCAAGCCCAAAAGGCACGTGTGCGAGCGATCGTAGCACTCTCGCACGCCGCCAAAGGTGTAGAATCCGGCCACGGACCCGAGCAGCGGCATAGCTGCTACTCAACCCTCTGCAGAAGGACGATTGCATGAAGTTCAACGTGATGGCAGGCATGACGGTAATCGGCGCGGTGTTTGCGGCCGGCGTGGCCGTGGGCCAGCAGTCGGGCGCCAGCCGGCGCGAGCCGCAGTTCGAGAACAGCGAGTTGAAGGTCTGGAAGTCGGTCATTATGCCGAACCAGCCGCTGGCATTGCATCGCCACGATCATGGCCGTGCAGCAGTCGTACTGAAGGGCGGCAGCCTCGACGTAGTTGACGGCAAGGGCGCCACCCAGCAGACATATAAATGGGAGACCGGCAAAGCGTATTGGCTCGATGCCGATTTGGCCGGCACCCAGCACGGCGACATGAACCGCGGCAAGGAGCCCATCGAGGTAGTGATCGTCGAATTGAAGAACGACAAGCCGAAGATGTAGTGATGCGCACCCTGCTTATTCCTCTCGCGGCGTTGCTCGGATTCGTGCAGACACAGCCGGCTCAGGCCCAAGCCCCGGTGACCGTGCCGGCGCCCCAGGCAAGTGCGCCAGCGGCGCCACCGGCTACCGACATCTATCTGTTGCCGATCACCGCGGGCCTGGCGAGCCTGAAGACCGCACGCCCGGCGCCATTGTCGGTGGCGCCTGGTTACGACAACCAGCCGATGTTCAGTCTCGACGGCGCCCGCGTGCTGTTTGCTGCCAATCGTGACGGCAAGCAGACCGACATCTACGCGTTCGACCGCGCCAGCGGTCGCGTCACGCAACTGACCGAGACGCCCGAGAACGAGAACTCGCCAACGTTCGTGCCCGCCGGCCTTGGTGAGCCGGGCGGATTCAGCGTGGTGCAAACCGAGCCCGACCGCAGCCAGCGTCTGTGGCGCTTCAACGCGGCCGGGAAGAACCCGCAGTTGGTGCTGGCCGACGTCAAGCCGGTGGGCTATCACGCGTGGGTCGAGCCCGATCACCTGGCCATGTTCATTCTCGGCCAGCCGGCGACCCTGCAAATCGGCCGGGTCGCCACGGGCAAGGCCGAGATGGTTGCGGGCGACATTGGCCGATCGCTGCACCGCATTCCGGGAACGCGCCAGGTCAGCTTCGTGCAGCGCGAGCCCTCCGGCGAATTCTGGATCAAGCAGATCGACATCGATTCGCGGCAGGTGGTGCCGCTTGTGCGCACCGCCGAGGGCAGTAGCGACCGCGACTATGCGTGGATGCCCGATGCCCAGACCATACTGATGTCAACGGGCACCAAGGTGTTGTCGTGGACACGCGGCGCCAGCGGATGGACCGAAGTGTTCGACGGCGCGGCATTCCAGCTTGGCGCCATCAGCCGGCTGGCGGCGTCACCCAAAGGCGATGCGCTGGCCCTGGTCGTCGCCGAACCGAAGAGGCCATAGGCAAACGTGTCGGAATTCCGAGTCGAAAAACGGCGCGAAGCCGCCGAGATTACACTGTCCACCGGTGCGACCATCGAGGGGCATTTCTTCCTGTCTGGCTCGAGCCAGGTGCACGCGGGACCCGAGCGGGTGGGCGACCTGCTCAATCTCGAGGCCGGGTTCTTCCCGTTCGAAACCCGTGGCGGCGAGACCGCACTAATCAACCGCGCCCACGTCGTCAAGGTGGTGCTGCCCGAGCATGTGATCGAGGCGCAGCTCGATGACGGCTACGACGTCGCCACGCGCCGCCATGTGTCGGTGCTGCTGTCGAGCGGTGAACAGGTGAACGGCCACGTTGCCGTGTACCGGCCGCCCGGTCGCGACCGCTTGAGCGACTACGCGCACATCGACGATCGCTTCCGCTATGTCGAGCAGTCCGATCGCACGCTACTGATTAATTCCCTGCATATTGTTTCGTTGCTCGAGGTGACCGCGTAATGGCCGCAGCCGTCGATGGCTTGTTGAAGAGCATGACCGACTCCGGGGCGCGGGGACTGCGCCTCGCCGTCGGCAGTCCGGCGCGCATGCTGGACGCCGCTGGCATGGCGCAGGATGCCAGCAGTACGCCGCTCAGCCGGCAGGAGATCCTGTCACTGCTGACGCCCATCATTCCCGAGCACGCGCGCCGGCGGTTGCCGCAAGAGTCGACGGTGGAATTCGACTATGTGTCGGCCGACTCAGGGGCGTTCAAGGTCACAGTGTTGCGCAGCGGCACTGAGCTGGCCGTCAGCTTCGCGCCCGATCTGTCGGCGCCTGCCGTCGCCGGTACGACGTCGGCAGCCGCGCCCGCAACCGTTGCCGCACCCCAGGTGACCCGCCCGGTGGTGACCATGGCCCCGGCCGACGGTGGCAACGCGATCGACACTTTGTTTCGGTTGATGGTCGACGCGAAAGCATCGGACCTGCATCTGTCGTCGTTCATGCCGCCGCTCATTCGCAAGGACGGGCACATGCAGCCGCTCGACCCCGGAATGGGTGCCATGTCGCCCGACGATGTCTCGGCGCTGCTAGAGCCGATCATGCCCGACACCAATCGCGAAGAGTACGGACGTCGTCACGACACCGACTTCGCCTACGAGATCAAGGGCCTCGCCAGGTTTCGCGCCAACATGTTTCTCGATCGCAAGGGACCGGGCGCCGTGTTCCGCGTCATCCCCGCCAAGATCCTCACCGCCGAGCAACTCGGCTTGTCGCCGCACATCTTGCAGTTGTGCAAGCTGAGCAAGGGCCTGGTGCTTGTTACCGGCCCGACCGGTTCTGGCAAGTCGACGACGCTGTGCGCGATGATCGACTACATCAATCGCAATCGCACCGATCACATCATCACCATTGAAGATCCGATCGAATTCGTGCACGAGAACCAGAGCTGCCTGATCAACCAACGCGAGGTTGGCACGCACACCGCCGGGTTCAAGGACGCGCTGCGCGCGGCCATGCGCGAAGACCCCGACATTATCCTGGTGGGGGAGTTACGCGACCTCGAGACGGTGGCCATTGCCATTGAGACGGCCGAGACCGGGCACCTGGTGTTCGGGACCCTGCACACCACGACCGCGGCGTCGACGGTCGATCGCGTGATCGATCAGTTTCCCACCGAGCAGCAGTCGCAGATTCGCATCATGTTGTCCGAGTCACTCAAGGGCGTGATTGCCCAGAACCTGTGCCGCAAGATTGGCGGCGGCCGCGTGGCGGCGCTCGAGGTACTGCTGATCAACAGCGCCATCAGCAACCTGATCCGCGAGGC
>JANMUX010000400.1:0-2616 GCA_031392125.1 Acidobacteriota bacterium | reverse complement strand
GCGGCCTCGCCGGAAACCGCCTACCAGGACGTCCGCAGCAGCCGCTCGGTCCAATCCGCGTTGCAGTCGGCGCTCTATTCTGCTGACATCTTCGAGTCGTCGATCGTCGATCCCAGCGGCGTCGTAATCGCATCGAGCAATCCCGAACAAGTCGGCAAGACCGTCCAGCGGCTGCCGCAGCTGAACGACCTGATCGCGCTCAACGGCGTGGCAAAACTGCGAGCCATCTACGTCAACGACAATAACGTCGAGTGGACGCAGCCGATGGCGCTTGGCGACCAACCGTTCGGCGAGATTCGCGTCAGCCTGACCGTCGGCTTGGTTCGAACTTATCTCAATCCGTCGATTGTCTCGGCGGCCCTGATCGCCGGCGTGGCGCTGCTCGTGGCGATTGTCGTCGCCATGCTGCTCGCCCAGCTGGTGTTGCGGCCGATGCACGTCATTCGAAGCAGCCTCACGCGGCTGGGGCGCGGCGACCTCGGCGCGACCCTCGACCTGCGGGATGACGAGGAACTGCGCGACCTTGGTGACGTGTTCGACCAGGTCAGTGCGCAACTGCGCGCCGCGTCACCGGACGGAGTGAAACCCGCGCAACTGGCGGAGATGTCGCGGCGCATCACGAGGGTCGGCCGGCTGTTCACGGGCGTTGCGCACGAGATGAAGAACCCGCTCAACGCCATGACCATCCACATCGAATTGTTGCGCGCGAAGCTGACGGCCACGAGCCCCGCTTTTACGCACCTCGACGTCATCGCCGGAGAAATCCGCAAGCTCGACAATCGCATTCAGGGCTTTCTGAAATTTGTGCGGCCCGAAGAGGTGTCGTTTGGCCCGGTGCCGTTGGCGCCGATGATTGGCAACGTGCTGGCAGCGATGCGGCCCGAGGCCGAGCGTGCCGGGGTCACCGTGCATGCCGGCTGCGCCGACCCGTCGCTGGTGGTCGAAGGCGATGCCGCCCAGCTTCGGGACGTGTTCCTCAACCTGGCGCAGAACGCGATTCAGGCCATGCCGAAGGGAGGCCGCCTGTCGATTGCATGCGCAGCGCTGCCAGACCGCCGCGTCCGCGTACGCGTCGAAGATACCGGGGTCGGTATTCCCCCTGAAAACCTGGAGCGGATCTTTGAGCTCTACTTCACGACCAAGGAGCGCGGTTCGGGAATGGGCCTCGCATTGGTGTTTCGCGCCGTCCAGATTCACAACGGCACCATTGATGTTGAGTCAACAGTCGGGGTGGGCACTGCATTCGTGGTGGTGTTGCCGCCAGGTTCGTTACAATTGACGTGATGAGGGTGGGCCGCTTGGCGACACTCGTGCTTCTCACTGCGGCGCTTGGTGCGTGCGCGGTCAAGGCACAGGTGCGCGCAGAGGTGGAGTTGCCGCCGCTCGATCCGCCACCGCCGCCACCGCGGGTGGTGTCGGTCTACCAGGATGAACCCGAACTGGTGCCGCTGACTCCCGCGGTCGAAGCGTCAGTGCCTGCCAGGCTGCCGGCGCGTCCGCCCCGGGCCGAAGCGAAGCCGGAACCGCCCGTCGCACCAGAGCCCGTGCCCGCCGACGTGCCGAAGCCCGTCGCACCACCGTCACTCACGCTGATCCCATCACCTGGAACCGAGACGCAAACCGCTGCGGCGATCCGCGAGCTGATTGCCAGGGCGACCCGCGATCTGGCGCGCGTGAATGCCTCGTCCCTGAATGCAGACGGCCGCGCCCAGGTCGAAGCGGCGCGCCGCTTCCTGCAACAAGCCGAAGATGCGCTCAAGGCGCGCAACGTGGTTTTTGCCGGCAAGCTTGCCGACAAGGCTGCGACCATGGCCGCGGTCCTCATCCGCTGACGCAGGCAACGGCATCCGATCGAGTCTGTCTGACATCTAAGTTCTAGTAACCGCGGTTGCACGACCCTGCACGCGACTGTTTGTTTACCTTGCTGAAAAACTTCCCAATTATAGCGATCACAAACCCAAAGTACCATTAACTGCTTAGGACCATTAGACTTCGGGCTACATGAAGCTAGCGATTGATCTGGCGTTGGCCGTTGCTACGACCTTGGCTTTTTTTCTGGGCGGAATGCTCGCGATAGACGACCGGAGTTTTCTGGTAGTTGTAGTCTTAGCGACCGTGGCAGGGGTGGCAGTGCTTGTCGTTCGTCGCCGCCAGAACGACGTAATCCCAATCGCGTCAGTTTTTTTGGTTCTAATGTTCGGCGTCCTGTTGTGGCTGGGCTTTGTGATTGCTTGGTACCAAGGCCGAGTCGAGTTCTAGGCTTCGCGCTCACTGGTTGCTAGCGCTTCTTCTTCGCCTTCTTCGCCTTCTGCTTGCGTGTAGACGGATCACCGGCTGGCGGGGGAGGCGTGGCCAGCATGGCGCGGACGATCCCTTCGAAGCTGCCAGAGATCGGCGGCACAGTCGTATCGGCGTAGGTCTTACGCTGGTCAACCGTGACACCGGCAAGGTTCGTGCGACGGTCATGCCCCGCGTGACCCGCGAGAACTTGCACGAGTACATCGGGAACAACGTCCAGATGAAGCACTCGCGTCTCTACACCGATGAGGCTCCGGTCTATGAACACATTGGCCGTCGCTTCTTCTCGCACGAATCGGTGAAGCACTCCGAAGGCGA
>JANMUX010000376.1:0-9937 GCA_031392125.1 Acidobacteriota bacterium | reverse complement strand
ATGCCTTTGGCGACCAGCTCCGGATACTCGCCAAGCGGCTTTTGCCACTTCATGGTGCCGGCGTTGAGGTCGAGCGCGCTCAACGTGCCCCACGGCGGGGTGATCGGCGGGTAGCCGTCCGGGTCGCGCCACAACACCTCGCCGTCGTGGCGATACTTCAAGCGATTGGGATCCTTGGCCACCGCCGGGTCGCTCGCCTGGTCCTTGCCCGTGACCAAAAACTCGACCACGTCGCCGATGTTCTTCGCGCCCATGTCGGGAAAGCCCGGCATGCGGCCGGTGCCAGTGCGGATGATGCCGGCAATTTCGTCACGCGACATCCGCTTGCCGATGTCGACCAACGAAGGCGCCTGCGGCCCGCCGGTGCGGTCCGATCGGTGGCACGACGCGCACTTGCTGCCGTAGAGCGCAGTGTCGGTGTTGGGGATCAGCCGCATGATCCACGGCATCTCGTTGGCGTTGACGTAGAGCAGGCCGGTGTCGGGATCGAATGCGCCGCCGCCCCACTCGGCTCCGCCATCAACGCCGGGAAAGACAATCAGGCCACCGGTGGGGGGCGTGAAGAGTGGACCGCTGGTCAACTCCTTGAACTGCGCGAGCACCGCGGCATGTGCGGCTGGCGTGCGGGTCGTGACCATCGACTGGGTCATCTGCTGGCGCGTGAACGGCGGTGGCGCCAATGGATGCCGCTGCCGCGCCGCCGCCCGCTCTCCGTCGATGGTCGATTCCGGCGCGCGCCGCTCCTCGACCGGAAACAGGGGCGTTCCGGTCTTGCGATCCAGGACGAAGACGTAGCCATGCTTGGTGAGCTGCGCCACCGCTTGCACCGGCTTGCCATTGCGGGTCACCGTGACGAGGTTCGGCGCCGTGGGCAGGTCCCAATCCCACAGGTCGTGCTTGATGACCTGATAGTGCCAGACGCGCTTGCCGGTGCGGGCGTCGAGTGCCAGCACCGAATCGGCGAACAGGTTATCGCCGTGACGATTGACGCCATACCAGTCGAACGACGCGGACCCAGTGGCCGCAAAGACCATCGCGTTGCCCTGGTCCACGGTGACGCCAGCCCACGCGTTGGCGCCGCCAGAGAGCGTCGGCCCCTTGGGCCAGGTGTCGGATCCGAACTCGCCCGGCTGCGGGATGGTGTGGAAGATCCACCGCAGCTTGCCGGTACGGATGTCAAATGCGCGGATGTGTCCGGGTGTACCTGGCAGCGTTTCCGGGACGCTGCTGCCAAAGATGATCAGGTCTTCGAAGATCGACCCTGGCGTGCTGGCACTGACGCTGGCGCGCTCGACCGGCAGGCCGAGCCCCTCGCGCAAGTCGATGCGGCCGTCGGTGCCGAACGTCGCGATGGGCTTACCGGTCGCGCGATCGAGCGCGTAGAGGTAGTTGCGGTAGGTCGCGAACACACGATCCTGGTGAACCGTGACGCCGCGATGGCGGAACCGCGCGCGCGGCGCGCCGGCTGGCGCGAGGTTGAACGTCCAGCGTTCCTGCCCGGTGGCGGCATCAACCGCCGCCACTTTCATGCTGGGCGTGGTGACGTAGAGCGTGCCGTCCACCACCACCGGGTGGCTTTGCATTTCCGAGTTCGGGAACGCGTCGCGTGAATCGTAGGTCCAGGCGACCTTCAGTTGACCGACGTTCGACTTGTTGACTTGCGTCAACGGTGAATAACGGATGTTGTCCACCCCGCCGTGCATCGGCCAGCCGCGGTCTGGCGCCTGCGCGCTCACCAGGACGGCCAGCGCCAGCGCACCCGCCACGCCGGCAAACGCAACACCGATTCGAAGTTGATGGGTCATGCGTTGTGTAGTCTAGCGGAGCCGATCCACAATCCGGCATGTCATCTCCTGCCGTGGTCGACTCCGTTCTTCACGCCATTGGCCGCACACCGCTCGTGCGCCTGCGGCGGCTCGTCGGTCCCGGCATGGCCGATGTCGTCATCAAGCTGGAGTACTTCAACCCCACCGGCTCGTACAAAGACCGCATGGCGCTGGCCATGATCGAAGGCGCCGAGAAGCGCGGCGTCTTGAAGGCCGGCATGCGGGTGGTGGAATACACCGGCGGCAGCACCGGTTCGTCGCTGGCCATGGTGTGCGCGATGAAGGGATACGACTTTCATCCGCTGTCGTCGGATGCCTTCTCGGCTGAGAAGCTCGACACCATGCGCGCGTTCGGCGCCGACCTCGAGATTGTCGCAAGCGACGGCGGCAAGGTGACGCCGGCGCTGTTCGATCGCTTCAAGGCGCGCATCCATGAGCTGATGCAGGAGCCCAATACGTTCTGGACCGATCAGTTCAACAACACCGACGCCATCGACGGCTACGCCGGCATCGGCCGCGAGCTGGCAGAGCAAGCCGGCACCGTTGACGCGTTCGTTGGCATGGTTGGCTCGGCGGGCATGCTGGTGGGCGTGTCGAGGGCGCTAAAAGAAGCCGGCGGCTCACCGCGGATCATCGCGCTTGAACCATCGACTTCGCCGTTTCTCACCACCGGCAAGGCGGGCGCCCATCGCGTGGAAGGCACGGCGGCGGGCTTCTGGCCGCCGCACCTGACAAAGGGCACTTACGACGAGGTGCGCGTCATCGACGAGAGCGCTGGACGCGCCATGGCCAGGCGCGCGGCGAAAGAAGAAGGACTGTTCGCCGGCACGTCAACCGGCATGAACCTGGTGGCGGCCCTTGACCTGGCGCGCGAACTCGGGCCCGGCAAGGTAGTCGCGACCGTAGCGTGCGACACCGGCCTCAAGTACCTCGCCGGCGATCTCTACAAGTAGCGCGACGCTATTTCTTCTTTGCCGGCGACGCAATCGTCATCAAGAAGCCGCTCGGCTCGGTGACGTCAAAGGCGCGCGTGCCCCACTCGGTATCGTTCGGTTCGCTCTGCAGCTTCACGCCAGCGGCCTTGGCGCGCGCGGCAATGGCGTCGATGTCGCCGTCGGCCTCGATGTACAACCGCACGCCGACGCCCTTCACCCGGTCCATGCCCTTCTTGCCATCGTCCTGGCTGAGGCCGAGGCGGGCCTCGCCGGCCTTGATCATCAGGCCCATCAGCTTGCCGCCGTCTTCCCAGCGGTCTTCAATCTCGAAGCCGAGGCCGGTGAAGAAAGCTTCGCTTGCCTTCAGGTCGTTGACGGTGAGGCTGGGCATGATGCTCTTGCCTTGCGTGGTCTTGTTGTCGGTGGCCATATGGTTCTCCGGAGGCAGTGCAGTGAAAGAGGATCAGGGGCGGATTGCCGAGACGAGCGCGGGGTCGAGCCGCCACGTGAGCTGTGGCCCGGCGGCAATCCATAGCGAGCCGTGCGCGACCAGCACTGCGCCGCCGCCCTCGCCAGTAAAACGCTGGACGGCGCGATTGGTGCGCGGATCGATCCGGATTAACGGCACGCCTGGTGCGCTAATCCACACCGAACCAAGGCCGGCGGCGATTTCTCCGGACGATGAGTCGCCAAGGGTGATGGTGGCCACTACCTTATTAGTCGCTGGATCAACGCGCGTGACCGTTGCGCCACTGCTGCCGGTGCCGCGGTTCAGCGTCCACACACCGCCCTCGCCTACAGCCAGGCGTCCAGGGTTTGGTCCCACGTCGATCACCTCGATGACGCCGTTGTTGTACGGGTTCACGCGAGTGAGCCGGCCTTTTGCGGCATCGCCATCACTCGTCACCCACAACGCGTCTTCGCCGAAGACCACCGCGTTGGCTCCGGCCGCGACATAGACCTCGGCCACTGCAGTGTTGGTGGCGGGATCAATCCGCGAGAGTACGCCCTTGCGATCGGTGAGCGCCCAGATGCTGCCGACGGCGCTTGCGGTGCGGCCATCGCCGGCGGCCACTTTGGTTTTGAGGGTCGCTGTCACCTTCGGACCCTTGGGATCCAAACGCGCGATCGTGCCATCTCCGCAAAGCGGCACCCACACGCTGTCGAAGGCGGATACGAGCGAGGCGCACGGCTCGGTACCCAACGTGACTGGTGCGCCCGACTTGTTGTCTTTTGCGTCGATGCGAACAACCGAACCTGCCGCGCGATTGGGTACCCAGACGCCATCGGCCGACTCGATCGATCCCGATCCCAGGGCAAGCGGAATCACCGCATCGGGAGTCAGGCGCGAAAGCGGTATGTCGGCGGGTGGACGCGTGGGCGAAGCCGCCGGTTGCGCGAATGCCGGGGTAGCCAGCGCAAAACTGAGCAGCAGTGTGAAAACGACTTGCCGAATCATGCCAAGGCATCATACTTAATGCCCGATGCCGTTATACCAGTCTGAAAGTGGCCGCTTTACCGCGGTGATGGTCGGTGCCGCGGTGATGCTGGTGGGTGCCTTCGTCGCCGGACAAACGCCGGCGCCGGCAACGCCCGCAGCCGCCGCCGCTCAAACCACCGACCTGTTCGAAACCCGAATCCGCCCACTGCTGGCCGCCAACTGCTTTGCCTGCCACAGCGAATCGGCCATGGCCGGCTTGCGTGTTGATTCGCGCGCCGCGCTGTTACGCGGTGGCGAGACCGGGCCGGCGATGGTGCCCGGCGATCCCGACAAGAGCGCGCTGCTCAAGGTGGTGCAACACGCGGATGGCTTTCCGCGCATGCCGCGCGGACGCGCCAAGCTGCCGGCCGCCGACATCGACGCGATTGCCGAGTGGATTCGCGCAGGTGCCGTGTGGCCCGCGGCTGATGAGGCGCCGGCACCGGTCGCGTCGCACGAACGACCGATCACCGCCGAGCATCGCGGGTTCTGGGCGTTTCAGCCGATTAAGAAAGCGGCTGCGCCTGCGGTGCAAAACGCCGCCTGGCCGCGCAACGACATCGACCGCTTCATTCTTGCGCGCCTCGAGCGCGACGGCTTGGCGCCGGTGGCGCCCGCAGACAAGCTGACGCTGCTGCGCCGCGCCACGCTCGACCTCACGGGCCTGCCGCCGACAGCAGAAGAAGTTGACGCCTTTCTCGCCGACACCTCGGCCGACGCGTTCGACAAGGTGGTGGATCGCCTGCTGGCGTCGCCGCGTTACGGCGAACAGTGGGGCCGCATGTGGCTCGACGTGGCTCGCTACGGCGAAGACGATTACCGCAGCCTCGACCCGATGGGCCGCGGCTTCAACCCATATCCCAACGCGCACCTCTATCGCGATTGGGTGATTCGCGCGTTCAACGAAGATCTGCCGTACGACCAGTTTGTGACGGCGCAGCTCGCCGCGGATCTGCTCGACGGCCCCGACCGCGTTCGACACTTGCCGGCGTTGGGTTTCCTCGGCCTCGGGCCGTGGTACTACGACAACGGCGCGGTCGAGATCACGCGCGCGGACGAGCGACACGATCGCGTCGATGCCGTCAGCCGGGGCTTTCTCGGCTTCACCGTCGGCTGCGCCCGCTGCCACGACCACAAGTACGATCCGATCCCGACCAAGGACTACTACGGCCTCGCCGGCGTGTTCCTCAACACCGAGTACACCGAATATCCCCTTGCTCCAAAGGCCATCGTCGACGAGTACAAGGCCAAAGAGAAGGCGCTGAAGCTAAAGCGCGAGATGCTGAACGAGTACACCGCAGCCGAAGCGAGGCAGCTCGCGGAAACGCTCGCCTTTCAGTCGGCCACCTACATGAAGGCCGCATGGCAGGTGATTGGCGAACCCAAGAAAGACAAGCTCAGCATCGTCGAGAAAGAAAAGCTCGACTACGAGCTGTTCGACCGCTGGCTGGCGTTCCTGCAAAAGAAACCGGTCTTCTACCCGTTCCTCAAGGACTGGCAAGCCATGGTGGCGAAGGGCGGCACCGCCAAAGAAGCGGCGACACTCGCTGATGCTTTCCAGGATTTGTTGATCGGTGTGGTGCTCGAGCAGCGCGAGGTCAAGAAAGAGAACGACATCATCAAGGCGCGCGCGCTGCCGACGGCAAAGCCCAAGGAGCCGGCCAACCTGCCCAACGAGTTCATCACCAACGACGACTTCTGCCCCGGCTGCGGCCTCGAGCTGCGCAGCATGACGGTGGACCGCACGACGCTCTGGGGCGATGTCTTTTACTCAAACCTCGACCCCGACGATGCCCCCGGCAAGCCGTCGCGGCCTGGCCTGCTGCAGTTCAGGGGATGGGGGCTGGAGCAGCGGCTCGGCGGCGACCGCCGCGCCTTGATCGAAGGCTTGCGCAAAGACGTCGAGGCCATGGAGAAGGCGCTGCCCGAGAAGTTCGCCTACGTGCACGGCGTGAAAGACGTCGAGAAGCCGGTGGACCTGAAGGTGCACCTGCGCGGCAGCCCGACGCGGCTGGGCGACACGGTGCCCCGCGGATTTCTGTCGGTGATGAGTCCTGAGCGCATCACGTTCTCGAAGGGCAGCGGACGGCTGGAGTTGGCCCGCGCCATCACCCAGCAGCCAATGGCGCTGCGCGTGATGGTGAATCGCGTATGGAAAGAACACTTCGGCACGGGCCTCGTGAACACGCCGAGTAATTTCGGCTTGAACGGTGAAAAGCCGACGCATCCCGAGTTACTTGATTACCTGGCGCAGTATTTTGTCGATCACGGCATGTCAACGAAGGCGCTGCACAAGGAGATCATGCGTAGCGCGGTTTACCAGCTGGGCGCCGGCACGCAGGCGGCGGCGTTCGCGAAGGACAGCGGCAATCGTTTGTACTGGCGCGCCAATCGTCATCGCATGAGCGCGGAGCAAATTCGCGACGCTATTCTCTTTGTCTCCGGTGCACTCGACCTGCGCGTAGGCGGGCCTTCGGTCACGCTGACGCCGCTGGCCGACCGCCGCACGGTGTACGGCAAGGTCAGCCGCTACAAGCTGGATGAGTTCCTGCAGTTGTTCGACTTCCCCAGCCCGAGCCAGACCGCCGAGCATCGCTTCTCGACCAGCGTGCCCCTGCAGCGGCTGTTCTTCATGAACAGCGACTTCATGCAGCAGCACGCCGAGCGGCTCGCCGAGCAGGTGGCAGACGAGGCGGATGACACGGCGCGCATTCAGAAGGTGTATCGCAAGCTGTTCGGCCGCGCGCCGACCGCCGACGAAACCAAGGCCGGCCGCGACTTCTTGCAGGCCGAGGCGCTGAAGCAGTACGAAGAGCGGCGTGCCAAGGCCAAGATGCCGCCCGACAAGGATGCCGAAGCGAAGGACGACAAGGGCGCCACGGCCGACGCCGACAAGCCACCTGCCGACGGACCGCCGGCTGACGGCATGATGGCCGGCGCGAAGCCAGGCGCCACGGCCCCGGCCGACGAGAAGAAGAAGATGCTGCCGGTTTCGACCTTCGGCCGCTATGTCAAGATCCTGATGAGTTCGAACGAGTTCCTGTTCGTAAGCTGATATGTCACATCATTCGCGTCCGCCACTCACCCGTCGCGAAGCGTTGTGCCGCATGGGCAACGGCTTCGGCATGCTGGCGTTTGCCAGCATGATTGGCAAGTCGATCGCGGCCGCCGGCCTCGACCAAGGCAAGCCGGCCGCAGCAACGCTCGCCAAGGGCCTGCATCACCCCGCGCGCGCCAAGCACGTGATCTTCCTTTTCATGAACGGCGGCTTGTCGCAGGTGGACAGCTTCGACCCCAAGCCGATGCTCGACAAGTATCACGGCCAGCCGCTGCCGGGCGGCACGGTGGCCACCGAACGCAAGACCGGCGCGCTGATGCGCTCGCCGTTCACGTTCAAGAAATATGGCCAGAGCGGACTCGAGGTCAGCGAGCTGTTCCCGCACGTCGGCGGCTGCGCCGACGACATCTGCATGATCCGCTCGATGCACACCGACATTCCCAACCACGAACCGTCGATGCTGATGATGAACACCGGTCACATCCAGGTCGGGCGGCCATCAATTGGCTCGTGGCTGACGTACGGGCTGGGCACCGAGAACAAGAACCTGCCCGGCTACGTGGTGC
The DNA here is from genome assembly GCA_031392125.1 of Acidobacteriota bacterium. Taxonomy (GTDB): domain Bacteria; phylum Acidobacteriota; class Vicinamibacteria; order Vicinamibacterales; family UBA2999; genus 12-FULL-67-14b. The sequence goes on along the minus strand of JANMUX010000376.1, from coordinate 2,072 downwards.
TGTGCCCCGACGTGCCCACCACCGTGGGCCCGCCGCTCTGGAACGGCGCGTTCCTGCCCGCCGTGCACCAGGGCACGTTCATTCCCAGCAAGGTGGAGCGGCCCGACCAGATCGTGGGCAAGGACTTCGATCCGAAGAAGCTGGTGTCGTTCATCCACAACAAGTCGTTCACGCTGGCCGAGCAGCGCCGCGAGCTCGATCTGCTGGCGTCGCTCGACGCGATGCAGCGCGGCAGTGCTCCGGCCGATCCGCAACTCGAGGGCGCGATCAGCTCGATGGAGACCGCCTACCGGATGCAGACCGAGGCGCCCGACGTGTTCGATATCCGCAAGGAAAGCCAGGCAACGCTGGAACTGTACGGTCCCGGCAGCACCGCGCGTGGTTGCCTGATGGCCGTGCGGCTGGTCGAACGCGGCGTGCGCATGGTGCAGGTCTATTACGCCAAGGGCGATCCCTGGGATGCGTTCTTGCCTTCCCAGCTGTCCATCAGGATCGTGTGCGAACCGTCTTTCTCGATGCGGAACACCGTGCGCCCGCCCCAGCCGGCGACGACCACCCGGTACTCCAGATCGAGCGCCAGTCCGTCCGCCTTCACGGAGGGCATCATCACCGCTTCGAGCCCGCTCTTGGGCTTCCATTTCCAGATCACGTCGCCGATGATGTCGGTGAAGTAGAGCTGCTTCCCGCGCGCGTCCCACACCGGCCCTTCGCCGAAGATGATGTCCCGGGCGATGATGTCCAGCGGCGGGTTCTTGCCGACCAGGCGTTCCCCGCCGGGCGCGAGCATGTCGACTTCGATTTTCAGGTCATCCAGCGATCCGTGCATCGGCAACCCCTTTCAAGAAAACGCATTATCAGCCACGGAAACACACGGAAATCACGGAAGTTGCAATAGTGAAAACGCGGTGTTTCCGGATCACAAGATCAATTCCTGCTGCCCCACTCAACTGACGATGTTTGGCCAACTCCGTGTGCTTCCGTGTGATTCCGTGGCAAAGCTTTCTACGTCATGCGCCAGTCCACGTTTTCGGCGAGAACGCCCGGTGGTTCAACGCGCCGTTGTTGTTGACTACGACGACCGCATTGATGCCGTAGCGGGCGGCGGTTTCGAGCTCCCCCAGATGATAATAGAAACCGCCGTCGCCCGCGAAGCAGACCACGGGCGTGTCCGGCAGCGCGCATTTCACGCCGAGCGCGCCCGGAAACGCCCATGCCCTCCATGGCGGTCAGCGTCTCGAGCAGCATCTGCGGCACGAAGAAGACGTGGGTGACGCCGTAACCCCGCAGCAATTCGGCGATGTAGCGCGGTCCGGTGATCTTCATTGTTCGTTATGGGTGGGACCAGCAGGCGCCGCCGCGTGGCGCGCAGCCACGCGAAGCCGGTGCGAATAATTTTGTCGATTTTACAGCCGCGGCGGCGGGATGACTCGTGCAGTCCATATTATGTGATTAAAGCGGCGATGTTGCGCTGCTCTTTCGCCAGAAGGCGTACCATTGCTCAGGCCAGCCAAAACAGAATCGAGGGGAGTCGTGCAGGCAAAGCGGCATTCATTCCTGGCCGGAGCGGCGCTGATGGCCGCAACCCTGGCAACGGCGATGGCACAGCAGGCCTACCCGACGCGGGCGATCAGGCTGATCGTTCCGTCCGCGCCCGGCGGAGGCACCGATATCACCGCGCGCATCATGGCGCCCAGGCTCTCCGAGTTCCTGGGTCAGCAGGTCGTTGTCGAGAACCGCCCGGGAGCGGGCACCATGATAGGGGGCGAAGCCGTTGCGCGCGCTGCGCCCGACGGATACACGCTGCTGATGGGCATCAGCACGCTCGCCATCAACGCCGCGATGTACCGGAAAGTCGCCTACGACGCGCTCAGAGACTTCGCGCCGATCTCGCAAGTGGTGACGCTTTCCAACGTGCTGGTGACGCATCCGTCGCTGCCGGTGAGAAGCGTGAAGGAACTCGTTGCGCTGGCGAAAACGCGGCCCAACCAGCTCAACTTCGCTTCCGCCGGCGTGGGAACCAGTCCCCACCTGACGATGGAGCTGTTTCTCTCCATGACGGGAAGCAGGATGAC
>JANMUX010000276.1:0-6968 GCA_031392125.1 Acidobacteriota bacterium | reverse complement strand
CAGGGTGACTGGTGGCTGCATGAGTGCGGCGCAACCGTCTGTGAAGAAACGCTCCCGCCTCTCTATCAGGTCGTGCCAGCGCAAAATATCTGCAGGGCTGGTCGGCGCGAATTTCCACGATACGAGCGTCGGTCTTGGAATGACCCGGTGCAGGCGCGCGAAATCTGCGCGCATCTCGTGGATTGGCTCGATCAGCACGATGTCTTCTCGGGCCGAGTTGCGCTCGATCGCGCCGATTAGTTCCCGTGCGAACGGTATGGCCGGCAGTCTCCGGATGATGTCGACCTGGGTCGTCACGGTGTTCGATACAAACACGGTGACGAAGGCGATCGCAACCAGCGCCATCGCAAAACGCGCATCATCCGGGCATTGACGCGCGACCGCCAGGACAATGGCGGTGATACTCAGGAACAGGGCGAAGGAACTCGGTCGAAAAAGGTAGAACTTGCTCAGTGCGTTGGTGTGTCGATCCAGGTACGCGATGACCAGCGCCAGTAGCAGATAGCACAGGACCGTGATCGCAACCATGCCGATTGGCGGCAGAAATTTTCTGCGGTGAAGCCCTGCCAGCACTCCGAGCAGGCTGACGGTCAGCACGATTCCCGGCAGCCAGGTCCAAAATACCCACCTCGTCTTGAAGGGCGCCACGTGTTCCGCGCCTCGGTCGGCATAGATGGAATCGGCGCTGGGGCCTTGCGAAGGCACCGACACGGCAAGGCTCGCCATGTCATGCGGAACCACGACGATCAGGAGTGGCACCATGAGGCCGGCAAAGATGACCGCGCTCCGGAAGACGGTCCTGACATTCTTTTGCCGGGTCAGCTGCAGCAGCAGCAACATCAAGGTCCAGAATCCGCCGACCAGAAAATGAAAATACGTAGCCGCGGCGGCGAAAACAATCGCCGCCAGCCATCGGCCCCGATTGGCGATGCCAAACGCCAGGAACAGCAAACTGTAGGCGAATGCCTTGGCTTCGACGCCCTTGAACAGCCACTCGCCACCGATCAATTGTTCGCCCATCGCCCCAAAGACGGCGATCACCAGCAGCGACCCGAGTACGCCGACCTCGAGGCTGGAGAAAAACACCGCGAGACTCCCGGCGTAGACGACCGCGAGAACAATCCGCAACACGAAGTGCGCCTGCTCGTAGCCCAGCCATTTGACGGCGGTGCCTAGCAACGTCTCTGCAACCACCCGCGCTTTGGCACTGTCAAAGATCGCGTGATTCTCGCTGAACTTCTCCGGCGCGACATGCTGGTACGCCAGCTGAAAATAGTTTTCTTCATTGCTGGACCATTCGGTCGGCGCCAGCATCAGCAGCAACACGGGGAGGATGACGGCGAACAGTGCCCAGACCGAACGGGCACGATCGAGCTGGACGAGCGCTCGTTCAGACGCATCGAGGGCGCCGGCCCATATCGACGTCATGCGCCTAGAATACCTTCAGGTAACCGCATGCCGGGAAACCTTCAGGCGGCAAAGGCCAGAGCTCCCGAGTGCCTCTTAGGAAGTGATTCGGTTGAAGCGCGAAAGGAAATGGGCCGCAGTCTGGCGACTCGCCTCGCACGTTTCACGGTGACGCATCGAAGAACAGCGCGCTGATAACAGCGTTTGGTCCGGTCAGCCGCGTGATCCGGAACCGCACGTGCCCGCGAACCTGCCATACCCAGTACTGTCCGCTGGTGAATTCGCCCACCACCTGCGTGTCGAGCACCGCCTGGGTCGTCCCGTCCAGCACCTCGATGCGTTGACTGCGTCCCCCACTGTCCCAGTCGAGCCCGTACAGGGACACTTGATGCCGCAACCCATCGGTCAGGTTCACGTCGATCGTGAAACTGGTTGGGGAGTACCACGTGGCGGCCACCCGGCCAGTGCCTATGGGTTCTTGCAAGGCCCGCACGGCCGCGGTCGCGGCCGCCCAGGTGTAAGGTTCCTGTCCCGCGACGGTGACTTGCCCAAACGCGGGTTCCGTCGCCGCGTAGGTTGCCAGCCGCGCACCGTCGACGCCGTACACAGGCTTCCACGTCCCCTGCGTCGCGCTATCGGTTCCTACAAACAGGGCGAGCGGCCCCTCGCCGTTTGGTGGCAGCACCGTCAGGGTCAGGGGCACCGAACTTGTCGTTGCGTTCGCGTCATCGGTTGCCTTCGCCGTGATCGAGTAGGTTCCGACCGGCACATTCATCCAGTCGAAGGTGTACGGGTTGCTGGTATTCGTGCTGGTGCCGATCAGATTCGAACCGTTGTAGAAACGCACCCGACTGATTGTGCCGTCACTGTCATTGGCGGTCGCGCTCAACCCCACCGTCGCTGGCGCCGTCCAGGGACCGCCGGTCGGACTCTGTAACGTCACCGTTGGCGGCGCGTTGCCAGGTGGTGCGTTGGCGGCGTCGAAGAACAAGCCGCTGATCACGGCGTTCGGTCCAGTCAACCGCGTGATCCTGAACCGCACCGGCCCACGGACCTGCCACACCCAGTACTGTCCGCCGGTGAATCCGCTCATCACCTGGGCGTCGAGCACGACTTGGGTCGCCGCGTCCAGCACCTCGATGCGTTGGCTGCGTCCCCCACTGTCCCAGTCGATCCCGTAGAGGGATACCTGATGCACCAAGCCATCGGTCAAGTTCGCGTCGATCGTGAAACTGGTCGGGGAATACCACGTCGCGGCCGCCCGACCGGTCCCGACCGGTTCTTGCAAGGCCCGGACGGCAGTGGTCGCGGCCGCCCAGGTGTAAGACTCGTGCCCCGCGACGTTGACTTGCCCAAACCCCGGATTGGTCGCCGCGTAGGTGGCCAGCCTCGCTCCGTCGGAGCCATACGCCGGCCTCCACGTGCCCTGCGTGGTGCTATCGGTTGCGATAAATGACGCCGTTGACGTCGACGCGGGACCGAGCGAGATCGTCAGGGTCACCGCGGTACCTCGCGCCACGCTGGTGCCGCTGCCCGGGCTTTGGCTGATCACGTTACCCGCCGCCACCGTGGCACTGGTCGCCGTGCTCACCGTCCCGACTACCAGCCCCGCGCCGGTAAGGCTCGTCGTCGCCGCCGCCTGCGTCAGGCCCAACACGTTCGGGACATTGACCGCGATTGGCGGGCAGACGCGAATGGCGTTGTTCACGTTGAGCCGGCCGCCGGTCGTGGTGACGCCCGCCATGGCAGGAATCGGATCGACCGCGGTCAGCAGTGCCGCTTTCAGTTCCGCAGTCGTCAGCGAGCACGCCGAGAGCAATAGCGCAGCGGCCCCCGACACATGCGGTGCCGCCATCGAAGTCCCGCTCATTGAAGAGTAGGTGCTGTTAATGGTGGTGGACAAAATCGCCACACCGGGAGCGCCGAGGTGCACCGTGGCCGAGCCGTAATTCGAGAACGAGGCGCGCTGGTCGAGGTTATTGGTGGCCGCGACGCTGATGATGTTTGGCGCGGAGTACGACGCCGGAAACATCGGCGACGCATCGAGGTTGAGGCCGGAATTTCCGGCGGCGGCGACAAATAACATGCCGGCGCTGTTGGTGCGATTGACTTCGTCGAGCAGCGATTGCGAAAACCCGCTCCCAATCCAGCTGTTGGAGAGCACGCGAACGTTGGCGACCGCCGTTCCCAGCACGGCCTTGGCCTGTACCGCAAACTCGATCGCCTTGATCGCGTTGGCCGTAGTGCCGCTGCCAGTGGAGTCGAGAAACTTCAGGCCCATCATGCTGGCCGTCCAGTTCACGCCGGCCACACCCACGCCGTCGTTACCGGCGGCGCCGATCGTGCCGGCGACATGCGTGCCGTGGTTGTTGTCGTCCATCGGGTTGCAGCTGTTGGTGATGGCGTTGAAGCCGTGCGTGCCCGCAGCGCAGTTGATCACGACACCGCCGATGGTGACCGAAAATGCCGCAGGCGCCGTCCACATGTTGGCGGCGAGGTCCGGATGGGTGTAGTCGATGCCGGTGTCGACGACCCCGACTACGTTGCTGCGCGACCCGGTTGTGACGTCCCACGCAAGCGCGGCGTCGATATCGGCACCGGCGATGCCGGCGCCGCCGTAGTTCTGGCCTGAGTTGAGAAGGCCCCAGAGATTGCCAAAGCCCGGGTCGTTCGGCGCGGCCCCCAGCCGGATGATGTAATTGGGCTCGGCAAACTCGACGTCGGGATTGGCGCGCAGACGCGCCAGCAGCTCGCGGGTGCCCAACCGACGGGCGCGCATGCGCACGGTGCCACGGAGACCGAGCGCCTCGACCTGATCGGGCTCAACCTCATCAGCAGCGCGGACCCGTTCGAACGTGGCGGCGGGATTGCGAAAGCGAACGAGCACCTCGCCATCGACAGCCTCGCGGCCCTCGACAAGGACCGGGCCACGTCCGCGGCGCCCCTGGCTCGAAAGGTCGGGAACCACCACGACCGTAATGAACAACACAAAAACAGCAAAATTGCGCAGCATCCGCCACGGCCTAGTCGTCATAAATAACAAACCTGATCGGTGAGGCACAGTACCGGGCGGTAGCAAACCTGTCAAGCTCAAGCACGGCGTGAGTGACAACGGTCTGGATGGCGATTAACATCGCCGAGCGCGTACCGATGACGTGTGGCTGTTTCAGGATCCGATACAGCAATACTCAGGATCCGGCACAGCAATATCGGAGGAGCACCGATGGCAATCGAGGGGATGAGACACGTGCGGCGGTCGGCGGCGGCGGCGGTTGTAATCGTTGCCGCTGCCGCGGCGTTACACCCCATCAAGGCACAGGACGTGGGCGTGCCGTCGGAACGCCTGGTGTTCCGCTCGTCCTCGCTTGAATTTCGGCCGGAGGGCACCTTCCTGTCGCACACGGTGCTTGAAGGCATGGGCGAAGTACGCGCCACCGGCACCTGGAAGGCGCAGCCCGGCACGATCCAGTTGTCAGACTACAAATTGCTCTCGGGCGCCGAGGTGATGCCGGGCGCATTGCCGCTCGATGGCTGCGTCGCGGCAGGCCGATATCGCTTCGAACGCAGCGGCAAGCAGCTCCGCCTGTTCGCGATCGGCGACGCGTGCGTGCCGCGTCTGATATTTTTGGACAAAACGCGGTGGGCGCCACCCGGAGAACTGAATCTCGCGCCACCACGGCCCCTCACGCGGACATTGTTCGATCGCAGCGTCCGGCTGCCATCGCCTGGTGATGACGTGGGCCGCTGGCCATCGTTTCGCGGCCCGCACGCCAGCGGCGTTGCGGACGGCGACCAGTTCCCCGAGCGCTGGAGTGTCCAGACGGGTGAAAACATTCTCTGGCGCACCCCGATCCCAGGCGTCGCGCATTCCAGCCCGATCGTGTGGGGCACCCGGATTTTCGTGACCAGCGCCATCAGCCGTCGCGCCGATGCCACGTTCAAGACGGGCCCGTATGGCGGCGGCGATTCCTCCGATGACACGTCGTCGCAGCGATGGGTCCTCTACGGGGTCGATGCCGCAAGCGGCCGTGTGATCTGGGAGCAGACCGCCGAGGAAGGGGCACCGCGCGACAAACGACATGTGAAGTCGACCTACGCGAGCTCGACGCCGGCCACCGACGGCCGGGTGGTCGTCGCATGGTTCGGATCCCACGGACTGCGCGCCTACACCGTGGACGGCAAGCCACTCTGGACGGTGAATGTCGGCCGGGTGAGCGTGGGGGCGGCCGAGTCCGCGGCCATCGAATGGGGTCCCGCGAGTTCACCCGTGATCTGGAACGGTCTCGTGATCATGCAGGTCGACACTCACGACGATTCGTTTGTGGCGGCGCTGTCGGTCGAGACTGGCGAGCAGGTGTGGAAGACCGAACGCGCCGAGACGCCGTCGTGGAGCACGCCCACCATCGTGACCACGAGCAACGGGGCGGAACTGGTGCTGAACGGGAGCAATTTCGTCCGCAGCTACGACCCGCGGACCGGGCAAGAGCGGTGGCGCATCGCCACCGGCTCGCCGATCGCGACGCCGACCCCTGTGCAGGCGGGCGCGCTGTCGATCGTCACGAGCGGCGGCATGGGGTCGCGGCGCCCGATGGTGGCGGTGCGCCATGGCGCCAGCGGCGATCTTTGGCCTGAAGCATCCGGCGGAAAGACGAAGCCATCGCCCGATGTCGCCTGGAGCGTCACCGGCCGCGGCCCCTTCACGCCGACGCCGCTCGCTTATCGAGGGGTGCTCTACGTCCTGGCAAATAACGGTGTGCTGGATACCTACGACGTAGACACCGGTACCGAGCTCTTTCGCGCACGCGTTCCGCAGATCGGCGGTGGATTCAGCGCGTCGCCGGTGGCGGCCGATGGCAAAATCTTTCTGGCGAACGAGGATGGCGCGATCGCGGTAGTTGCGGCCGGCCGCACTTTCCTTCACCTCGCGACCAACGACATCGGCGAGCCCGTGATGGCCACGCCCGCGTTGTCGCGCGGCCTGATCTATGTGCGGGGGAAGAACAGCCTGTTCGCGATCGGCCGACCGTTGAAGCCGTAAAGCCCCTCACGCATTCCCTTTTCGCACACGCCGTCTGCAGGCCCGGAGGTTGGATGAGTTCCCTGAGTTTTCTTGAGATCGGCGGCGAGATGGGTAAGTTGGTTGGCGGGATGGACTGGTCCCGGACGCCCCTCGGTCCCATCGAAACATGGCCGCAAAGTTTGCGAACCAGCATCAGCCTGAGCCTCGCCTCGAACTTTCCAATCTCAATTGCGTGGGGACCACAGCGCATTCAGATCTACAACGATGGGTACTGGCCGATCTGCGGCGCGAAACACCCCCACTCGATGGGTCAGGACTTCAAGGAGTGCTGGTTGTCGGCGTGGCCGGTCATTGGCGCGGCCTTTGAGCAAGCGACCGCCGGACGCCCGGCCTTCCTCGAGAACCAGCGCATCTTCATCGATCGCAACGGTTACCTGGAGGAGACCTTCTTTACGTTCTCGTTCAGCCCCATTCTCGACGAGACGGGCCAGGTCGCCGGTCTGTTCCATCCCGTCACCGAGCTGACGCAGGCGAGCCTGAC
>JANMUX010000193.1:0-13842 GCA_031392125.1 Acidobacteriota bacterium | reverse complement strand
GAAACGTGGTCGAACAAGGCTCAAGGCAAGGCCGCTATCGACTACGGCTTCCACATGATCATCACGGAGCTGTCCGACCAGGTGGAAGAAGAGATGGACGCCATGGTCCGCCAGGGTGTCAGCTCCTTCAAGTTGTTTATGGCCTACCCGGGCGTGTTCATGCTGGACGATGCGAGCATCTTTCGCGCGATGCTGCGCACCGGCAAGAACGGCGGCACCATCTGCATGCACGCCGAGAACGGTGGCGTCATCGACGTGCTGGTAAAGAAGGCGCTCGCGGAAGGCAAGACGGCGCCGAAGTATCACGCGCTGACCCGGCCTCCGCGCGCCGAAGGCGAAGCGGCCCATCGCGCCATCGCGCTGGCAGAAATGGCGGACGTCCCCGTCTACATCGTCCACCTGTCGGCGGCCGAAGCGCTCGAGCAGGTCACCCAGGCGCGCGACCGCGGCTTGCCGGCCTTTGCGGAAACGTGTCCGCAGTACCTGTTCCTGTCCGAAGACAACTACGACGAGCCGGGCTTCGAAGGATCGAAGTACGTGATGAGCCCGCCCCTTCGCAAGAAGGAGACCCAGGACCGCCTGTGGCGCGGCCTCGCCTACAACGACCTGCAGGCGATCGCGACCGACCACTGCCCGTTCTGCATGAAGGAAAAGCACCTGGGTGACGGCGATTTCTCGAAGATCCCGAATGGTGCACCCGGTGTCGAGACGCGCATGAGCCTGGTCTATGACGGCGGCGTGCGCACCGGCCGCATCTCGATGAACCGGTTCGTCGAGCTGACATCGACATCACCGGCGAAGATTTTCGGCATGTTCCCGAAGAAGGGGACCATCGCGCCCGGTTCCGACGCCGACATCGTCATCTTCGATCCAAACAAGACGACGACTCTGTCGGCGAAGACGCATCACATGAAGGTGGACTACAACCCCTACGAAGGGCGGCAGGTCACGGGTGTCACCGAAACCGTGGTCTCGCGCGGCAAGGTGATTATCGACGCTGGCAAGTTCACGGGCAAGGCGGGCGCCGGCTCGTTCCTCAAGCGCGACGCCCGTTCGCTGTAGAGGGGTCTGACCCCGATTGCGATTGCTGCGAGCAAGTCGCCGTTATTGCAATACGACAGCCGTACCGCTGACGGTGACCATCAGCATGCTGGCGTTGCCACCGACCGTCTCGTAGTCGATATCAACCCCAACCACCGCATTGGCACCCATCTCGGCCGCGGCGATCTTGAGCTCTTCCATGGCCATCTCCCTCGCCCGGCGCAGCTCGCGCTCATAGGTCGCCGATCGGCCGCCGACGATGTCGCGGATGCCGGCGAACAGATCCTTGAAGATGTTCGCGCCCATGATGGCCTCGCCGGTGACGATGCCGCGATAGCTGGTGATCTTCTTGCCCTCGATGTTCGGCGTGGTGGTGACGATTACTGCGTTGGACATGGTGAATGGCGTCTCCTGCACTCAACAGACGGAAACCTGCTTGTCGCTGTTCCACATTTGAAAAACCGATGTGTTACTCGGATGAGTTCCAGCCGCCGATTGCCGACACCAGTCGGGCGGCGGCCGAGGGCCCCCAGCTGCCGGGGGTGTACTCAATCGGCAGCGGTGGCGGTTGAGCGATCAGTGGCTCGACAATCGCCCACGCGGCCTCGACCACGTCTTGCCTGGCAAACAAGCTGGCGTCGCCGCGCATCGCATCGCCGAGCAGCCGTTGATAGGGATCTTTATCGGCGGCGGCGTCCTGGCGCACCGCGGAGAGCTCAACCGGCAGGCCGACCAAAGCGTCGCCAGGTTTCTTGATCCGGGCGCCGATGGCAATCGCGACATCGGGGCCGAGGCGGAACCGTACGTAGTTGCCAACTGCCGCCGGCGCTTCGGTGAAGACCACCGGTGGCGCCTGGCGCAGTTCCACGATCACCTCCGTGCGCGTGCGGCCGAGCGCCTTGCCGGCGCGCACGAAGAAGGGCACGCCTTCCCAGCGCCACGAGTCGAGATGCAGCCGCAGGGCGGCGTAGGTGGGCACCCGTGAGTCGGGCGCCACGCCGTCCTCGTCGCGATAGCCGCGGAACTGGCCGAGCACCAGGTCCTCTGGATTCATGGGCCGGATGTTCCGCAACACCTTGGCCTGTTCGTCATGAACCGCTGCGGCAGCGAGCCCCAGCGGTGCTTCCATCGCGAGGTAGCTCAGCACCTGGAACAGGTGGTTCTGGATCACATCGCGGATGACGCCGGTTTCTTCGTAGAACTTGCCCCGGCCATCAACACCGAACGACTCGGCCATCGTGATCTGGACGTTCTCGACGTAGTGGCGATTCCACAACGGTTCGAGCCAGGCGTTGGCAAACCGGAAGTACAGCAGGTTCTGCACGGCTTCCTTGCCCAGGAAATGGTCGATCCGGAAGATGCGCTCCTCCGGAATCACCGCGTGCAGGGTCTGGTTCAGCGATCGCGCCGACGCCAGGTCGCGGCCAAACGGCTTCTCAACGATGATGCGCGCGTTGGCCACACAGCCCGCGGCAGCGAGATTCCTGGCCACCACCGGAAACATGCTGGGCGGGATCGCCAGGTAGTGCGCGGGTCGCTGGCGATCGCCGAGCTCTTTCTTCAGCGCAACGAAGGTCGCGGCGTCGTTGTAATCGCCGTCAACATACCGAAGCTGCGATACCAGGCGCTCGAACGCGGTGTCATCGAGATCGCCATGCGCTTCGATGCTGGCTCTCGCACGCTCGACCAGTTGGTCGAGCGTCCACCCCGAGCGAGCCACCCCGACCACCAGCGCGTCGAGCTTGCCGCGCTTGGCCATGCCGTGCAGCGCAGGATAGATCTTCTTGAACGCCAGGTCGCCCGAGGCGCCGAACAGGACCAGGGCGTCGCTGGCCTCCTCGCCGGCTGCGTCGTTCGTGCTCACGATTTCTTTTCCGAGTGGCCGCCGAAGCCTGCCCGCATCGCCGACAGCACCTTGTTCTGGAAGACGTCCTGGTCGCGCGAGGCAAACCGCTCGAAGAGCGCCGCGGTCAGCACGAACGCCGGCACTCCCTCGTCATTGGCGGCCTGTAATGCCCAACGGCCCTCGCCTGAATCCGACACCTTACCGGCAAACTTTTCGAGAGCCGGGTCGCCGGCCAACGCCGCCGCCGTCAAATCGAGCAGCCACGAAGTGATCACGCTGCCCCGCCGCCAGACATCGGTGATCTCAGCGAGGTTGAAGTCGTACTGAAAATGCTCGGGATGGCGCAACGGCGTCGTCTCGGCGTCGTGCTCGGCCTGCGTCGAGCCGGCATTGGCGTGGCGAAGAATGTTGAGCCCTTCAGCAAACGCAGCCATCAGGCCGTACTCGATGCCGTTGTGGATCATCTTGACGAAGTGTCCGGCGCCCGACGGCCCACAGTGCAAGTAACCGGAAGCCGCGGTGCCGCCGGACGATTCGCGGCCCGGCGTTGGCGCAACGGTGCCAGGGCCGGGCGAAAGCGCGCTGAAAATCGGGTCGAGCCTTTGGACCGCCGCGCGTTCCCCGCCGATCATCAGGCAGTAGCCGCGTTCGAGACCCCAGACACCGCCCGACGTTCCCATGTCGATGAAGTCGATGCCGTCGGCCGCAAGTGTCCGCGCCCTGGCAATGTCGTCCTGGTAGTGCGAGTTGCCGCCATCGATCACCGTATCGCCCGACGCGATTAACGGCCGTAGCTCACTGAGGGCCTTCTCGACGACCCCGGCAGGCACCATCAGGCAAATCGCTCGGGGCGGCTGGCACTGCGCCACGAGTGCGTCGAGCGATGCGGCCCCGGTGGCCCCTTCTGCCACGACGGCCGCGACGGCATCCGCCGACCGGTCATAGGCGACGACCTGATGGCCGGCGCGCATGAGCCGGCGTGTCATGTTGGCGCCCATGCGCCCAAGCCCGATCATTCCGATCTGCATGACCTGAGAATACTGCGCTAAATGCCTCGGCGAGCATGCCTCGAACAGGAAGTCTCCGTTAGCTCAGCGGTTGATGCGATAGCATTCGGGCGTGGTTAACGGGACAGCACCGCGCGGGTTGGCGCTGGTACTAAGTGGCGGCGGTGCGCGGGCGGCCTACCAGGTCGGTGTGTTGCGAGTGCTGGCGCGCGAATGCCCTGAAGCAGTGCCGGACATTCTGACCGGCGTTTCGGCCGGGGGCATCAACGCGGCGTTTCTGGCCGCACGGCAGGCGCCCTTCGACGAGAAGGTCGAGCAACTGGCGCAAATGTGGGCCGGCCTGCGAATCGACAATGTCTTTCGGGTCGACCTGCGTGACCTGGCGTCGCGCACGCTCCGCTGGGGCGGCCGGCTCATGTCGGGCGGTCAGTCGCCGTTGCCTCCGGCCAAGAGTTTCGTCGACACGGTGCCGTTGCGCGAGATGCTCGAACGCGAACTGCAAGCCGATGGCGGCCTGGTGCGCGGAATCCCCGTCAGCCTGCGGGACGGATGGCTTCGGTCATTCGCGCTCACCGCCTCGAGCTACACCACGGGCCAGTCGATCACCTGGGTGCAGACGCGCGAAGACGAGCTGATTCCGACGTGGGAACGCCCGCAGCGGCGCAGCGAGATCTGCGCCATTCGCGTCGATCACGTGATGGCATCGGCGGCGCTGCCGTTTTTCTTCCCCGCCATCGAAGTCGACGGCGGGTGGTTCGGCGACGGCGGCATTCGCCTCACTGCCCCGCTGTCGCCGGCCATTCACCTGGGCGCCAAACGTATTCTCGCGGTGTCGACACGCTACGCGAGTACAAGTCGAGAGGCCGATCGTCCGCAGATCGTCGGCTACCCTCCACCCGCGCAGGTCGCGGGCGTCTTGTTCAACGCGATCTTTTTGGATCAGCTGGACGGCGATGCGATGCAGTTACGCCAACTGAACCAACTGATTGAGGGCCAGCCCGACGAGAAGCGCGCCGGCCTCCGCCACATCGACCTCTTCGTCGTCCGGCCCTCACAGGACCTGGGCCGGCTGGCCAACGAGTACGAAGCCGACTTGCCGAAGGCGTTCCGGTTCCTGACGCGAGGTCTCGGCACGCGCGAAACACGGTCGAACGACATGCTGAGCCTGGTGATGTTCCAGCCCGACTACGTCAAGCGGCTGATTGAGATGGGTGGGGCCGATGCGCAGGCCCGCTTGCCGGAGCTGAAAGCCTTCCTCGCCGGCGATTGAACTGAGAACAAGCCCGCTTCCGTTTTACGGTTTCCGTAAATCCACGTGAAAGTGAAGCAGGTTGACTTATTCCCCGCGCAGCGCGGTGATTGGATCGACACGTAGGGCGCGCATTGCCGGCACCAGGCTGGCCACTAGCGCGGTCGCGATCATGATGCCCGCCGTCGCCGCAAACGACACCACATCGAGCGGCTGCACCGAGTAAAGCTGCGTCTGGATGAATCGCCCCAGCCCGACCGCAGCGAGCCCGCCGACGACGACCCCGACGAGCGCCAGCATCAGGCCTTGGCCAACCACTAGTCCTATCAGCTGACCGCGTCCAGCACCCAGCGCGGCGCGCACGCCGATTTCGCGCGTGCGCTGCCCCACCCAGTACGCGAGCAGTCCGTAAATGCCGATTACCGCGAGCGTGAGCGCGGTGGCGGCGAAGACCCCCGTGAGCCACGTCAGAAATCGGCTCGCAGCCAGTTCACGGTCGACGAGGTCACGCAGTGCGATCACGTTGAAGACGGCGATGCCTGGATCTCGCCGCCGCAGGGTCTCGGTGGCCTGGCTGATGACCCCGCCGGCACTATCGGTCCGCAGCAGGACAGCAAAGGCCGCCGGGCGTCCCGCATAGGGAAGGAAGATGTCGGGATCGCGGGTCGGGTTGCCGGGAATGCCGCGCAGATTAGCATCGCGCAGAACCCCAACAATCGTCAGCCACGGTGCCGGGCCGGCAAGGCTGCCCTGCTTGATGCGGCGGCCGACCGCGCTCTCACCGGGCCAGAACCGCCGAGTGAGCGCCTCGGTCACCATGACGCTGCGAGACTCCGGCCCCAGGTCGGCCGCGGTGAAGGAGCGGCCGTCGGTAAGGTGAAGGCCGACCGTCTCCACGTAGCCAGGTGAGACGCGATGGATGTAGGTGCGCGGCTGGCTCGCGGCATCGGCCGGCAGCATGCCTTCGGCGGAATACAGAATGGCCGCGCTGCCGCCAAGCGGCACGGAGCTCGACAGGCTGGCATTGGTCACCCCAGGCAGCGCCCGCAAGTCGTCGAGCAGGGCCAGGGTCTCGACCCCGGCATCGACTCCGATCAACGCGTTGGGCTGCGTGCCGACAACCGGAAGCCGCACGCGCATGCTGATTACACCGTCTGGCTCAAAGCCAGGATCGAAGCGCGTGAGCGCGGCAAAGCTGCGGCTGAAGAGCGCGGCTCCGACCAGCAACGTCACGGTGACCGCGATCTGCCCTGCAACAATCACCTGCAGCATCCGTCCGCCGCCACCGCCGCGAGCTTCGACGGCGCCTTCGCGCAGGTCTTGGGCCAACGAATGCACCCGCATGCTGCGAAGCGGCGAGAGGCCGATCACGACGGTGATCAGAACCCCGAGCGCCAGCACGAAACCGAGCGTTCGCCAATCGAGGCCGGGCGCCGCAAAACTTGGCAGTTGCACCGGGCTCAGCGTCAACAGCGCGTCGCCGGCCCACAGGGCGAGCAGGCTGCCCGCGGTGCCGCCAATCGCCACAACCCACGCGCTTTCGGCCAGCATCAGTCGCACCAGGCGCCATTCGTCGGCGCCAATCGCCCGGCGCAGCGAGAACTCGCGGCGGCGCGACTCGGTGCGCGCCAGCAGCAGGCTGGCCACACTGGCGCACGCAATCACCAGGACGAAGGTGACAGCTCCAAACAGCAGCGCAATGGCCGGACGAATCTGCCCGAACACTTCGTCAGCGAGCGGCGTCACTTCCACCCCGCGCTTGTCGTTGGTTGCCGGGTACGCCTGCGCCAATTGCCGGGCAATGGTGTTGACGTCAGCCCGCGCTGCGTCGACGGTCACGCCAGGCGCCAGGCGTGCCAGCGCAGGAAACCAGCGGTTGCCACGCGCATCGGGACCGCCGGGTCGCAATCGCAGGAGCGACACCCACACCTCGCTAGCGTCGGAGCGACCGGCGAAGCTCGAGGGAGCCACACCGACGATCGTGTAAACCTGATTGTCCAGTTGAAGCGAGCGTCCAAGGGCCGATGGCTCTCGGCCGAATGCGCGTTCCCACAACCTCTCGCTGATGACCGCCGACAGCGCGACCGACGGGTCATCATCTCGCGGCGTCAGCGTACGCCCCAGCACCGGAGTCACGCCGAGCACCTCAAAATAATCCCCGGCCACCATTTCTCCTGACACTTGCTCGGGGACGCCGGCTCCGTATCGAATGAAGTCGTTCTCCGACCACGCCGACATCAGGTCGAACGAGCGGCTCTTGTCTTGCCAGTCGAGATAGTCGGGGATCGAAGCGCCCCGACGTTCAACCACCTGCCGTTCAACGTTGCCCCACAGCTCGACCAATCGCTCCGATTCGGGATACGGCAGCGGCCGCAAGGCCACCGCATTCAGCAGCCCGAACATCGTCGTCGTGGCGCCAATGCCGAGTGCGAGCGCCAGCACCGCACCGACTGTGGTGGCCGGGTTCTTCCACAAGGCGCGCCAGGCGAAGCGAAGGTCGGACGTCATGGCGCCTGTTGTAGCAAGGGATGTGCCCACGAAATCGGGCCTAACTTATTCCTCACCGAATAGAACTGTTCGCCAGCGGACAGCCGTTGCCGCGAAGCGCGACGCCTATTTCTTGGAGGGCTCGAAGCGATAGACCAGGTAGCTGATGGGGCCGTCGAGTTCACTGAAGCTGTGCGGAAGGCCGGCGGGGATCATGATGATGTCGCCGGGCTTCACTTTCCTGCTCTCGCCGCCGATGCGCGTACCGGTCTGGCTCATGCCGGCATTCACGCGGGACAGGTCGGTCGGCTTCGGCGTGCCCAAGGAGCCACCGGTGACGATCGTGCCGGATCCCGAAACGATGTAATACGTCTCGGTGACGTGATCGTGAATCAGCGCGCTCACTTCCGGCTTGCTCCGGTGCAGCATTGCCACCGACGCTCGCCCGCCCAACACCTCGGTCGCCTTGATCGGCTGATCGACGACGTTCTTGGCGACCTGTTCCTTCAGCACCGCTTCGTGTTCCTCCTTGCTGATGATCACGGCGGGCGATTGGCTCTGGTCGGCCATCAAAGAAAGCATGAGTGTGAGGATGCTGAGCATCCGCGCACTCTACAGGAACTCCCCGACCGGCGCTACAATTCCGGCGTGCGCATCACGCTGGCCCTGGCCGTCATTCTTCTGCTCGGCTCGAACCACCCGCGGGCACAGGCGGGAGCTATCTCAGGGGGGCCATGGTTTGGGCTTGCCCTGCCGGTGGGCGCTGACAAAGTCGCTGCCGTCCGGGTCGGCCCGCGGCCGCCGCGGCCGGTCGTTCGCCCGCCAGGCGACACCGCGCTGGCCGAGTTCAACGGCGAAACCCTGAAGGCCGACGTCGCCACCATCGTCGGCTTCGCCCAGCAGTCGCGCCGCACGCGCGAGGTCGGCACCGGGCAAATGTGGGGACGCATAGCCGGGTTCTCGTCGAGCGACCTGACCGTCGCGTGGGCGGTTGAGCAGTTTCGCAAGGCAGGCATCACCGACGTCCGCACGCAATCGATTGCGCAAGATCCCAAGGCGGCGCTCTGGCTGCCTCAATCGTGGCAGGTTCGACTGCTTGGCGATCCTGCGTTCGGTCCTGGTTCCACCGACATCGTGCTCGAGTCGGCGCTGCCGGTGTCGCCGTCGCACCTGACAAGCGGGACGTTGACGGCACCACTCGTCTACGTCGGGGCGGCAACTCCGGCCGTTCTGCAGCACATTGACGTCAAGGGCAAGATCGCGGTGCAACTGATCGTGCCGCAAGGTCACATGCTGTTCGAGCGCGGCGCCGTCGATGCGCGATCGGAAGAATTGATGGCGCGTGGCGCGGCGGGTGTGTTCAACCTGGTCAGGCTGCCGGGCAACGAGCTGTCCCGAGACTTCAGCGACTGCGGCAACCCGTGCTTCAACATCGGCGGACGCGACGGCTGGTTCCTGGAGTCGCTGCTTGACCGGGCCGCGAAGGCCGGTCTGCAGGACAAGCTGCGAGTCCGGATCGATCTGCAGACCCAGACCTTCCGAAATATGAAGGCGACCAACGGCGTCGCCGTCATCAAGGGACGGTCCGACGACACCATCGTCCTCAATGCGCATGTGGACGGCTGGTTCGATGGCGCAGGCGACAATGCCGACGGGTTGGCGGTGCTGGTGGCGCTGGCCCGCTACTACGCCAAGCCCGGCAACATGCCCGAGCGCACACTGGTATTGGTCGCCAGTGCCGGTCACCACACTCCCGGCATCAACGGACCGCGCAGCTTTGTCGCCACGAACCCCGAGCTGGCAAAACGGGCGGTGATGCTGGTCAACATCGAGCATGTGGCGCAGCGCAACTTCTCGCCGGCACGCACCACCTCGGCTGATGGCTACCGGGAGGCCGTCGCCGACGCCGGCGAGGCGCCGATTGCCGTGGGTGTCACTAATAACTCCCCGTTCCTGCAGGGGTTAATCGACGAGGGATCGTCGAGCCACGGCGTCAACTTCATCTCGGAACGGTCAACTTTCCAGAGCGGCGAGACCGGCGGCTGGTCGGAACTGAAGGTGGCGAAAGTCAGCGTGATGCAGGCGCCTCCGCTGTACCATACGACTGGCGAGGTACTCGACGTCATCTCCACGCCAGGGCTTGAACGCATCGCCCGTTTTCTTGCGTTTTTTGTGTCTGCGGTCGATCGTGCACCGCGTGAAAGGATCAATCCGTGAAGCGTATTACCGTCCTGGGAACACTCGTCCTGCTCGGCAGCCTGTCAATCGCGGTCAAGGCGGCGCAGACGCCCGCGCCGCAACCGTCGGCCGAGAACATCACCGTTGAGAAAGTGAAAGAGAACCTGTTCGTGCTGCGCGGCGGCGGTGGCAACACCGCGGTGTTCGTCACGTCGAACGGCGTCACGCTGGTTGACACCAAGAACCCGGGCTGGGGCCAGGCCATCCTCGACAAGGTGAAGACGCTCACCGACAAACCGGTCACGCGCGTGATCAACACCCACACGCATTACGACCACACCAGCGGCAACGTCGCCATGCCGGCCACGGTGGAGATTGTCGCGCACGCGATGACGTCGAAGAACCTGGCCGCCGGCAACCCGGTGACCGGTCTCGGCTCGACACCGAACGTGTTCAAGGAAAATCCCGGCAAGGGTCTGATCACGCGCACCTTCACCGACAAGCTGACCATCGGTTCGGGTGCAGACCAGATCAACCTGCATTACTTCGGCCCTGCCCACACCGGCGGCGATGCCTTCATCGAGTTTCCTGCGCTGCGCGTCGCGCATGTCGGCGACACCTTCCCGAACAAGGCCATGCCGATCATGGACAAGAGCAACGGCGGCTCGGGCGTGGAGTACGCCAACACCATCTCGAAGGCGGTCGCGGGCATGCCGAACGTAGAGTGGATCATCAACGGCCACACGCCGGCACAGACCACCCCCGCCGACATGAAGGAGTTCGCGGAGTTCGTCCGTGAATTCGTGACGACGGTGCAGGCCGCGAAGAAGGCCGGCAAGACGTCGGAAGAAGCGGCTTCGTCGTGGTCTACCCCGGCGAAGTTCAAGGGCTACGCGCCCGCGAACCTGGAGCGGGCCACGGCCTACGCCAAGGTCATCTACGACGAGACGAAATAAGTGATGAAGGACACGAGGCCCCCGAAGTGTTGGTTGGGCTTCGTGTCCTTCGTGTTCTGAATAGTGGCCGCGTCAGAACTTGTACTGCATGCCCAACTGCAGCGTGCGCGGCAAATACGTGGTGGCTCCGTTCAGTAGCCGTCCGAAATTCACGTTCGAAATGTCGGTGGTTGGAAAACCGTATTGCACTCTGTTGAACGCGTTGTAGGCCTCGATCCGCAGCGTGAAGGTGTGTCGCCAGGGCAGCCGGAACGTCTTGTAGAGGCCCAGGTCTACGGTCGCCTGCCCGGCTCCAAAGAAGGTGTTGCGACCGACGACCAAGCCGCTCTCGCCGAACTGGGCCGTGCGAAACTTGTCGCGCGCCAGAATCGTTGTTGATGTTGACGGGTCACGCACCGTCAACCCCAGAATCGAATTGTCGAGCAGAATGGGCCGGTTCTCCGCGAAACCGTCAAAGTTCAAGTCGCGCGCCGTGTCGGTGATCGTAAAAGGCGTGCCGTGCGCCAGCCGGACAATTCCCGAGAACGTCCAGCCGCCGAGTACAGTCCCGGCCAGGTCGCTGCGACCGCTCAAGAAGGGAAGGCGATAGCTGCCATTGAAGGTGTATCGATGAGGTGTGTGGAAGCGCGCGTATCCTCGTGAAAACCGCTTGTCTGGTCCCAACTGGTTGCTGTCCCCGGCACCAACAGCCGTGGCTTCCGACGTCGTATCTTCGCTCATGCTGTAGGTGTAGCTGGTTTGAAACCACAAGCCTGAGGACAACCGACGGATCCACTCGACCTGCAACCCGTCGTACCAGCTGAGCGCGTCGTTCGAGATCGACAGGTTGGTCGTGTAGCGCGGATCCGGACGCCGCTCGTTGGTCCGCGGCACACGGAAGCTGATCTCGTTGTCGGCAATCGGCACGGCAACCGGGCACGCCGCCGTCACTCCGATGCCGGGCAGGCCGGTACCAGCGCAGTTGACGTCGGCCGCGATGCGATCGATCGTCTGGCCTCGAAGGTCGGGAAACCCTGCGGACGGCGCGTTGTTCACATGATCGGCAACCCGCACCGGTCCGGCCAGCGGCGACAGAGGCAGGTTGTCCTGCTTGTATCGCAGCAGGCCGAGGCCGCGGGTTCCGGTGTACGACAAGCGTATCGACGAGTTCCACGGCAGACGGCGCTCCATGGTCAGGTTCCACTGCCGGGTCCGTGGCATTTCAAGGTTACCGTCGGCAATCGTGAGGCTGTGCCTGGCCGTCTGCGGTCCCGGCACGAACACGAACCCGCCGGTCGGATCCGCAGGATTCAAGATATCGGGCAAGGTCGTGAAGGTGCGTGACAGGGCGTCGGGCGGATTCGTGCGCAGGCTCGCGCCGCCCTGCGAGAACACCGACTGGAACACCCGGCCATCATAGAGACCGAACCCGCCGCGAATCGAGAAGTTACCGTTCGCCCCACCCGCCACCTTGCCGAGCCACCCCTTGGACCACTCGGGTGACCAGGCAAAGCCCAGGCGCGGTTGCCAGTTGTTGCGGTCCGAAGCGATCCCGTAATCCAGCCGATCAGCGGCCTCGCGCGGCGCCTGAACCAGCTCGTACCGCACTCCAAGGTTCAGTGTCAGATTCGACCGCAGCCGCCAGTTGTCCTCGGCGTACAGGTTGTACTCGTTCATCCGGTTCTCAAGAAAGAACGGGCCCCACGCAGTTTGATAGGACGTAACGCAGCCGTCCAGGAATGCCGCGTAGGAAGTAGCGTAGGTGACACCGCCGCACACCGGATTGAAACTCCAGAAGCCACGGGAGAAGTTGTCCGCCAAATCGTCGAGCTGCTGAAATCGGAAGTCGACACCGGCCTTGATCTGATGCTTCCGGCCGACGAGGCTCGTGACGTTGTAGACCCCCTGGTTGTCGGTCTGATCGCGATTGATGGGAAAGTTGCCGGCATTGCCAATAATCGATCCCGACACCGGCGACAGGGCAAACCTCACAATGGGCGTGGTATTGCCCGCGGCAATGCCGACGCGAGTGTGCCTTATGCCGAGGCCGTAACGGAATTCACCCACGGTGTTTCGACCGATCGGATGGGTCCACGTCAGACCGAGGTTGCTCTGCTGGTTGTTCTGCAACGCTTGCTCGCCAACGATGATGTCGGCGGCCGCGAAGACCTGCTTTGTGTACTGATAGCGCGCGGTCAGTGTCTGGCTCCCGCCAGGCGTCCAATCCAGCCGCAGCGAATGATCGTCGGCTGGCTGATCGATCGCCTGAGTCGTCTGGAACGTGCGATTGCTGCGAGGGTCGTTCGGCACGGCGCCGGCCGGGAAGCGGGCCAGAATCCCGTCGATGAAGGCGCGATTGGCTGCCGTGTCGTTGTCCCTGGTCAGTCGCGGCGCTGCCAGTTCGGCCGGGAGAAACAGGTCGCGAGCATAAGTCTGAAGCCCCTCGAAGGCCTTGTGATCCAGGCTCGCGAATCCGAACACGCGGTTCTGGCGAAGCGGGAACCCCGCGACGGCGCCAAAGGTGTCGCGCTGGTTGTTCGGCTTGGTCAACGAAAAAGCACTGCGGGCGTTCCAGGCGCTGTCTTGCCGATATTCGTAGGCTTCGCCCCGGACCTGATTCGTGCCAGCCTTGGTCTGCACCAGCACCACGGCTCCGTAGCCGCGGCCAAACTCAGCTGAGTAAGTATTGGTGATCACCTGGAGTTCCTTGATCGTCGCGATCGCCGCGCCCTGCCGGTTTTGGTTCTCCGATGAATCGTCGTTGTTCACGCCGTTGATCTGAAACGTCGCACCGCGAGTACCGGTGCCGTTGAAGTTGATCGACGAACCCGACGATGCCGTCGGGTTGTTTTGTCCGGTGGTCGGGTTCTCGGCGAAGCCCGGGAACGTTTCAGCCAAGCCCAGGAAGCTGCCACGATTGCTCGTGGGCCGGTCGTCGATCTGCCGTTCGTCCAGGGCGTGCTTGATCTCCCCGCTAGTGGTATTGATGGACGGCGCTTCGGCACGCACGGTCACGGTCTGGCTAACTACCGCCGGCGCCATCTCAAAGTTCACAACCTTGGTGTCGTTGAGGGCGATGGTCACGCGTTCGTGGATAAC
>JANMUX010000426.1:0-1560 GCA_031392125.1 Acidobacteriota bacterium | reverse complement strand
AGGCGTCTGGCGGCCCGATCACCAAGGACCAGACTGGTGTCGAGACTTATGCGGTGGTGTTCACCATTGCGCCGTCGCTCCAGGATGCCAACACGATCTGGACCGGATCGGACGATGGCTGGGTGCACGTGACGCAAGACGGCGGCAAGAACTGGAGCAAGGTGACCCCTCCGGATCTGCCCGACTTCACGCGCATCAGCTTGATTGAAGCGTCGCCGCACCAGAACGGCGTGGCCTACCTCGCCGGCAACCGCTACCAGATGGGCGACCGCAAGCCGTACGTCTACAAGACCGCGGACTTTGGCAAGAGCTGGCAGAAGATCGTCGCGAACATTCCCGACACTGACTTCGCGCGCACGATTCGCGAAGATCCCAAGCGCCGTGGGTTGCTATACCTGGGCACCGAGCACGGGATCTACATCTCGTTCAACGACGGCGTCTCCTGGCAGTCGCTCAAGCTGAACCTGCCAGTGACTCCGGTGCACGGCATTGTTGTCGAGGATCGCGACCTCGTGATCGGTACCCACGGGCGCGGCTTCTATGTGCTCGACAACATCGGTGTGCTGCGCCAGGCCACACCCGAACTGACCAACAACGCGCTGCATCTGTTCGAACCGCTCAACCCGATGCGCGGCCGCGATCGCAACGTTACCTTCGACTATTACCTGAACAAGGAAGCGCCGGAAGTGAAGATCGAGTTCCTCGACGCACAAGGCACCGTGCTCCGCACGTTCACCGGCACCTCGAAGCCCGACCCGGCGCCGGCGGCTGATGACAACCCGTTTGCCTTCGGGCCGGCCCGCGTGGCCACGGCGCAGGGCATCAACCGCTTCTCGTGGGACATGCGCTACGAGGGCGCCACGGTGTTTCCGGGCATGATCATGTGGGCAGCGGCCCCCCAGCGCGGCCCGGCGGCGCCGGCCGGCCGCTACTCGGTGCGCATCACCGCCAACGGCGAGACCAAGACCCGCGAGTTCACGGTTGCGCTCGATCCGCGGCTGAAGGCGGACGGCATTTCAGAGGCCGACCTGCTGGCGCAGTTCAAATTGTCGATGCAGGTGCGCGACAAGGTGAGCCAGGCCAACCAGGCAGTGATCGACATCCGCAACATCCGCGACCAGGTCAACCTGCGGCTGCAGAAAGTGTCGCCTCGCAAGAAGGTGGAGATCCAGAAACTGGCCGACGGCCTGTTGCAGCCGCTGACGCTGGTGGAGGAAGAGGCTTACCAGGTGAAGAACCGCAGCGGCCAGGATCCTCTGAATTACCCAATTCGCCTGAATAACAAGATCGCCGCGCTGGTCGGCGTCATCGAGAGCGCGGACAACAAGCCGACCGACCAGAGCGTTGAAGTCTTCAACGAACTGTCGGCCCAGCTCGACGCCCAGCTCGAGAAGATGAAGCAGACGTTGAAGACCGAGCTGCCGCGGCTGAACGCCGCGCTCAAGCGAGAGAGAATCGACGCTGTGGATCCGGCAGCGAAGCCGGTCGCACCAACGGCGAAGCCGCAGTGACCCACGGAACCGCACCGGCGCCGCAGGGCCGACAGCTCGCCGTCCTTAC
>JANMUX010000145.1:0-27664 GCA_031392125.1 Acidobacteriota bacterium | reverse complement strand
GGCTGCCGTTGCCTTGGTGAATGCCTCGATCGCCGTGGGATCGGCGGCCGGCGCGCCCACCGGCCGCGGCGGTGTGCGCGCCGCGCACGCCGACACGATGGGCGCAACAAACAGGAGGGCGAGTCGGGCCATTACTTTGCGCGGGCGCGCGCCGCCTTGATCTTCTTCTCGATGGCGCCGCGATCGATCTGCTCGCCGTCACCGGCCAGCGCGCGTTCCCAGGCACCAATCGCCTCGGCATTTCGGCCGCGGCGGGCAAGCACGTCGCCGTGGTGATCCTGGATCACCGAGTTGGCCGTCAACGTGGCGGCAGCTTTAGCCAGAGGCGCGTCGGCTTCGTCGGCCTTCCCCTGCTTGAACAACGCCCATCCCAGCGTGTCGAGATAGGACGGGTTGTCCGGTTCGATCTTGACGGCGCGCCGTGCGAGCTCCACTGCCTCGGGCAACCGCAGGCCGCGATCGGCCAGCATGTAGCCCAGTGAGTTGAGGGCGCTGGCGTTCAGCGGGTCTTCGGCCATCAGCCGCCGGAGTTCTTTCTCCGCTTCGGCCAGCTTGCCGCCCGCCTCGTAGGCGCCGACCAGGCGCATGGTCAGCACCTCGTCGTCGCCGAAGGTCTTGCGCGCCTGCTCCAGCATGCGGACCGCATCGTCGGTCCGCTTCTGCTCTGCATACAAATCAGCGAGCCCGACGACGAACTCGCGGCTGTTGGGGTTCTTGGCAGCGCCGGCTTCCATCAACTGCAACGCTTCGGCCGTCTTGCCGCCCTTGGTCAGGGCCTGCGCGCGCAGGCGAACCATGCGCGGCTGATCGGGATTGCGCGCCAGGTTTTCGCGCGCCAGCGCTTCGGCGCGGTCGAACCGGCGCGCGGCCAGATGAGCCTGCACGAGGTACGCGTCGATCTCGGCGTCGAGCGGCGTCAGCGTTTTCGCCGATGTGAAGGCGGCAATAGAGGCATCCCACTGCGCAAGCTGCTGCTGCGCGATACCAAGCTGCACGAGCACCGCAGCGCCTTCCACCTCACGGCCCTTGGAGCGCGCGGCCGGGTCCTTCGCAAACGGCGCGACGACATCCACCACCTGCTTGAAGTCGTAGCGGTCGAACAAGATTTGCACCAGCGCGTAGAGTCCCGTCACGTTCGCGGGCTCGGCCGTCATGATCTTGCGTGCCGCGGTTTCCGCCGCCTTCAGGTCGCCGGCCGTGCGCTCGATGCTCGATGTCAAATACAACGCGCGCACATCGTTCGGATTCGCCTTCAACAGGTCGGCCAATACCGCTCTCGCGCGTGGCCCGCCATCCTCCACGTTCAGTAGCGCGGCGACCAGGCGCAGCTGCACGTCTCGGCTGGGCTGTCGCATTCCCTTGAGGGCCTCGTCGTATGCGCCGGCGGCATCGTCCCACTTGTTGCGGCGCTCGTAGAACTGGCCGAGCTGCGCCCAGTAGCGGGGATTGATCTGCGCGGCGCCAAGCAAGGCTTTTTCGGCCTCGTCGACCTTGCCGCTCGTCGCATACGCCTCGTACAGCAACACCAGCGGCTCGGCGGCCCACGGCGCCTGTGTGGACACGCGTTCGAGCACGGGTACCGCATCGGCGGTGCGGCCGGCGCGCAGTTGCAACCGGCCGAGCGTCATCTGCAGATTGGGATCGACCGCCATCACGGGCGATTTCTGGATGGCGATCAGGTGGTCGATCGCCTTTACCCGCGCGCTCGACTGTGTCTCACCCGCGGGAGGCTGGCTGCCGCCCTCGGCCCACGCCGCGTACACCTGGGCGAGCACTACATGCGCCTCCACGTTCTCGGGCTCGAGCTTAAGGGCTCGATCAGCCTGGAGAATGGCCGACTGCGACTGCTGCTGACGCGCATGGGCGCCGGCCATTTCAGCGGCGATCTCGGCTGAATTGGGATCGAGTTTCTGCGCGCGCTGGAGCGAGGCCATCGCACCCGCCGAGTCGCCCGCCGACTCGAGCCGCCGCGCCATCAGGAACTCAAAAAACGCCTGCCCTTTGGGATCGTCAGGGGCCGCGGCCGTTTGCGCGAACGCTGGGGCCGACAATGTCAGCGCGACCACGACGATGCGAATCACGAGCATGGCGCGATCTTACCCCGTGACAACCCCGTGACTGAACCTTCGTGTTCCGGCCGATCGCCCGAACCTCGGTGTTAAGATTCCCCACATGCCCGTCGATGCTGAACTGCTCGAGATTCTGGCGTGTCCGGCCTGCAAGACCCCGGTTGCGCTGGTGAAGGACGGGACCGCGCTCAAGTGCGCATCCTGCCACCGCGTGTATCCGATCAAGGACGACATCCCGGTGATGCTGATCGACGAGGCGACGGTCGAGCCCTGAAGATCCTCCTGATCCGGCTGCGGCTGATTGGGGACGTGGTGTTCACCACGCCCGCGATTGGCGCCCTGCGCCGCCGGTTTCCGACCGCCCGCCTGACTTATCTCGTGGAAGCCCCGGCCGAGCCCGTGGTGCGCCATCATCCCGACCTGGACGAAGTCGTGGTGGTCGATCGACCCCGTGGGCTGGCCCGCATTCGCTATGACCTGCGACTCGCGAAACGTTTGCGCGCCGAGCGGTTTGATGTGGTGATCGATTTCCACGGCGGCCCCCGGAGCGGATTCCTGGCCTGGGCCAGCGGCGCCCCCCGGCGCATCGGCTACGCCCTGCCTGGACGTCAGCTGAGTTACACGACGCGAGTACCGTGGTCGCGGTCTCTGGTGCCGCCCCGGCACTCGGTGCTCAATCAGTGGGATTTGATCGCGCCGCTCGGCATCGATCCGCCGACCGAGGCTGGTGACCCGGTGGTCATGCCGGTCGCAGCCGACGCCGCAGCTCGTGTCGCCACGAGGCTCGCGGCCGCCGGCGTCGCCGACGCCGCGCCCATCGTCGTGATTCACGTCAGCGCCGGCAACCCGTTTCGGCGCTGGCCGACCGCCGCCTTCGCTGAAGTCGCCGCGCGGCTCGCGGAAGAGAATCGCGCGCGCCGCATCATCATCACGTCCGGACCGTCAGAGACGGACGCGGCCGAAGCGGTTGCGTCACAGGCCCGCATGCTGGCGGGTCATGCGGGCGGTGGCATCGTGCGCACGGGCGAGTTCGATCTGGCGGAACTGCGTGCCCTCGTCGGCCGTGCAGCCCTTTACATTGGCGGCGACAGCGGCCCTTTGCACATTGCCGCCACCACCTCGACACCGGTGGTTGCCCTGTTTGGCCCGACGCTGCCCGAGCGCTCCATGCCGTGGCGCGACCCGGCCGTGGGCAGCATTGCCGTGGACGCCGGGCCGTTGCCATGCCGGCCCTGCCACCAGCGCCACTGCGTGCCCGGTGACTTTCGATGCCTGACCGGAATTTCGCCTACCATGGTGCTGGACGCAGCACGCACGCTGCTCCCACAACACCCGTGACCACATTCTCACTTACGGCCGGCATGCCGCCACGCGATCGGCTCGAGCAGATCGGGATCTTCGCGCTCGTCGGCATTGTTGCCACCATGCAGCTGTCGATCGCTGCAGCGCAGATCCTGCTGGCCGTCGCGGTGTTGACCTGGCTGGTGTCGCACATCACGCGCAGCGAACGATTGCAGGCGCCCTCGTTCTTCTGGCCGCTCGTCACCTACGCCGCTCTCACCCTGGCGTCGGCCGGCTTCTCGCTCGATCCCGAAGTCAGCTTCACCGACTGCAAGCAACTGGTGCTGTTCATGCTGGTGCCGGTCACTTATGACCTGGCCCGCGGCGCGCGCGCGAACACGGTGCTCAGCATCATCCTGACGATCGGCGCCGCGAGCGCTTTCGTCGGCATCGTGCAGTACGGCCTGCTGAACTTCGACGGATTGGGCCGGCGGCCGCAAGGCACGCTGTCGCACTGGATGACCTACTCGGGCACGCTGATGCTGGTGGTGTGCGCCGCGACTGCGCGCCTCCTGTATGGCACCTCGGGCCGCCTGTGGGCCGCGTTCGTGATGCCGGCCTTGCTGGTCGCCTTGAGCCTGACGCTCACGCGCGGCGCGTGGGTTGGCGTCGCGGTCGGCGTCGCCGTGCTGTTCCTGAGCAAGGACTTCCGCCTGCTCGCGCTCATCCCGATCGTGATCGTCACCGCCATCCTGTTGGCGCCGCAGGCGCTGACCGACCGTGCCTATTCGATCTTCGATCGCAACGACCTCACCAGCCGCGACCGCGTCGCCATGCTGCAAGCCGGCGTCGCCATTGTCAAAGACTACCCGCTCATGGGGGTGGGGCCGGACCAGATTGAACGTGTCTACCCGTATTACCGCGTGCCCGATGCGGTCAAGCCAACCAATCCCCACTTGCACAACGTGCCCATGCAGATTGCCGCCGAGCGCGGACTGCCGGCACTGGCCGCGTGGGTCTGGTTCGTCGGTTCGGCATCACTCGGCTTGTTCAAGATGCTTCGTCGCTCGCGTCACAAGGGCCTGGCAGCGGCGGGACTGGGCGCCATGGCCGCCATGCTGGCCGCCGGCTTGACCGAATATAACTTTGGCGATTCCGAGTTCTTGATGCTGCTGCTGGTGATGATCACCCTGCCGTTTGCTGCCAACCGCGACGGGGGCCTGCCGTCGTGAGCGCGTCGCTGCTGCCCGAGATTACCGCCGCGCGCGCGCACGAGCTGATCGACCGGTTCGCCTCGCGGCACATCACCGTGGTCGGTGATGTCATGCTCGACCGGTTCGTGATCGGACGCGTCAGCCGCATCTCACCCGAAGCGCCGGTGCCGGTGGTGGTGTTCGACCACGAGGAATGGCGCCTGGGCGGCGCCGCCAATGTCGCCCACAACCTGCGTGCGCTCGGCGCCAATGTCGAGCTAATCGGCGTGGTGGGCGCCGATGAGTCCGGCATGCAGCTCAAGAATGAACTCGCCGCGAAAGGCATCCCGGCATCGGGCCTGATTACCGACCTCGAACGCAAGACCACCACCAAGATGCGCGTCGTCACCACGCGCAACCAGCAAGTGGCGCGCGTCGATTACGAATCCGACCACGAGGCCGGCCCCGCCATCGAAGAAGCGCTCGCGTCGCAGGTCGAGATGCGCGCCAGGACGTCGCAGGTCATTCTCGTGTCGGACTACCAGAAGGGTGTGATCACGCGCCGCTCGATGGCGCAGTTGGCGGCCTACGGTCAGTCAGCCGGCATTCCGGTGATCGTCGACCCCAAGGTGCCACACATCGACTACTACGCCGGCGCCTCGCTCGTGACGCCCAATCACGTGGAAGCCGAGAGCGCCACCAACATGCGCATCGCGTCGCATGACGATGCACGGCGGGCGGCTGAGTCGTTGCGTAAGCGGTTGGGCGTGGAGAACGTGTTGATCACCCGCGGTGAACACGGCATGTGGCTGACCCACGCGGGCGGCGACGGCTACCTCCCGGCTTCCGCCCGGGAAGTTGCCGACGTGACTGGCGCGGGCGACACGGTGATCGCGACCTTAGCTCTCGTGATTGCCGCCGGCGGCAACATGGCGGAAGCTGCCCGCATTGCGAACGAGGCGGCCAGCATCGTCGTCGGCAAGTTCGGCGCTGCCACCGTCACGCCCGACGAACTCAAGCAGCGCTTCCCGAACGGCTAGGGCGCCGGCGTCGTGGGGTAACCCATGCGGATGATGCCGGACTTGGCGTCTCCGACCGAGCCCTTCGACAACCAGTCGAGCGACGCCTGGAACATCAGCAGGCGGTTCTTTTCCCACATCGCGTTGTGCGACGAGCAGCCCAGGTCGATCAATACCTTCTGGCTCGAGCCGAGGTCGTCGTAAAGCGGCCGCACCCGTTCGGGGGTGACCTGCTTGTCATGAACGGCGGCGATGATCAGTGCAGGAATTTTGGTGGACGCCGCCATCGCGCTGTTCCAGCCCCAGGTGGTCGTCGCGGGCGCCCGCCGAACGCCCGTGCCCCACGTCGCGCCGACGGGGTCCGATGCGAGCATGTCGGCCCACACCGCATCTCGAACCGCTGGCTCGAACTGATCCGTGCATCCCACCTGCCGCTCCCAGTTGGCGATGAACTCCGCGCGCGACTGGGTATTGAAGGCCACACCGGCCCTGGGCAGCGACGGCGCTGCGGCTTCGGAGGTCCGGTTATATGCCGGTGCCAGCAGCACCATGGAGCTGACTTTTTCTGGATGCTGCGCCGCGTAGCCGCCCGCGCGGGGGCCACCGAGAGACCACGCCACCAGGCTAACCTTGTCAACCTTGCGAAGCGCGCGGATGTAGTTGACGACACCATCGATGTCGTTCCAGTCAGAAGCGATGTTGGTGAGCTGGTTGGCATAGCTCGGCGCGCAAGGCGCGGAGATCAGCGCCGGCACCAACAGCTTCTGCTGCTCTGGAGACAGGTTGCAGGGATCGTTCATCGCCGCGGGCCGGGTCGAGCGGCCATAACCGGTAGTGTCCATCGAGAAGACATCGAAGCCAGCGGCGGCGAGATAGGCCATCCAGCTGTAGCCGGCAGCCGACGGATCAAACGCGACCTCTGCCGGTGTGCCGGCGCCGTGGACGAACAGCACGACGCGATCGGCGGCCGGCGCCGCGGCGGCCGCCTGCACCCGCTCGCGGACGTAGATGTTGGCGACCTGCCCCGCAATCGACGGCACCGTGGATGTCACGCGCACGTAGTGATCGACGGACTTGATGGGTTCGGCCGGCCGCTGTTCCGCGGTCCCCATGGCAACGGCAGTGGTAGCGAGCAAGGCGACGAGTGCGGGCAGTTTCATGGCCACAGATTGAACCTCAAGGGGTCACCGACACATAGCCACAGATTAAACACAGATTGGTCACAGATTCATCAAGCGGATGAGCGACGGAGGTTTCGGGCGCGCCATTCACAGGAACGTCGCAATCTCGCCAAGCGGCTTCTTGGTGATGTCCGGGACGGTCGCCCCGGCTGCCGGATAGCCAACCACGAGAACGAGGAACGGACGCTCGCGTGCCGGCCGGCCGAGAATCTGGTTGAGAAATCCCATCGGGCTCGGTGTGTGGGTGAGCGACACGAGACCCGCGTGATGGAGCGCCGTGATCAGGATGCCGGTGGCGATGCCCACTGACTCCTGCGCGTAGTAGTGCTTGACCTTGCGGCCATCCGGCAACTCGCCGTAGCTCGCGGCGAAGACGACGATCAGGTACGGCGCCGTCTCGAGAAACGGCTTGTGCTCGTTGGTACCTAGCGGCGCAAGGGCGTCGAGCCATTCCTGCGGCGCCTTGCCGCCATAAAACGCGCGCTCTTCTTCCTCTGCGCCGGCGCGGATCCTCTGCTTGATCTCGGCGCTGTTGACCACCACGAAGTGCCACGGTTGCAGGTTGGCGCCGCTCGGCGCGGTGCCGGCCGCCCGGAGGCAGTCTTCAATGACCGCGCGCGGCACCGGCCGGTCCGAGAACTCGCGCACGGTTCGTCGCCGCCGCACCTCCTCGTAGAACGAAGTGGCGCGTGCCGCCATCTCCGCCGGGGCGATCTCCCGATGGCCTGTGAACTCCACGAACGGCGACATATCAACGCTCCTGGTCAACTTTGAACGAGAAAGCGATCGGTACTGGCGGGCATCACATCGCCGCCCACGCCAGCATCAGCATAAACGCGGGGATCGACGCCAGCAGGTAGACGAAGCCGATCACGACGCCCTTGCTGACGATCGCCACCCAGCTGCCACCGTAGACCCGTCGAAATGCCAGCAACACGTAGGCGACCAATACAATCCACAACAATGCCGACGCGACAACCGCGGCGGGCACCCACTGCGTGAACTTGACCAGCTCCGCCAGCCCGAGCGCGACAAACGCAAACGCGTGCAGGTGCGCTGCGAACACCAGCGACAGTGGAAAATGCCGGCCGCGGTAGAAGACGGCGACGATGGCCGCGAACATGGGCAGCATGCCGAACAGCACGCGCGGCATGGTGGTGAGGAGGCGCGAGCGAAAGCCAGCCGGATCTTCAAGGATGGAGCGCAGCATTGGCCGAAGCAGCGACGGCGCGTCATCGAGCCGCGCGAGCATCTGGTCGCGGTCCTCCGCGGTCAGCATCTCGGCAGAACGAGAACCGGCGACGCCAATCTGGATGCCACTGGCGTTCAGGGTTGCGCGCCGGCGCGACCCGATGTCAGGCGCCGACGCCGCGATCAGGAAGTAGAGCACGCTCACCGTCAAGTAGACGCGGAGCGGCGGCAGGTAATGCGCCCGCCGCCCGCCGACATATTCTTTGGTCAGGAAGCCCGGGCGCAGCAGGCCGCGGACCGTAGCCAGAATCCGGCCATCGTAACCGGACAGCTCCTGCCAGGCATCGCCTGTCAGTTCGGTCACGGTCGGGTTGACGGGCACCACGCGCTGGCCGCATGACGAACAGAAGGGTCCGCTGAGCGGGCCGTCGCAGTTCAAGCATCGGTTGAGCGCAGGGGTCTGTTCAGACATGAGCACGCTCAGCGGTCCATCACCGGCAAGTAAGCGCGCCAGGGTCCCACTGCATCGCGATACCGCTTGGCCATGACGCGGCTGGTCTGCGCGATGTGACCGAGGTCGTGCGCCACCCAGGTGGACAGCAGCTGCCGCAGGGTGACCGTGCCGAGGGCCGGGTGCTCGCCTTCGAGCGCAAGCTGCCGCTCCGTCAGATTCCAGCTGCGCAACGTCGCCAGGTTTGCCGTCCTCAGCGACTCGAACTCGTCGAACAGCTGCGCCAGGTTCTTGCCGGCGCTCTCGCGGTTCTGGGCGAAGCGATCGTAAGGGTCGAAGCGGCGATTGGCGCCCTGCGCGATGATGATCCGCGCACGCGGAATCCAGTCGGTGCGTTCGCCGTGAATCAAGTGCCCGAGGTTGTCGAACGGGCTGAAGGTATCCGGCCCTTCGCTGCACGAGGTCCAGGCCTCGGGCAGCCCCGACAGCAACGCGCGGAACGTCGCCGGCGTCCTCTCGAGAACAGCAATGCCCTCCGCGACATCAAAAGCCATGACGTTAGTTCCCTCTCGGAATGCTCATGCGCGCCTCGTCGCACTCGCTGTCAACCCCCGGCGCATGGAGGAACACGGTTTCGTCCTCGCGAATGCGCGCCGCGACGGCCTCGACGATATCGCGGGAGCGGGCCAGGCGGGCCTCGCCATGGCCGACGCGGCCTCGGCGTTGCCTTCTGTCAGCATCCAGCCACTGGTCGACCAGTTCGAATTTGACACAGCAATGATCAATTTCACGGTACTCGAAACGCGTCGGCCGTCCGTCTTGCACCAGCGTGAGCGATTTTGGCAGCCGGTAGCGAACGCCGGCCAGCCACTCGGCAAGATGAATCGTGGTGTTACCGTCCTGTGCGGCCCCCAGCAGCAGAACCTGGCCGTCGAGTTCGTGAACGCGACCGACCGGACTATCCACCCCGTGCGGCAGGTCCCACGGATGGTCGGCCGTGATGCGGGCGGCGTGAGGACCAATCGCCGCAAACGCGTGCGGGCTGTCGCTGCGATGCACGCCCGGCATGCGCCAGAACGTCTCGGCAACAATCCCGTTCCCCAGGCACGGCGTCGTCATCCGGTCGAACGGATGCTCGTCGTCATCGCTCATGCTGGGCATGACCAGGGTGCCAGCGGGCCCAATCGCTGCCTGGAGCGCGGCGATCAAGCCAAGGGGTCCACCCTCGATGGGGCGGAGCTTCGAGAAGGCAGCGTGCACGAGAAGTATTCCGCCAGGGGTGACGCCAAGGTTGCGCAGTTGATCGGTGAGTAGCGACTGCGGGACCTCGTCACGCACGACCATCGCCTCTAGGTCTTGGCCGTCTCGATGTACTGGTCAACGTTCTTCGCCAGCACATCGAGCGGGACGTTCCCGCCAAGAACAACGGTGTCGTTGAAGGCCTTGACCTCGAACTTCGCGGCGAGCGCGTTGGTTGCCCTCTCGCGCTGGCGATTAATCTCGCTGTGGCCAACCTTGTAACCACAGGCCTGCCCCGGCCAGGAGCAGTAGCGATCGACCTCGCTCGCGACCTCCATGGGGTTGGAACCGTTGATGTCGACGAAGAATCGCACGCCCTGTTCGCGCGTCCAGCGCTTGGCGTGGATGCCGGTGTCAACCACCAGCCGGCAAGCGCGGAACGCGAGCGCTTGCAGGTAGCCGAGTTGCCCGATCGGATCGCTGGCATAGGCGCCAAGCTCGTCGGCGAGTTGCTGGGCGTAGAGGGCCCAGCCTTCGGAGTAGGCATTGAACGCCAGCAGCTGGCGGATCAGCGGCATCTTGTGCGTGTATTCGCCCTGCAGAATGTGACCCGGAATCGACTCGTGGAAGGTCAGGTCCGCCAGGCTGTACTTGCTGTGAAGCGCCGGGGTCTTCAAGTTGATCCAATACTTGCCAGGGATCTTGCCGTCGATCGAGCCGGCACCGCCGTACGCGGTAGGCGCTCCGGGTTCCTCTTCCGGAGGCAGGCGCTTCACTTCCATGTTGGGATTGACGAGCGTGTTGAACGCACGCGGCAGTTGTGCCCGGATCCAGGTGAGGCGCTCCTGAATGAAGGTCATGATCTCGGCGCGGCCGGGGTCGCCGTCGGCAAACTGGTGGCGGGGATCTTTCGCCAACGCGTTCATCCGCTCGCCAACGGTGCCCTTGTTGTAGCCGGCCGCCTTCAGGATCGTGTCCATGCGCGCATGCAGTTGCTGCAGCTCGCTCTGGCCCATGGCGTGAACCTCGTCTGGCGACATGTTGGTCGTGGTCGACGCTCTCAGCGCCCAACGGTAGAACTCGTCGCCGCTCGGCCGCGCCCACATGCCCGCATCGTCCTTGGCCACGACGCGCTGGGTTTCCAGCTCGGCGATCTGCCGGTCGAGCGCGGGCGCAATCTCCTGGGCAGCGATGGTCCTGGCGCGCTCGGCCCAGTTGCCGGGAATCGCCTTGGTCCGCCGCGTGACAGACTCGACCAGCGACCCGCCCTCGCGAGCGCTCTTCGCCGACATCCGGATCTGCGACAGCGCCTTGTCGATCAGAAAGGCCGGTGGCACCAGCCCCTTGCCGCGCGCGGCCTGGATGCGGCCAAGCTCGCCATCGAGCTGCCTGGCGTACGACTGCATTCGAGAGAGATACGCCTCAGCATCTACCGCGTAGGTAATCGGGTGATCGCTATCGAGGAACCTCGGAAGATCCAGATAGGCGCCGACGTTCTGGATCACGACGTAGGGCGTGTTCCTCCAGCTGCCGACGGTAATGTCGCCGTAGGGCAGCGCGAACCCGTCGGCCGCAATGCCATAGGCACTGCGCACCACTTCGATGCTCGTGCGGGTGGCGTGAGTGAGCGCCGAGGTATCAAACGCCTTGGCGCGTTCGAGATCCGCACGCACCTGGTCGGCGATCTTCTTTTGCCCATCGGCGGAGCGATCGGTCAGCTGTGAGCGCAACCCCGTTCTCGGGCCGGTGTCGATGCCAAGGGTCGTCGCTCCCTCAGGGGCAAACCGCAAGTAGCTCTCGCCAATCTGGTCGAGCAGGGCCAGCGCGGTGGCGTCAGGGTCGACTGGGTCTGGCGAGGGCGACTGCGCGCTGTTGCAGCCGTTCAGCAGTGGCAGTGCCGCCGTGGCGGCGAGCGCGGCAAGGGCTTCGCGCCGGTTCATCAAGGGATTGGCCAAGAGTGCTCCTCTGTGTTGGCCGAGCGTACACCGATTCGATATCATTTGGTGTGACCCTCCTGGTCCCGTCCGCACATCCCCACGATCACGACCTCAATGGCCTGCGCGCGCGGCTCTCGGAGCTGGAGACCATGTACCGCGATCGAAGCGCCGCCGTCTTCGGCGCGCAGGCCGACCTGGCAGCGTTCAAGAGCCGCTATCGGCAGGAGGTTGGCCTGCTGCACGACGAACTCGACCGCCTGGAGCTGGCACTGGCGGAGGCTGAACTGGGTGAGCTGTCAAAGCGAGTCGCCGGCGCAAAGGAGTCAGCGACGGAACCCGCGGCCGCGAGACCGGAGCCGCTGCCGCGGTTCACAAGCGATGCGGTCCGCAAGTTGTTCCGCGATGTCGCGAAAGCAATCCATCCCGACCTTGCCCACGATGACAACGCGCGCGACCGGCGTCATTCGCTGATGATCGAAGCCAACCTTGCCTACGCCCTGGGCGACGAGGAGCAACTGCGCGGCATTTTGCAGGCATGGGAGCGCAGTCCTGAGGCGATCCTGGGTAACGATCCCGAAGCGAGCCGATTAAGGCTTGTGCGCCGCATCGTGCAGATCGAGGAGCAGCTGGAGATGCTCACCAGCGCTCAGGCAACCCTGCAGGATTCACCGATGTGGCAGCTCAAAGCGATGGTCGACGTTGAGGCCTCTAAGGGAAAGGACCTTGTCAAGGACATGGTCCGGCGGCTGAAGCGCGACATCCTCGTTGCCACCAATCGCCTGGACGCGCTGCGACCCTAGAATCGCGTGAACGTCCACGCCAGGATGTTGCTTCTCTTCTGACCGTGCGCCATCTCGAGAGTATTCACATCCAGCGCGTTCACCGCCTCTAGAGACTGGAACAAGCGCGGCAGGTGCGCGCTCTTCGAGACCAGGGTCGTGAACCATCGGCACAACCCGGGACGCCCGGCGCTTTCCGCGATCATGCGGCGCACGAACCCCAGCTCACCGCCGTCGCACCACAGCTCGCCGGCCTGCCCGCCGAAATTCAGGACTGGCGCCGAGGACTTCGCATGCCCGAGGTTGCGGCGCTTTCTGCGGTTGCCCTCAGCCGCCTCTTCGGCTGACGCGTGAAACGGCGGATTGCACATCGACAGGTCGAACGTCTCACCTGCTTTGACGACGCCGTCGAAACACGAGCGCGGCGATTCTTGCAGCCGGCACTCGATGAGATCGGCCACCGCTGGATTCGCCGCCACCAGTTGTTGCGCCCACTGCAACGCGACGGGATCGATTTCCGTGCCGACGAAGTGCCAGCCGTATTCGCGCGCTCCGATCAGTGGGTAGATGCAGTTGGCTCCCGTCCCGATATCAAGGACGCGTACGGGCGGACGGCGCGGTCCGTCGCCTATACCTGGCAGGTCGGCGAGATGATGCACGTAGTCGCTGCGTCCGGGAATCGGCGGAGACAAGTAGCCCGGCGGCACGTCCCAGGTGTCGATGCCGTAAGCCAGTTTGAGTAGCGCCTGGTTGAGCGCCTTCACGCCTGCCGGATTGGCGTAATCGATGGACAAGTCGCCGTGCGCGTTGGGCGCGACAAACTCCGCCAGCCGCGGACTGCTGACGACCAGCAGCGGAAAGTCATACCCGTTGCGAAATCGGTTCCGTGAGTGCAGCTGGTTTTTGGCCGACTGCCTGATCACCGCCTCAGCCTCACGACCACCCGCCTGCTATCGCTTCCGCCACAAACGCACGGTGGCAATCGACGGCTGTGTGTAGCCCGGTGGATCGGTCTCAGGACCAAGGAGGGTCCGCGACGAGAGAGTGTTCGTGGTGAGCTGGCCACCGGCGTACGCAGCGGGCAGCCCGGCGAGATCGAGTTGGCAGGTCATCAACGAGATGCCCGCTTCAGGAAAGTTGCGCCTCGTCGTCCGACATTGCCCGCGACCGACGAGGGACACGGCTCCGACCTCCCCTTCTGCATAGAAACTCGAAACCAGGGGATCGGCTGTGGGACCAAAGCACGCGTGCAGCGTACCGGCCCGTGGGCCGGAGGGGCTCGTGACCTTCCCGTTGGCGGCGTCGGTCGCGACAGCCAGGAAATCGTAGCGGTCCTCCGAGGTCGCAGATGGGAACCCGGTCCGCGATGGAGCGCAGAAGTCGGTCGGCTTGGTGCGCGACAAGCGTAGCGAGCGCAGGATGACGATCTCTTCCACCGGCGCAGCCTGAACCAGGGAAGCAGTCGCCGGCTGTATCGCGCCGAGGCTGACAACGGCGACGGTGCACCAGGAGAGGGCGAGGGCACGTCTCATTGACCGGCCTGCAGCGAAGGCGCATCGCCGGCACCCGCCACGGCGTAGCTCCGGGTATCTACGGCGCCATGCGCCCGAGGTTGAAGAGAAACCACGCCGCAGCATAGCCCAGCACGAAGGCCGCGCACCGCGGAAGTCGTGTCAGGCCTCAGCTACGGTTCGTCTCCGCTCGGCCCGTAGATTTGTGGAACGGTCGATCCCATCGGCCGAAGGTAGGTTGTGATCTGGCCGCGGTGGTGGACGATGTCGAAGAGGAAGCTCCAGGCCATCGGCGACGCGGGCCGCTGCTTGCCAAAGAACTCGAGTGAGCCGTCCCAGCGCGCGACAGGCAATGCCTGCCAGCGCTCTGCCATTCCGGCGCCCTGCTTCTCATACGCCGCGAGCACTTCCTTCATCGTCGCCGGCATCGGCGGCGGCGCCCATTCCGCCTTGCCACTCTCGAGCGCCTCGATGATCATTCTCTCCTCGCAGACAATCTGCCACGCAATCTCGTGCGCGGTGCGCGACTTCGGATCCGGCCGGTAATCAGACCCCTCTGGAATTTTCGCGAGCACGTTGCGGGTGGTCTTCGATTCGTCTGTCCAGAACTTCGTGAAGAGTGTCTTTTCGTCCACGCGGTCTCCTGTGCGTCTTGAGGTTGGCGCCTAGCATCGCACCGAGCTCGGCTCCACGCATGCGGGCCAGGAGCAGCGCCGCGACCGCCGAAGAGACGGCGACGGTCACCCAAGCCACCAGTGTGCCCTCGAACGACATGGGGGCGACGGCGTTGGCAAGGGCCGCGGGAACGATGCCGGTCGTGTTGTTCACGGAGGCGTGCATCAGCATCACCAGCAGTAGGCTGCCCTCGGTCTTCCAGTACAGCCAGGACATCGCCACCGAAAGCGCGGTCACGTGTAGCAGGTAGATGGGGAACGACTGGCCGTCACTCCCGCTGCCGGGCAGGAAGAAGAGCGGCAAGTGCCAGAGCGCCCACATGACGCCGAGGAGAACGCTCGCGCCGCCGAGACCCAGAAGCGTCGCCAGGCGCGGGAGCGCATATCCCCTCCATCCCACCTCCTCACCAGCTTGCACCCAGGTCGAAACCAGGATCGCGCCGAGCATCAGGGGCACGGGTGCGTCTCCGAAACTCGGCCACACGCCCGTGGCAATTCGGTGAATCAGGGCGGCGAACAGCTTGGTGGCCGCCATGTAGCTGATCGCGAACAGGTACAAATGTGCGCTCACGTGCCACCTGCCGATGCGCGTCAGCAGTCGCGCAACCCCCGCTCGGCCTTCGCCGTACGCGGTAAGAGCGAGCGCCACGGACGCTGGCGCGAAGACGCCCAACAGGAAGACCAGACCGCCGAGACCGAAGAACCCGGAATCGCCTGGCGCCCCCAGCGCCGCGGGCGCTAGCCATGCCGTCCAGGTCAACGCGAAGGTCAGCAGAAAGAATGCGACCAGAGCCATCCGATCAGCCCGAGCCGCGCGCCGGGCTGCAGGGCTGGCTAGCGAGCCCTGCGCGTTATGCGTGGTCGGTTTCAAGGAAGAACCAGCGATGGCCTTCAAGGTCTTCCGCCCGGTATCGTCGCCCGGGCGGCCCTTCTTCGATCGCAGAGAGAATCGTCGCACCTGCGGTTCTTGCCTGTTCGAAGTGTCGATCGAGATCGCTCACGTAGACGAGCACGCCGTCGATAATCCAGGGCACAGTGGACCACTTCCGTGCCTGTTCGCACACCTCCCGATGTCGTTTCGGACTGCGGTACTCCGGTGTCGGAGACGAGAGCATGATCAATCCGTTCCCCGCCGCCATCTCGCCGTGTGACAGCTTCCCATCCGGCGTCGTGAGACGCGCCGTTTCTCGAAACCCAAACGCGCTAGCCAGCCATTCCAAGGCCGCGATCCCATCCTCGTAAGAGATCATCGGAACGACGGACGGTGTGCTGTTGGCTGCAGCCGCTTTCCCGGCCGTCGCTCTGTGCGTCCGCGGCGCCGCGACCTTCTTGGTTCCTGACGATCCCATCGTCCCCCCTAGTGCCTGAAATGACGCCGGCCCGTGAACACCATCGCCAGGCCATGCTCATCCGCGGCGGCGATCACTTCGGCGTCTTTTACTGACCCGCCCGGCTGCACGACGGCGGTCGCACCAGCAGCGGCTACCGCATCAAGGCCATCGCGGAACGGGAAGAACGCATCCGACGCCGCGACCGAGCCCTTGAGAATGGCGGCGACATCCGCGGACTTCCAGCCCGCCGCCTTCATGGTCGCGACCTTGACCGCGTCGACGCGGCTCATCTGGCCGGCGCCGATCGCCAACGTGCGGAACGCGTCGGTGAAGATCACGGTGTTCGACTTAACATGCGCCATCACGCGCCACGCGAAGCGCAGGGCCTGCCACTCTTCCGAGGTCGGCTGTCGTTTCGTCACTACCTTGAGGCCGTCAGACGGCCACGGCATGTGCGCTTCGCTTACCTGATCGCGTTGCTGCACGAGCAGCGCGCCGAGAATGGAGCGGTACTCGCTGCCCGCGAGCGACGCGAAGTCGGCTTCGAGCACGCGCAGGTTTGTCTTCTTGGCGAGGATGGGCTTCGCGGCTTCGTCGACCGACGGCGCGACCACCGCTTCGATGAACGACGCGACAATGGCCGTTGCGGTGTCGACGTCAATGGCGCGGTTCAACCCGATGATGCCGCCAAAGGCCGCCAGCGCATCCGCTTCGCGCGCGCGAACATACGCCTCGGCGATGGTCGCTCCCGTGGCGACGCCGCAGGGATTGGTGTGCTTGATCACGGCCGCCGCCGGCTCGCTGAACTCGAGGACGATGCGGGCAGCGGCGTCGAGGTCGAGGAGATTGGTAAACGAGAGTTCCTTGCCTTGGAGGATCGCAGGAGCGCCCAGGCCCGAGGCCGGGTCGAGCGCGTACCAGGCGGCGGGCTGGTGAGGGTTCTCGCCGTAGCGGAGATCGCGCAGCTTGGACGCGCGGATGGTGAGGGCTTGAGGGCTTGGGCCCCTGG
This sequence comes from Acidobacteriota bacterium, assembly GCA_031392125.1. Classification (GTDB taxonomy): domain Bacteria; phylum Acidobacteriota; class Vicinamibacteria; order Vicinamibacterales; family UBA2999; genus 12-FULL-67-14b. The sequence goes on along the minus strand of JANMUX010000145.1, from coordinate 10,799 downwards.
GGTCTTGAGGTCTTGAAAAGACGTCACCGTCGACGCTGACCTCGTCGAGCGTGCCGGCGATGGCTGTGTCGTAACTGCCGGTATGCGCGAAGGCCCGGCGCGCCAGGTCGAAGCGGAACGCCATCGCGGGTCCCCCCGATCGATCGAGCTCGGCGATCACCTCGTCGTAGTCCTTCGGCGACACTACGATCAGGACATCGCGAAAATTCTTGGCCGCGGCGCGCACCAGGCTGGGGCCGCCGATGTCGATCTGCTCGATCAGGTCATCGAAGTGAATCCCGGGCTTGGCCGCGGTCTCGACGAACGGATAGAGATTGACGACCACCAGGTCGACCATGCCGATGCCGTGCTCGGCCGCCAGCGCGAGGTCTTCAGGAAGGTGGCGACGCGCCAGGATGCCGCCGTGGATCTTCGGGTGCAGCGTCTTGACGCGGCCGTCCATCATCTCGGGAAAGCCGGTGACGTCGCTGACGTTCACCACCGCGAGGCCGGCCTCGGCCAGCGCCTTGGCCGTGCCGCCGGTTGACACCAGTTCGAAGCCACGCTCGGCCAACGCTCGCCCGAACGGGACCAGGCCGGCCTTGTCAGAAACACTCAGAATCGCACGGCGCATGAAGCTCATCCCTCTCGAAAACGAAACAAACGCGAAAACGGCCTAATCGTTGGCCCGCATTGCCAATTGACACCAAATGTAACGGCCCGGTATCATCCCCGCAGTCCATTTCTGCGGACCAGAAGGCCGCAAGTTGCGGCCTTTTTTGTTGCCCTCAACCTCATCCATTGGAGAGGCCGAGGGTCGATCACTACGGTGGCTCAGCCACCTGCAAGACAGGAACAGAACGATGCGTATTACAGGCAAGGTCAAGTGGTTCAATAACGCCAAGGGTTACGGCTTCATCGAGCGCGAAGGCGGCAGCGATGTGTTCGTGCACTACTCGGCGATTCAGGGCGCCGGCTTCCGCTCTCTCGAAGAGGGCCAGCCGGTTGAGTTCGAAATCGTCGACGGACCCAAGGGTCCCCAGGCCGGCAACGTGACCCGCGCAGCGTAGTTACCCCTTTGACCGAAACGGTGCCGGGCTCCCTCCCGGCATCGTTTCCCCGTAACGAAGAATCCTCAGTCCTCCCCCGCTCGAACCGGCTTCACCGTCAGCGACACTTTCCCATCCTTCAGCGCGACCCGGAACGCCACCTCGTTGCCGTCGGCTGCGTACTTCTCGACCTGCGCCTTGACCAACGCGGCCACGCGCTCGATCGGCACCGGCGCCTCACCGGCCGCCTGCTTCACCTCGACCAGCCTCTCGTAGAGTTCCTTCACCCGTTCCTCGTCCGCACCGGCGCTTGAAAAACGCACCACGCGATCCGCCGACGCGGGCTGCGCTTGCTCGGCCTTCGGCACGGTTCGCGCAGGCTCTGGCGGTGGTTTGCCGCCACCACGCTTGGGCCGTCCGCCTTCCATCTGGCTCAGTTGCCGCTCCCACAACTCGCAGAACTTGGCGAACTTGTTCTGCATGGACTCGAAGCGAAAGCGGTCGGCGGTGTTGCGGATGAACGAACGATCGTGCTTCTTGACCAGCGCCTCAACGCGGGTGCGGGTCTCCCATGGCAGCCGCGGCAGGCGCCCGGCAAAGAACATGTTGTATTCAGCTTCGAGCCGGCGAATCTCGGCTTCGAGGTGCTGCATCTCGCGATCGAAGTCGCTCTTGGGAGAGGCCACGACCTGGGGCTAGTCGAGAAGCAGGAACCAGATCAGCGGAAGCCAGAGCTCGCGGGAATAGGGAATGGGCCGATCGTCGATCAGCACCTCGGTTCCCGGCACCGGTCCGATCAACCCGAACAGATCCCTGAGGCGCAACGCCTCGCCGGAAAAGAAGCGCGCGCGGTGGCGCCGATTGGCGCCGTGTCCAGTCTCGAGGTACTCCGCAGACGCCTTCGCCTGCTGCACCGCCTGCTCGTAATTCGGGCCCTCAAACGGCGGAAATACCAGCGTCACCGAAAACGGCAGGTTGCGCGGTCCGAACAGGGTGTTGTGGAGGTCGGGATCGAGCGCGGCAAGCTCCTCAGGAGTGGGCTCTTCCGGCTTCTCCACATACGGCCAGAACTTTTCGGCCGGACGGTGCGTTCGCTGCGTCATGGGACGGGGGATCGTACTACGAGGGTGCCTAAGGTGCCTAGGGTGCCTAGGTGCCTCAGGTGCCACGGGGTGGGTGCCACGGCGCCAAGGTGCACTATGCTTTTTGCGTGCCTGACTTCAGGATCATTCCCGCGATCGAGGCCATGCGGCAACGCGACGCCGTGCGCGCGCTCGAGATCAGTTACGGCGCTGATGCGACGGTGAATGCGCTGCGCGCGGGAGCCAGCCGGTTGCGCGAAACTATCGCCGCCGGACATGGACCGATCGACACCGCCGAAGCTGCCGCGTCACTGGAGAACGGCGCCCGGGCCACGCTGGCCTTGGGTGCGCGCGGATCGCTACGACCCGTCATCAACGCCACGGGCGTGATCGTCCACACCAACCTCGGGCGCGCGCCGATTGCGCCGGTGGCTCTGGACCGCGTCGCCGCGATCGCGGCTGGCTATTCCAATCTCGAATACGACCTGTCGGCAGGCACGCGCGGCTCGCGGACGGTCCACGCCGAATCGTTGATCACAAGGTTGACCGGCGCCGAGGCGGCCATCGTGGTCAACAACAACGCGGCGGCGACCCTGCTCATCCTGACCGGCCTCGCGAACGGGCGCGAGGTGGTGATCTCGCGCGGCGAGCTGGTGGAAATTGGCGGCGGCTTCCGCGTGCCCGACGTGATGCGACAGTCGGGCGCGACCTTGCGCGAAGTAGGCACCACCAATCGAACCAGGGTCAACGATTACACGGCCACGATCACGGCGGCGACCGCGATGTTCCTGCGCGTGCACCCGTCGAATTTCCGCATCGAAGGGTTCACCGAACGGCCCACGCTGGCCGACCTGGTGCAGGCGGGACGCGTCACCGGGATCCCGGTCGTCGAAGACATCGGCAGCGGTTGCCTCGTCGAGGACCTGGCCGGCGAGCCGTCGGTGCAGGCATCGATCACTGCAGGCGTTGACCTGGTGTGTTTCAGCGGCGACAAGCTGCTGGGCGGCCCGCAGTGCGGCATTATCGCGGGGCGCAAAGACCTGGTCGATCGGCTCCGCACGCATCCGCTGATGCGTGCGCTGCGCGCCGACAAAATCACGTTCGCCATTCTCGAGGCCACGCTCGGTGAATACGTCGCCGGCCGGTCGGCGACAACGATCCCGGTGCAACAGATGCTGCATGCGTCGCCGGAAGCAATCGAGGCGCGCACACAGACACTGGCGGCGACACTCGCCGCCGCGGGCTGGCGGGTCGCCATGATCAGCGGCTCCTCGGCGGTCGGCGGTGGCAGCGCGCCCGGCCTTCAGTTGCCGACTGTCTTGCTGTCGATCATGCGGGCCGACGAATCACCCGACGCGACCCAACAGTGGCTCCGAGCGCTCGACCCTCCGGTGATCGCGAGGATCGAGCACGAGCGTGTAGTCCTCGACCTGAGGACGGTGCTCGCAGGACAGGACGACACGCTCGCAACCCTGCTCAGCCAGCGCCCTTAACCACCCGGGTGGACGGGGACCGTCGGTGCTGAAAGGGGAAGGCTGACTCGGCGTGTTTGGGGGCCTTGGGGGTCAGTCGCCGAGCCGGCGCAAGACCAGCAGCGTGATGTCATCGAACTGCGGCGCCGCACCTGCGAACGCATCGATAGCGGTGAACACCTTTGCAACAATCGCCGCAGACGACTCGTGGCGCGCCTCGCGAACAATGGCGGTCAGGCGGCTCTCGCCGAACTCATCGTCTGAGGCATTCTGCGCATCAGACACGCCATCCGAGCACAGGATCAGGCAATCTCCCGCTTCGATGTCGATCCGGGTCGTCTCGTAGGGCAGCCCTGGCGGCAGCAGCCCCAGTGGGGCGCCGGTCGATCCCAGGAGCACGACATCGCCATTTCGCTTTACGACCAGGCTGTTGATGTGGCCGGCACTGACATAACTGGCCCGGCCCGTCGCCGGCGTCAGTTCCAGCAGTGCCGCCGTGACGTATTTGTTGTCTGCGGTGGAGCCGTGCAGCAAGTCGTGCGCATGACCTGCAAGGTCTTGGAGCGAGGCCGTGCGGCCGAGCAGCGCACGCAGCGTCGCCTGCATGTGGCTCATCAACAACGACGCCGGCAAGCCTTTGCCCGACACGTCGGCCACACACAAGAGCACCGAGGCGTCGCCGCCGGTCCCGGCCGGAATGGCATCGTAGTAGTCCCCGCCGCACCGGCGCGCCGGCCGGTTGCGGGCCGCCAGATCGTACCCGGCCACGGCTGGCAGTTGCGCCGGAAACAGATCGGCCTGGATCGTGGCCGCCAGTTCGAGCTCGCGCTCGTAGCCCGCGCGCGCCACTTCAGCGGCCTTGTTGAGCGCCAGGAGCCGCTCGCGCTCGTAACCGGCCTGCACGGTGCGCTCGAACAACCGCGCGTTCTCGATCGCGGTGGCGGCGTGCAGCGCGAGTGTATTCAACAATTTCAGCTCGCGGGCCTCGTAGGCCATCGGCAGCGTGCTCGCAAGCATCATCACGCCAATCACCTTCTCGCCCACTTTCAAGGGCGCGCACACCAGCGAGCGCACGTCGATCACGGCGTTAATCCGGCGCGGGTCGCCCATCACGTCGTTGACGATCTCGCCAACGCCGGTGGCTGCCACCGTTCCGGCAATGCCGGTGCCACGGGTGAAGCCCGATAGCCCCGGCAGTTCGTCGCCGAACGCCGCCGCCGCCGTCAATGCGCCGGTCTGGTCGTCGAGCAGCAGGATGGCGCCGTCGGTGGCCACAATCAGGTGTCGGGCTTCCTGTAACGTAAGCTGCGCCACTCGCTCGAGGTCGAGCAGCGCCGCCAGCTTCTCAGAGAAGCTGTAGATCAGGTTCACTTCGCGATACAGGTGGAGCACTTCTGAACCGAGCGCCTTACGCTCGGACTCTTTGTCGGCCAGGAACCGCAACAGGTCGGCCATTGCCTCGGCCCCCTGTGGCCCCGATACCCACCCCAGATCTTTGCCGTCGTGCTTCACCGCAAAGCGCTCGCCGCCGTTGGCAGTGCCGAGCAGCGGTCCGCCGGCCAGGTCTTCGACAGCCACCGGGCTGCCCAACGCGCGCTCGAGGGCCGCGACCACGGGACGGAGGCCGTTCTGCTCGCCGACGATCTGCTTCAGGGAAATGCGAGCCATGGCCGCAACTAGATGCCGAGCACGTCGCGAGCCTTCATCAGCAGCGCGTCGGGGTCGAAGGGCTTGGTCATGTAGAGGTCGGCGCCCACCGCAACCCCGCGTTGCCGGTCGAACTCCTGGCCCTTGGCCGTGAGCAGCACGATGTAGACGCCCGTCAGGCCGAGCACCTTCTTGGCCTGCTCGCATACGTCGAAGCCGCTCAGTTTCGGCATCATCACGTCGAGGAACACCAGGTTCGGCTGCAGCGATTGAATGGCCGCCAGCGCCTCTTCGCCGTTGGTGGCCACGTGCAGCTCGACGCCTTCGTCTTCAAGCTCTTCGAGCGTCTGGTGCAGCAGCGTCCGCAGGTGCACTTCGTCGTCGACAATCAGGATCTTCAAACTCACGTGGGCTCCTACCGGTAGACGAAGAACAGGACGTTCTCGAGACCTTTTTCAAAGCGCAGGGTCTGGACAATCTCGGGCTTGGGATCGATCGAACTGAGCATGATGATGTCGGGCTGCAGCATCTTGGCCTTCTCGAACAGGTCGTGGCCACGGGCCTCGGTCACGCTGTAGCCGCGTGCCTTCAACACCTCGGTGAGCGTCTTGACCGCGGTGGCGTCATCGTCCACCACCAGCACGCGCTTGTGGGTCTTGCGCTGCTCGAGCAGGGCGCCGACCTCGCGGAACAGGACGTCGGTATTGATTGGCTTGGTGAGATAGCGGTCGACGCCCAGGCGGAAGCCGCGCTCGCGGTCCTGCACGATCGACAGGATGATGATCGGAATATCGAGCGTCTGCGGATCGTTGCGCAGCACCGCCGCCACGTCGAAGCCGTTCATCTCGGGCATCATCACGTCGAGCACGACCAGGTCCGGACGCTGGCGCCGGACTTCGGCGACCGCCTCGCGGCCGTTGGCGGCCGTGACCACGGCGTAGCCGGCCTCGGTGAACTCCTGGGTCAGCAGCTCGCGAATATTCGCCTCGTCATCGACGACCAGGATGCGCGGCTGCCGTTCCGCCGTCCGCGGCGTGGTCACCACCACCTGATCGCGCAGCTGACGGACCACCGTGGCCAGGTCGAGCGGCAGGGATGGCTGGTCGCCATCGGCGATCGGTAGCGAGAACGAGAAGGTGCTACCCTTGCCGAGTTCGCTGTCGACCCAGACGCGGCCGCCGTGGTGCTCGACAATCTCGCGGCAAATCGGCAGGCCAAGGCCGGTGCCTTTCGGCTTGTCGGTGAGCGTGTCACCGACCTGCTTGAAGCGTTCGAACACCTTGGGCTGGTCGGCAGGGGCAATCCCCAGGCCGGTGTCGATCACGCTGACCACCAGCATGTCGGCCTGGCGGACGGCGCGGCAGGTAATGGTGCCCGCGTCGGTGAACTTGACGGCATTCGAGATCAGGTTGATCACCACCTGGATCAGGCGGTCGCGATCGCCGGTGATCACCGGCAGCGTCGCATCCACGTCCTTCAGCAGGCGCAGGCCCTTTGGCTCGAGCAATGACGCGGTGGCCGCCGTGGCGTGATCGATGATCTCCTGTACCGTCACCGGCCCCATGTTCCACTCGAGCTTGCCGGCCTCGATCTTCGCGAGATCCAGCACATCGTCAATCAGCTTGGTGAGGCGCTCGCCCTCCCCGACTACCACCTGCAGGTTGTCCTGGATCTGCTGCACCGTCTGCAACACCTTGCGGTCGTCAGTCTGGATGAGCGGGAAGATGCGGTCGTCCAGGCGCTTCTTGATGATCTTGGCGAAACCGAGCACCGAGGTCAGCGGGGTGCGCAGTTCGTGGCTGACCGTCGACAGGAACGCACTCTTGGCCGCATCGGCGTCTTCGGCCGCTGACCGCGCGCGTTGCGCTTCCTCGAAGAGCCGTCGGTTCTCGTGCTCCTGCTCGTTGATCTGGCGATAGGCGTCGGCGTTATCGAGCGCGATCGCCGTGAAGGCGGCCAGGTTCTGCATCATGTTCAGGTGATGCTCGGTGTAGGCGAACTTCTCGAGACTCTGAATGGTGACGATGCCGAGCACCTTGTCTTTGGAGACGAGCGGCAAGTAGATGATCGACTGCGCCGCCTTCGACATGGTGCCGTCTTCCAGCGCGCGGGCGGCCTCGGCGTAGTGGGGGATGTATTTGCCGGATTCCTTCTCAACGTCGTTGATGAAGACCGGCTCGCGGTGCTCGATGCACCACACCGGCAGCTGGCTGCGGTCGGTGGTGCTGCGCGAGTAGGGGGCGTAGCGCTTGCCCTTCTCGATGGCCAGCCGATATTCGAGCTCGTTCTTATCGGGGTGATACAGGCCGACACCGAACACGTCGGCATCCGCCAGCTCGTTGACGCGGCCATAGAGCTTGTCGAAAATAGTGTCGAAGTCGAGCGAGGCGGTGATCTCGCGGCCGATGTCGCTCAGCAACTCGATGTTGCGATTGCGCTCGCGCTCGGCGCCGGCCAGCGCTTCGGCCGCGTCGGCCCTGAGGCGGGCCTCGGCGAACTCGGAGCGCTGCCGCTCCTTGCCGATCAGACGCCGCCGCTGGATGCGGTCGATGCCGTAGCCGGCCAAAGCAAACAGGGCCAAGTAGCCTCCGTAAGCCCACCACGTGCGATACCACGGTGGCAGGATCGTGAACGCGTAGGTGGCTTCGTCGCTTACCTGACTCAACTCGTTGCGGGCCTGGACGTGGAAGCGATATTCGCCGGCCGACAGGTTGGTGTAGTCGCGGCGTGATTCGGAGGACCAGGCGGACCAGTCGGCGTCGATGCCATCGAGGCGTGATTGATACTGGGTTGAACGCTCGTTGAGAAAGGAGGGGGCGGCGAACTCGAATCGAATGCTGCGCGTCGCAGCCGCCAACGAGGGCGGGGCGGCAGGCGTCGGCGAAGTCATGTTGACCTGGTTCAGCGTGACCCGGCGAACCAGCGCGGCGAACTTCGGTGTGGTGCGCTCGAACCGGGCGGTATCGAATCTGGCGAGCTTGCCGCCAGTGCCGATCCAGAGCACGCCGTCTTTCTCGGCGTAAAACGCGCCGTTGTTGTCGAGCTCGAAGCGGCTGAACAGCTGCTTGTCGGTCGCGTACGAGCCGTCCGCCTGCTTCGTCAGAACGGCGGCATTGCGGCCCGACGTGACGAAGATCCGGCCATCCGGGCCCTGGGTGAAAAACACCAGGCCCGCGCCGTCGTCTCGCTCCACGACCTCGAACGTCTTGTCGGCCACAAACCGGTTGGCTGCTGCATCGAACACGGCGATCTTGCCGGCCACGGTAACAAACAACTTGTCATCCACTTTGATGACGGCTGCCCCACCGATCGCCAGCCCCTGCTCGGCGCCGTAGCGCTGAACCGAGGGCGCCGCAGGCCGGGTGATGCCAACGGCGTCGGCACCACGCACGATCAGCAGTCCTGCTGACGCAGTGCCCGCCCAGACACTGCCATCCGCCGCTTGTTCCAGGCTCCGCACCTGGTCGCGAATCCCGGGGACACGGCCCTCATTCACCCACTGCCCGTCGGTCCAGCGGACGGAGGCGAGGCCATCGGTTAAACCCACCCACACACGTGCCGGATCAACTCTCGACTGATGGGTGACAAAGGCTCCGAAGGAACGATTCTGTGAGGTGACGATCGGGATCGCCCGGTCGCCTTCGATCCGAAACAGGCCGTCGCTGGCCGACAGCAGCAGTTGTGGCTCTTGGCCGGTAGGGTCGTTAAACCGCGAGAACGCCCAGCACTGGTTCATGACGCCGGTCACGGCCACGATTCGTGGCAGCGTGTTGCCGCTCGCCGGCGCCAGATACTGCACGCCCTGGCCATGCGCGACGTACAGCCGGCCATTGAACCGGGCGACTTCGCCGCCCGCAGCGCGCAGTCCCTCGGTAGGACCGAACAGCGACAACGGCGACTGCGCCTCGACCCTGGCGAGACCCACTCCTAGCGCCAGCCACAAGCCGCCTTCGCGGTCGGGCAGCAAGTTATACACGGATGGGGCCTGCAACCCCGCGCGTTCGTCGATCATCTCGAGCTGACGCCCGGCGCGATCGAGCAGCACCATGCCGGCGGAGGTCGTCGCGAATGCGAGCGCCCCGTTCGGCAGGACGAATCCGCGGTAGAGGTTGTTGCGCTTGAGGTATTCGTCAACCTCGGTCTTGAACGGGGTCAGCGCCGCGCCGTCATGGAGAAACAATCCGGCGGACCGTGTCCCCATCAGCAGGCGCGTGTCATCAAACGGAATCACGATCGGATAAGGCTCGTCTCCCAGACGTTCGGCACCCGGCACCGCAACGAGCTCGTCGCCGCGCAACGCCATCAACACGCCGCCGGTCTGGCCGATGTAAACGGTGTTGTTGGCCATCTGGGCGCGGTTAAAGATGCGGCCGGTCGGCTTCCACACCTTCATCGACCCATTGGCCCAGCGGAACAGGCCAATCTGGGTTTGGAAGAAAATCCCATCGGGGGTCGCAAAGGTCCGCCACACGTCCTCGAAAATGCGGACATCGGCGGGGAGCTTATCGACCATCGACACGAACTGCGTGTCACCCTTGGCATCGGTCTCGAGGTAGCCGAGGTCTCCGACTGAGCCGACGTAGATCCTGCCCGTCGCATCCGCGGCCAGTGATCGGACAGTCGATCGGGAGGGCGTGGTGATCTTTCGCCAGGTAACTCCGTCGTATTCAAGCAACGCATTCGTCGAGCCCACGTAGAGAACACCGCGCGCGTCCTGGAGCAGCGCCCAGTTCTGGGGGCCGCCGTCGTAGGCCTCGGGTGGATAGTTGCGGATCAGCAGGCCCCCGGCCTCGGGGTGGCGGCCGGCCGGAACGGGCTGAGGGGCAGCAGGAGTTTGCGCGAGCGCGGTGGCCGTCAGCAGACAGATGGCGGCAAGAGCGGCTGGAAGTCGCATGCGAATGGGCCCCCTCGTGGGCAGGCCCGATTCTACAAGGGAAAGAGGACGTTCTCGGTGGCTAAAAAATGGTGCTGATTGAAGCCTGGGCGAAGTCGATCACCGCCGTCGGCAGCACGCCCAGGTAGAGCACGCCGATGAGCGACAGCACAAGGCCAGCCATGGCCACACGGGTAATGGGCGCCGGCACGGGCCGGGCGTCACGATCGGTCATGAACATCATCACGACGATGCGCAGGTAGAAGAACACCGAAACCACGCTCGACAGCACGCCAATGATGGCGAGGCCGTAGTAGCCCGAGCCAATCGCGGCGCTGAACACATACCACTTGGCGATGAAGCCGGCGGTCGGCGGGAAACCACCGAGCGACAGCAGGAAGAACGTCATCAGCACGGCCAGCGCCGGGTGGCTCTTGAACAGCCCGGCGTAGTCGCGCAGGTCGTCGTTGGCGCGCTCGCGCGTGCCAAGCAGCGCAATCACACCGAAGGCGCCGAGGTTGGTCAGCGCGTACGCGGCCAGGTAGAACAGGATCGCGGCCTTGCCCACGTCGTTGCCGGCCACCAGGCCCGCCAGCAGGTAACCGCCGTGGGCGATGCTCGAATACGCCAGCATCCGCTTGAGGCTGGTCTGCGCCACGCCAACCACCGTGCCGAGGATCATCGTCGCCGCGGCAAT
>JANMUX010000144.1:0-23761 GCA_031392125.1 Acidobacteriota bacterium | reverse complement strand
CCGTCGCCTGGTCAACCTGGGCGGCGGGCGCCGCCAGGGAACAGCAACTGACAAACAACCAAACACACAGTCGACTGGCGCGCTTGTTCATTGCGTACTCCTAGAAGCCGAAGCGCACCGAGAAGTCGACTTGGCGCGGGTTCGAGACCGAGGTCGCCTGCAGGAAGTACGGCGACGTCATGACGCCGCTGAACCCGCTGTAGTTTGCGCGGTCGGTGAGGTTGTTGACCGAGACATTCAACGTAATGCCCTTGGAACGGCCGCCACCCCTCGGACCACCGCCGCCGCGTCCACCACCACCGCCGCCGCCAAACGCACCGCCGCCACCTTCGGGCGCGCGCTGCGTGCCGATTGGAATCGTGTAGGACACGTTGGCGGAAATCGTCGAACGCCAGGGCAGGCGCTCGCTGCCACGCGGCGTGAACAGCGGGCGGTCGTTGAAGATCGAATCGCCGTTGTCGTCGAAGCCGGTCGTGATGGTGTAGGCACCGCCGCTGTTGGCGTCGAGGTTAACCTGCGCGTTCAGGTTGCGCAGCGCCTGCGTCGACACGGAACCCCGCAGGCGATGGGTGACGTCACCCGGCGCGATTGACCACTGGTCGGCCAGTGAACCAGTTGGCGCCACTCTGAAGGCGCCATCACTGTTGTTGTAGCCGCGGTGGAAGCGATAGTTGAAGCGGATCACCGTGCGCTTCGGGTTCCAGCGCGCCTGGGTGGCGTTGCGGACACCACCCGACAGGTTGATGTTGAGGTCGGGCGACACGTCGTAGTTGCGAGACGAGGCGTCGGGCACCACCTGGATGATGTTGGCAAACGCCGGGTCCGGCCGCACCCCGCTAACCGGCGCGTTCAGGTTGAGGCCGCGGAGCTGGTTGCCGAAGCGGCCCATCGAGTACGACAAACTGACGCGCACTTTCGGCGATACCGTCCGGTCGACGGCCGCGCTGAACCGGTGCCAGCGTTCCATCTTGAGATCGCCGAGCACGTACTTGTTCGACGGCGTCGCCGCACCGATCACACCCGGGTCCGGATACGACGGATTGACGATGTTGATTTCCTGCTGGCGCAAGCCGTTGACGCGCAGGGTCTGCGCATAGGTGTTGGAGCCGAACCAGTTGTAGAAAATGCCGTAGCTGGTGCGCACCGTCGTCTTGCCGTCTGCTCCCGGCGCCCACGTCAGGCCCAGGCGTGGCGCGAAGCCACTGAGGTCGTGGACATGTGTCTGCGCTTCCCACCGCAAGCCAGGGCTGAATGTCAGGTTGCTGCGCAGCTTGAGGTCGTCCTGCACGTAGAGGCCGGCTTCGAGATGCGAGTAGCTGATCAGCGGGTCGCCCAGGCGCCGCGTATAGTTGCGCGGCCGGCCGGCCAGGAAGTCGGCCGTGTTCGAAAACACAAAGGTCCCCAGGTAATTCGACACGTCGTCCGATCGGTAGTGGCGGCCCTCGAGCGCGATACCAGTGCGCACGGTATGAATGCCGCGGACGTAGTTGAGGTCTGAGCCGAGCTCGAAATCTTTCTGGTTGCTGCCGCCCTTTACTTGCGCGCCGCCGGTGGTGACGCCGTCGAGCACGCGCACGGTCGGCGCTTCGATCTGCGAGACGTTGGCATTGTCGTTCCAGCGCAGCTGCAGGCGCGTGTTGAGGTATGAGCGGCGGCCAATGGGACCGGCTTCCTGCAGGCGCAGTTGCCGGCCGCTTGATTGACTCGAGTAAGCGCGTTCGGCGAGATCGAAACCGCCCACGCCCAGGTTGCTTCGCGACGAGTCGTTCTGCGAGTACGACACGCGCAACGTCTGGTCCCTGGTCAGCGCGTAGTCGATCATGCCCTGCACGTTCCAGCCGTTATTCGGCCTGCGCCCGAGCAGCACCGATTGCTTGCCGGCCGCGGTGGTGTAAGTCGCCACCGGCGTGTCCCACTGCCGGCGGCCGCCGAAGAACACCGAGAACGAGCTCTTCTCGGGAATGATGGTGCCGCCGAGGTTACCGTCGTAGTTCTGCGTGCGCTCGGGGGCCTTCACGTCGACGAAGGGATTGCGGCCGTTCAGCACGCTGTCGCGGATGCGCGACGAGAAGCCACCGCGGATCAGGCCGACGCCGGCCTGCGTGACAATGTCGATGCCGTCACGGTCGGCCGAGTGATTTTCGGCCGGGAACGTGTCGCGAATGATGCGAATCGACTTGATGAAGGCTTTCGGCGGCAGCTCGCCGCCAACGAAGCTGTCGATCTTGATCACCGCGTTGCCACCAGCCATGTCGGACAACTGCCGCGCGAGCTCGTCGGGATCGTCCGACAGCGAGGCGATCTCTTCCTGGGTCAGTTGCGTGGTGAGCGAGCCGCCGTTTGGATCCGACGCCGCGGCGCGTGCGTCGCGGCCCACCATGACGGTCTCCTGCACGCCGCTCAGCTGCAATACGATCACGTGCTTGTTTTCGCCCGCGCGCAGCCGCACATCGGTCAACTCGCCGGTTTCGAAGCCGCCGAACTCGGCGCGGATCAGGTAGCGCCCGGGGCGCAATGGGCCCACGTTCGCCAGGCCGCGCTCGCTTGCAGTCACCGGCGTCACGGTTTGTGCCTTCGTGGCGTCTTCAAGGCCGACCATGGTCACGGTTGCGCCAGGCAGCACGGCGCCGGTCGTATCGACCACCGTTACCAGGGCGCGCGTCTCGCGCGGTGCCTGTGCCGCCGCCCCGCCGGGCAGGGCAACCAACCCGAGCGTCAGAACGAAGATGAACGAAGACATTCCGGCCGGCAAGAACAATGGCATTCGTTGGTGGTTACTAGCGTGCCCCACCCCTGTGTTTACCCGAAGAGGCGGGGGGCCGGACAACCGCCTCGAATTCCTTAGACGAAGGGCGTCGCGCCAGCGTTGGGGACCGCACGCCAAGCGGCTATAGTCTCGGCATGCGCCGAACCCTTGCTGTCCTCATCCTGGCTGTTCCCGTCCTGTTGTCCGCCCAGGCTCCATCCTACGACCTCGTACTTCGGGGCGGCCGCATTATCGACGGCACCGCTAGCCCATGGTACCAAGCCGACATCGCGATCAAGGGCGACACCATTGTTCGAATTGCCCAGTCGATTACCGAATCTGCCACGCGGGTCATCGACGTGAAAGGCCTGGTCGTGGCGCCGGGCTTCATCGACATCCATACCCATGCCCGTCGCGGCATCTTCGAGGTGCCGACCGCAGACAACTACGTGCGCCAGGGCGTGACCACGGTGATCGAAGGGCCCGACGGCAGTTCACCGCTGCCGCTCGCCCCGTTCCTGGCCAAGCTGCAGGCGACCCGCTTCACGCCGAACTTCGGGTCGTTCATCGGCCAGGGCACGGTGCGCAGCGAGGTGATGGGCGAGGTAGACCGCCCGGCGACCCGCGCCGAGCTCGAGCGCATGCGGACCCTGGTAACCCAGGGCATGGAGCAAGGCGCGCTCGGCCTCAGTTCCGGGTTGTTCTATGTGCCGGGAAATTTCACGCCGACCGAAGAGGTGATTGACCTGGCTCGCGTCGCGGGGCGCATGGGCGGCATCTACATCTCGCACATGCGCGATGAAGCGAAGGGGTTGACCGACAGCGTTCGCGAAACGATTGCGATAGGCGAGAAGGGCGGTCTGCCGACGCAGCTCACGCATCACAAGGTGGTCGGCAAGAAATACTGGGGCGCTTCTGTCGAGACGCTGCGAATGGTGGACGAAGCCCGGGCGCGTGGCGTAGACGCGACGATCGATCAGTATCCCTACACCGCGTCGGCCACGAGCATTGGCGCGGCCTTGTTGCCGGCCTGGGCGCAGGAGGGCGGCCGCCAGTCGACCCTGCAGCGATTGAAGGACCCAGCGACGCGCGCCAAAATCAAGGCGGAGAGCGTCGCGATTATTCGCGACGAACGCGGCGGCGGCGACCCCAAGAACGTCTCGGTGTCGGCGTGCCAGTTCGACCCCAAGCTCGCCGGCCAGAACCTGGCGCAGATCACGCAAGGCCGCGGCCTGGCGGTTTCACTCGAGAACGCCGCGGAGACGGCGATCTGGATTGTCGAACAGGGCGGCTGCGGCGGCATCTTCCACGCCATCGGCGAAGAAGACCTGCAGCGCATTCTTGTTCATCCAGCCACCATGATCGCATCAGACGGCGAGGTGCCGGTGTTCGGGCGCGATGTCCCGCATCCACGCAGCTACGGCACGTTCGCCCGCGTGCTCGGCCTGTACGCGCGCGACAAGAAGTCACTGCCGCTCGAGACCGCGGTTCAGAAGATGTCGTCATTCCCGGCCCAGCGGCTGGGCCTGAGCGACCGCGGCGTGTTGCGCCAGGGCCTGAAGGCCGACATCGCCGTGTTCGACGCGGCCACGGTCCGCGATACCGCCACGTTCGAGAAGCCGCACAGCTACGCCGAGGGCGTCAGTGTCGTGATCGTCAACGGCCTGGTGGCGTTCGAGAACGGAAAGATGACGGCCGCCCGGCCCGGACGGATTCTGTATGGGCCGTCCGTGCAGCAGCAGTAGGGATCAGGGATCAGGGATCAGGGATCAGGGGAGCAGAAAGCAGGGGAGCAGGAATCGAGGTTGGTCCCCGATCCCTGATCCCTGATCCCCGATCCCTGATTAGAACTCGTAGCGCATCGCGAACTGCATGCAGCGTCCCGCCTGCGCGTCGCAGGTGGCGAGCGTGCCGTTGTAGCGGCCGAAGCCCGAAATGTCCGGCGTGTTGGTCAGCTGGCCGACGTCGAACTTCGCGGTGTTGGTGACGTTGAAGACGTCCCAGCGGAAGCGCAGGCGGTGGTCGGCAATGCCCAGTGACCACGCCTTGCTCAGGCTCAGGTCGATGTTGAAGTAGCCGTCGCCCCTGAAGACATTGCGCAGGCCAACCTCACCCGGCAACTGGCGGCGGAACTTGGCGATCGCGCCGACGGGATCGACAAATGGGCTGGGACGGTTGTCGACCTTGTTCTTGGTCGTGCCGGTCTCGGGCAGGTCATTGTCATTGACCAGCATGGCGTTGCCCTGCAGGTTCCAGTTGGTGGCCCAGCACGATCGGCAGTTGGCGACGTTGAACGGGAACCCGCTCGTCCAGCGCATGAGGCCGGCCACTGACCAGTCACCGATCAGGTGATTGACCACGTTGCTGACCCCGCCGCCGAATCGCTTGCCCTGGCCAAACGGCAATTCGGCCAGCCAGTTGGTGTTCACCTGATGCCGCACGTCGAAGTCTGACGTGCCGTAGTTCAACTCCGGATCGAACGAGTTGACCAGGAAGCCCGAGTTGCCGCCGTTGTTGAAGTTGCCGAAGCCGCTGCCGCGCTCGACCTGCGAGCCCATGTCTTCCGACTTCGCCAGCGTGTAGTTGATGTCGAACTGCACGCCGTCGGCGAAGCGGCGCCGCAGCGTGAGGTTGAGGCCGTTGTAGTTAGAGCGGCCGATCGAACTGATCGCGGCCAGCGAATCGTACTGCTCCGCGAAGTACGCATACGGCCCGAATTTGCTGCACGCCGGATCGCATGCCGTGTCCATGTCGTAGAGCGCGGTGATCCAGTCAGGCCCGTTCAGCATGAATGCCCGGGTGATCGCCTGGGTCGCGGTCAGGCCGTTGCCCGCTGCGCCCCGGGAAGATGTTCTGCCAGTAGGCGACCGCGGGGAGCCCAGCATAGGCAGAGGCCGGTGAGCTGCTGGTCAGGCCGGCTCCTTGTGCCGCCCGGATAATCGACTGTGCCGCCGTGAAGTAGTCGGTGTTCGAGGCCGGATCCATCAGGTTGAGCGGCATCGCCAGGTCGCGGCGCACCAGCAGATCGCGGCCGAAACGGCCAACGTAGCCGGCCTCGAAGGTGTAGTTCTTGCCGAGATCGAAGCCGACGATGGCGCTGCCCATGTGAGCCGAGGGCGTCACCAGCGTGTCGTCGATGCTCTGCGTGATGATGCCGGCGCGAATCGGCGGCGTTTGCGGAAAGCCGCCGGCCGGCGCGGCCGGCATGGTCGACGGCATCTGGGTGATGCCGCGGAAGCGCGCCGCCGGGTTGCTCTCGTAGGCGGCGCCGAACGGGCTGCTGATCTGGGTTGACATGCCGTAGGCGAAACCCTCGTCGAAGTTGGTCGCCAGGCCGACGCCCACGCGGTCGAACACCTTCGAGTAACCGCCGCGAATCACCATGCGTTCGGTCGGCGTCCACGCCACTGCGAGGCGCGGCGCGATGTTGTTCTTGTCCCACTCGTAGAAACCCTTCTTGCCGTTTTTGGGACCGGCCAGGTCGAAGGTGATGATCTGGCTGGCGTTCGAGGGGATGCCCTTGAGCGCGTTCGCGGCGCGGGTGTCGAACCACTCGCCCATGCTGATGGTCGGCGCGACCTGCAGGCCATTGGTTTCGTACGGCGGCGAGTAGATGCTATAGCGCACGCCGGCGGTGACCGTGAGGTTCGGCCGCACCTGCCAGGCGTCCTGCAGGTAGAGCTCGTACTCGTCCGACGCAATCTCGCGGGCGACCGCCGTGCCGGGCGCCTGCGGCGTGCCGTCCTTGTTGTAGTTGGCGCGCTGCGTCGCTTGCGACAGCACGCCGAGCATGTTGAGCCAGGCGTCGGCGTAGCCACCCTGGAAGTTGGTGGCCACCGCGGGGATGCTGCAGCCAGGCAAGGTGCAGAAGGAACTGCCCGGCATGTTGCGGCGGCCGACGCCCGCCACCCACGATGGGTTGATGGTGGCGGTCAGGTACGAGGCTTGGAAACGCTCCTTGGGCACGCGCGTGAAGCGGATGTTGGTGCCGACCTTCATGGTGTGGCGACCCTTGAACCACGACAGGTCGTTGACAATGTTCTGCGTCGGCGTCTGCCGCGTGTCGGTGAACGTGGTCGCCCCGTCGCCCTTGCCGTCATACGGCGAGATGAATCGGAAGATGACGTGGTTGCCGTCGGTGACGCCGGCATTGTTCTCATCGATCTGCGTCATGCCGTAGCGGAAGCTGTTGGTCAGTGTGGGCGACACCACCGCGTCGTAGCCCACGGCGGCGCCGTAGTTGTTGAACAGCCGCTGGCGGCGCGGTGCCGTGCCCTCGAACTGCGGCGCGTTGTTGATGGTGTCGTCCTGCTTGCCGAAGCGTCCAAAGAAGCTGTGATTGTTCGCCGCTTTGTAATCGACCCGGGTGATCAGGTTCAGGAACTCGTTCTCGATCGGCGCGGCGAAGCGGTAGTCCATCAGGTTCCGCCCATCGCGGCCGGGGTCGTTGGGCGCAGGGTACTTGCGGAAGTACTCCAGCGCAGCGGTGCTGGGCCCGATGCCGAGAGGATCGATGGCAGCAATCTCGGCCGGCGTCATCCCATAGAAGCCAGCTTCCACGGTGTGGTTGGCGCTGACGCCTCGCACAGTGCCGCCCGGACACAGTGCGGCGACCGCGCAGCGGTACATCAGCACGCCGTCGCGCATGGAACTGGAGGGAACGTTACGCAAGACCGGCGCCTCGCTTTGCTCCCGCAGCGCCTCCACGTTGCCGAAGAAGAACAGCTTGTTGCGCATGACCGGGCCGCCGAACGAGCCACCGAAGATGTCCTTGTCCAACTTCGGCGCCTTGCTCTCCAGGCCGGAAGAGAGCTGCGACAGCTTCAGGAAATATTCGTTGCTGGACGTCGCCGTCCGCCGCGCCGTCCAGTAGCCCGAGCCGTCGTACTGGTTGGTTCCGCTACGGGTGACCAGCGAAACCTGCGGTCCGCTCGAACGTCCCATCTCGGCGTTGTAGTTGGAGGTACTGACGCGGAACTCCTGCAGCGCCTCTTGCGTCATGCGGATTGCCGAGGTGTAGGCAGTTGATAACTGCGGATCGTTGACGTCGATGCCGTCGAGGGTCACGCTCTGTTGGTCGGCGCGCGCGCCGGCCACCGAGCCGTAGCGCGGGTCGACCGTGGCCGGGTTCGAGGTGGGAATGAAGATCGCGCCCGGCTGCAGGCTCAGCAAATGGACGACGTTCTGCGCCTCGACCGGCAAGCTGCGAATCTGCTCGCGCGACATCACGTTGCCGACGCTGGCGTCGCTGATGTTGAGCCGCGTCACCTCAGACACCACGCTCACGGTCTCCGAAATGCCGCCCAACTCGAGCGTCACGCTCTGTCGCGCGATGGTGTCGACCTGGAGTTCAACGCGCTCGACCACGCTGGTCTTGAACCCGCCCAGTTCGACCTTGAGCGTGTACACGCCAGGCTGCACGTTACCGAACCGGAAGCCGCCACGCTCGTCCGTGATGGTGACCTGCGAGGCGCCGGTAGCAAGATGAGTGGCGGTGACGGTGGCGCCAGGCAGCACCTGCTTCTGGGGGTCGGTGACGTCACCGGCCAGTGCAGCAGTCCCGGTCTGCGCCCAGGCGGCGCCGGCGACGAGTTGGAACAACAGGGCAAGCGCGACGACGGCCGGTGTTCCGCGCAACGACAGGCGGGACATTTTCACGACAACCTCCACCAATGACAACGATCAGGACACGCTCGTCCCCGGATGCAGCGTTTTCGCATCCAGGATTCGGCAGTTGGCACCATGCGATCCCGCATAAAATGGACTGCCGAGGCACCCATGTCAAGGGTTGTAATGGGATTGGTCGTCGCCGCTTCGCTCATGGCCGCCGCGCTCCCGACCGCCGGCCAGCAGCCAACCTTTCGCTCGGGCGTCGACCTCGTCACCGTCGATGCCACGGCGCTCGGCTCCGAGGGCCAGCCGCTCACGGATCTGGGCCCGGACGACTTCCGGCTGACGGTCGATGGCCGTCCCCGCCGCCTGCTGTCTGCACAGTTTGTGTCGCAAGCCGCGCGCGAATCGCGTTCGCTGCGCCTCGCGTCGTCCCATTTCACGTCGAATCAGGACGAAGATCCCGGCCGCCTGGTGGTCGTTGCCGTGGATGAAGCGCACATGCGTCGCCTCGAGGGCCGACCGGGGTTGCGCGCCGCGGAATCTTTCATCGACAAGCTCGATGCCTCAGACCGCGTGGCGGTCATCGGTCTCGCCCGGCTGGGAGCGCTCGACTTCACCCGCGATCGCCTAGCGCTACGCCGGCGCCTGGCGGGTCTGACCGGACAGACCGATCCTGTCTTCCAGCAGTTCAACCTTGGGTTGAGCGAGGCCCTGGAGATTGCCGACGGCGGACGCGCACGGCTGGCTGACGCGGTGTTGCGCGAGTGCGGCCGCGCGCTGACCGAATACGTCAACCTCGCGCGCGCCGCAGACGATACGGGCGGCGGACGCGACGCGTGTCCCGAACAGGTAGAGCAGGAGGCGCGTGCCATGGCGCAGCATGCCCACATCCAGGCGCGCATCTCGCTCAGCGCTCTCGAAGCGTTGATCGTCAGCCTGAAAGACATCCCCGGACCGAAGACCATCGTCGTGCTGTCGGAAGGCATGGTGGCCGACCCGCGGCGAGTGGACCTGGCGAAAGTGGCAGCCGAAGCCCAGGCGGCGCGCGTGACGATTTATGCGCTGCATCTCGAGGTGCCGACGTTTGAAGCGGCGCAAGACCGCGTGTCGCCGACGTTCGTGCGCGACCTGCAGGTGCGCGGCGATGGCCTGGCGCGCATTGCCGGCGCGGCCCGTGGCGCGGTGTTTCGGCTGGTGGGCAGCGACCCGCGCCCGTTCGAACGCATTGCCCGCGAGCTGTCAGGCTATTACCTGCTCGCCTTTGAACCGCTCGAGACGGAACGGGATGGCCGTGCGCATCGCATCCAGGTGTCGTTGGCACGCGGCGGCGGCGAGTTGCGCGCGCGGCCCGGCTTTACCCTGCCGGCGGCGCCCGCCTCGGCGCAGGCACGCGATGCCCGGCTGGTCTCGCTGCTGCGCGCAACTTCGTTGTCGACCGAGCTGGCCGTGCGCGTGGCGACCTATGCCTATGCCGAGCCGACCTCGGACCACGTTCGCGTGGTGGTCAGCGCCGAGGCTGGGGTTGGCGGCCGCACTGCGCCAAGTGCGCGGCTCGGCTTCGTCCTGATCGATGCAGGTGGCGTGATTGCCGCAACCGCCGTGCACGACGCCGCCGATGGCCGTTATTCGTTCAGCGCGTCGGTGCCGGCCGGCGGCTACCTGTTGCGCGTCGGCGCGATCGATGCGCTTGGCCGTCACGGTAACGTCGAGCGGCCGTTCAACGCGCGCGTGGCCGCGTCGCGCGGAGTGCGCGTCAGCGATCTCATGCTCGCCCCGCCGCCGCCGACGCCGCACGCGGCGCTGGAGCCGCTGATCGACCGCGTCAGTGCCGGCAGCCTGATCGCCTATCTCGAGATGCTCGCGGCGCCAGGCGAACCGCTACCCGATCTGGTGCGCGTGGCGGTAGTGGCAGACGCGGGTGGCGAGGCCGTGTCGGTGACGCCGGCGACGCTGACCCGGGCCGAGCGACCGCCCGGTGCCGGCGGAGAGTGGGCGGTGGCGCGGGCCGTGATCCAGACCGCCACGTTGAAGCCCGGCCGCTACGTCGCCCGCGCGGAGGTGTGGTCGAGAGGCAATCAAGTAACGCGGGTGACCCGGCCTTTCAGCATCCCGGACTGACGGCCGCGTCGCCGGCTAGAGCTTCTCGATTTTCTCGTAGAAGCCGCTGGTTTTCACTTTCACAGTCACCGGTTGCCACGTCAGGTTCTGCCAGAACCAGCCGTGACGTCCGTCGAAGGGGGCGTGAAACGTGCCGTGGCCGCTGTTTGCTTCCTCGCCCTTGGCGTAGCTGGCTTCGCCGCCCGACCCGTCGGTATGCTCCCCGTGCATGTCGAACTCCACCGTGCCACCTTCGACCGTCCAGCTGAAGACGTAGCTGGCGCCGCGCACCATGGTCGCCTTGATTTCTGCGCCTTCACCCGGCTTGAGTGTCAGCGTCATCTCGTCGCTGCGAAACGGCAGCGTCGCTGCGGTGATCGTGGCCGCGGCTTCGGGCGTGACGGGAATGGACATGTCAATCGCCGACGCCGGCGGCCGCAGCAAGCCGATGGCTTCGCCAATGCCGGTAGGGTCGATGCCGTACTCAGCCGGCAGAACCGCCGTGACGAGAATCGCCGTGGCCACCAGCAGGGCGATGCCGATCGCGCGCGCGAGTCGTGACACGGTTGGCAGCGGTGGCGTCTCGGTCGTGGTCATCCAGTGTTCCTACTGCGTGGCGTAGCCGACCAGTTGATAGCCGGCGAGGATAAAGCCGCACGTCATGACGACGACGTTGGCGGCGAACGCGTGACGATGGAAAGCCGCCGATCGGCGCCACCAGCCCATGGCGATCAAGATGGCGCTCAGCCCGAGCACCTGTCCCAGTTCAACGCCGACGTTGAACGCCAGGATGTTGGGGACCAGTCCGTCGGCCGAGAGTGAGAAGTCCAGGAGCTTGGTGCCGAGCCCCAGCCCGTGGAAGAGACCGAAGATCCACACCGCGAGCTTGGTATTGGGCTGGAAGCCAAGCACGCGCGTGAGCCCGCCCATGTTGTCGAGCGCCTTGTAGACCACTGAGAGTCCGATGATGGCGTCGATGATGAACGGGTTGACGTGCGTGCCGCTCATCACGGCATAGAGCAGCGTGATGCTGTGGCCGACCGCGAACAGCGTGACGTAGATCGCGACTTCCTTGAGCCGGTAGAGAAAGAAGATCACGCCGAACAGGAACAGCAGGTGGTCGTACCCGGTGACCATGTGCTTGGCGCCGAGGTAGAGGAAGACGGCGAGCTGACGGCCCTGCGTGATCAGGTCCTTATCGCTGGCGGCGACGCCGTGGGCGAGAACGTCACCTGCCAGCGGGAACAGCAATATCAGAAGAATGGCGGGAACCAGCTTAGTGAGCACGCTTCGGCAATTCTATCTGCATCCCGGGCTTTGACTCAGTATTCCGCGAAGGCGTCATCTGGATAGCAGTACAACCAACGCTCACCGGGTTCGGCCGACGCAATCACCGGGTGACTGCTACTGCGCGCGTGCGCCGAGGCGTGGCGATGAGGCGAGCTGTCGCAACAGTGCGTGCCACCGCACTCCTGGCAGGTTCGCAGGTGTACCCACTGGGAGCCGCTCTTGACGCACTCATCGCATTCACGCCGCTTCGCGTGCGTGACGGTGGTGACGGCCGTGATGTGTGAACAGGGTCCTGATGGTGCCATGCCGGTTACTCCTGGAGGACGCGGTGAACGAAAGACACGGCGATTGAGCCTTCGCCGACCGCCGAGGCGACACGCTTGACGTTGCCGCTGCGGACGTCGCCGACGGCAAACACGCCGGGCAGGCTGGTCTCGAGCAAGTGTGGCGCCCGTGCCAGGGGCCAGGCCGCCCCGCTCAGTTGATCGGCCGGCAGGTCGGGGCCAGTCACGATGAATCCATGGGCGTCGAGCGCCAGGCATCCGTTCAACCAGTCGGTGTTCGGCACGGCGCCGGTCATCACGAAGACGTGCGCGATCGGGTGCGTCTCGGTGGCACCGTCGGCCGATCGCCAGACGACCCGTTCGAGCCGGCCGTGGCCTTCGATCGCGACGATCTCTGTGCGGGTGCGCAGCACGATGGCGGGATTTTCTTCGATGCGACGGATCAGGTATCGCGACATGGTGTCGGCGAGGCCGCCGCCGCGAATCAGCATGTGCACCTTGCGGGCGGTCTGGGCGAGGAAGACGGCCGCCTGGCCGGCGGAGTTGCCGCCGCCAATCACAATTACCTCGTCGCCTCCGCAGAGTTGCGCTTCGACAAACGTGGCGCCGTAATAAACCCCCGCGCCTTCGTAGAGGGCCAGGTTCGCGAGAGGCAGTCGCCGATAGGCCGCGCCGGACGCAATGATCACGGCGCGCGCCGCGATCGCCGGCCCATCGTTCAGGCGAATCGCGTACGGCTTGCGCTCGCACGTCAAGGCAGTCGCGCCCCTGGCGATCATGATCTGGGCGCCAAACTTCTGGGCCTGCGACAAGGCGAGTCCGGCCAGCTCCTGGCCAGAGATGCCAGTCGGAAAGCCGAGGTAGTTTTCGATGCGTGAGCTGGCGCTAGCCTGTCCACCGGGCGCATCGGATTCGATCACCAGCACGTCAAGGCCTTCCGACGCACCGTAGACCGCGGCGGCGAGCCCCGCCGGTCCGGCGCCGATCACGACGAGATCACGCACGTGGGAATTGTCGATGGCCTCGTTGAACCCCAGGCAGTCGGCAATCGCCTGGTTGGTTGGGTTCCGCAGCACCGTCGTGCCACGGCAAATGAGCACCGGCACGTCGCTCACGCCAACCTGAAACCGATCCAGCAGGAGCTGCACGTCAACGTCACGATCAAGGTCGATGTACGCGTAAGGGTGATTGTTGCGGGTCAGAAACTCTTTGACGCGCAGCGTGCCCTGCGAGTGCGGCGACCCTATCAAGACCACGTCGCCCAGCCCGGCCGCCACCAGCTCGATGCGGCGCAGAATGAACGCCCGCATGAAGATTTCCCCGAGCTCATTGTCGGTCTGCACCAGCGCCATCAGGCGGTCACGGCTGACCTCAACGATCTCGCCATCGGCTGCGGCGAGTGCCCGAACCAGCGAGCGGCGGCCCGACAGCATGTTGGTCTCGCCGGTGAACTCGCCGGGGCCGTGCACCGCGACCACGGTGTCGCCGTCAACCGAGGCACGGATGATGTGAATGCCGCCGCTGACTACCAGGAAGAACGGAATGTCCGCGTCGCCAGCTTCAACCAGTATCTCGCCCTCATGGACAGACCGCAGGCGGCCATGGGCCGCGACCCGCTCACACTGGCCTGGCGTGAGCGTCGGAAATACGTGGTCGCGACGCGACGCAATCGGCAGGGCATCAGCCATGAAGTGCTTAGACGGTGTAGTGAAGGGACAGGGTTCACTACCTCGACAAGGGTCGCGGCCCTCTGTATAGTCGGCTCCTCATTCCCACCTTGGGGCCAATGGCTGCATGAAGTCGAGCGCGATACTCGCCACCACCCGCCGCTACGACCGATGGCTGACCACCCAGACCAGCGTCGTCGAGGCCGACGTCGCGGTCAAACACGAGCGGATGGCGCAGAGCGCATTTCTATTCTTGCGGGCCACCTATTACTGGTGGGTCTCGCGCTGGCCGCACACGCTGCCCGAGCTCGCTGCCGCTCCACCAGTGCATGGGATCGGTGACTTGCACATGGAGAACTTCGGGACCTGGCGGGATGCAGAAGGCCGTCTCGTGTGGGGCATCAACGATTTCGACGAGGCCCACATTGGGCCATACACGAACGATCTGGTCCGGCTCGCGACCAGTGTCGTGTTGGCCGCGCGCTCCCGGCAGCTACGGGTGTCGGCGCAGGAAGCGTGCGAGTCGATTCTCGAAGGCTATGCCCTGAGCCTGGGGCGCGGCGGGTGGCCGATCGTGCTGGCCGAGCGGCGGCGCTGGCTGCGAAGCATAGCGATCGCGCAGTTGAAAGACCCCGACGCTTTTTGGCAGAAGATGCTGGCCGGGACTGGTTGCGCCGTTGGCGACTATCCAGCGAAGGCGATTCGTGACGCGCTGCCTGACCGGCGCCTCGATCACGTCGTCCACCGCCGGCGCGCGGGCATCGGCAGCTTGGGCCGTCCCCGTTTCGTGGCCATTGCCGTGCACGGTGGTGGTCACATCGCTCGTGAGCTGAAAGCGGTGGTGCCGTCGGCGCAAGCCTGGGCAAACGGGACCTCGGCGTCGCGTCGTGGCGTGCCCTGGCTGCTCGAGAACGCAGTGCGGGTGCCGGATCCGTTCTATCGGGTCACCCCAAAATGGGTCACGCGGCGTCTGGCCCCCGACTGCGGCAAGCTCAACATCAGCGAACTGACCGAGCCCCGGGATCAGTCACGCCTGTTGCGCGCAATGGGCAAGGAGGCGGCGAACATCCACCTCGCTGGCCCCACCCGAACGGTGACCGCCGATCTCGAGCGGCGACCAAAGGGCTGGCTGCACGACGCCTCGGCCCAGATGGCCAATGTCATGACGGCGGACTGGAAGGCTTGGCAGCGGCGATAGGAACCTTGGCCTGACCTTTCAGCGTCTTATAGGCTGTTTCACCATTCGGATTGCGGCTCAACGGGAAGCGACTGGTTGGCGGCGCACCGCAGGGTCGTTTGATATAGTCAGAACTGTCGTGATTGTGCGTTCAACAGCGAGTCTCCTTACCATCGTGATGCTGCTGGCCTCGGGCCGGTTGCTGGCCTGTGGGTGGGAGTGCGTCGACGAGCTGGCGACAACGGCAGCAGCGGCGTGCCACCAGGATTCTGCCCCGGCCTCAGCGGTAAACGGAGATGCCGCTCACGCGTGTCTGCCGGAAGTCACGGAGCCCAGCGTCACGGCGGCGAAGCAGGCCAACGCACACTCGATCGTCGCTCCGCTGACGCTGCCATTCATGACTATCGATCGGCCACTCGCAACACCCGGCCGTCATCTCTCCGTCCAGCCCCGGTCCAGCTCTCTCTACTCACACACGCCGTCTATTCTTCGCATCTGATCCCCCGAGCGCCATGGCGGTACGGGGCAGCACCAAAGTGCCGCCCTCCTGGCACGGAACCGTTGCGCACTTTGTGTGCGCGCGTTGAGGACGCATCAGATGATCAATCGTCGAACGTTTGTTAAGGGACTTGCTGTCGGCGGCGCCGCCGCCGGCCTCGGTATGTGGCCCTCGCGCGGTTTCGCGCAAGCCGACGCGCGCAAGAGTGTCGCGACGCTGACCGGAACTGAATTCGACCTGCGCATTGGCGAGTCGCCGGTCAACTTCACGGGCGCCACCCGCACGGGCATCACCGTCAACGGCACCATACCCGCGCCGATCGTGCGCTGGCGCGAAGGCGACACGGTCACCATGCGCGTGGCCAACGCGCTCGACGAAGACACCTCCATCCACTGGCACGGCATGATCCTCCCGGCCAACATGGACGGCGTTCCCGGCTTGAGCTTCCATGGCATTCATCCGGGCGAGACCTACACCTACAAGTTCGCGGTGCGCCAGGGCGGCACCTACTGGTATCACAGCCACTCTGGGTTCCAGGAACAACTGGGACTCTATGGCGCGCTGGTCATCGACCCGCGCGAACCCGAGCCGTTCCGCTACGACCGCGAACACGTCGTGTTGCTCTCCGACTGGACCGACGAGAACCCGAAGCGCGTGTTCTCGAAGCTCAAGAAGCAATCCGATTACTACAACCGCAACCGGTTGAACTTCGGCGACTTCTTGAGAGACGTGCGCGAGCAAGGGTTCGCGAACACCGTCGCCGACCGCCGCGCGTGGGGCGACATGCGCATGTCGTCAACCGACCTCGCCGACGTGACGGGCCACACCTACACGCATTTGATGAACGGCGTGACGCCGTCGGGTAACTGGACCGGATTGTTCAAGCCGGGCGAGCGGGTGCGGCTGCGTTTCATCAACGGCTCGGCCATGACCTACTTCGATGTCCGCATCCCCGGCCTGAAGCTGACGGTGGTCGCCGCCGACGGGCAGTACGTGCACCCGGTGACCGTCGATGAGTTTCGAATCGCCACCGCGGAAACCTTCGACGTGATCGTCGAGCCGTCAGGACAAGACGCCTTCACGATTTTCGCGCAGGCGATGGACCGCACCGCTTATGCCAGCGGCACGCTCGCCGTGCGCGACGGGCTGCAGGCGCCGGTGCCGGCGCTCGACCCACGTCCGCTGCTGACGATGGCCGACATGGGTCACGGTGGCCCGGGCCACGACATGGCTGCCATGGCGACACCGGCAGCGGCCGCTGTCACCGCGCCTGACCCGCACGCCGGACACAACATGCCGGCGACGCCACCGCCCGATCCGCACGCCGGGCACAACATGCCGGCGACGCCACCACCTGATCCGCATGCCGGCCACAACATGCCCGCCACTGCAGCGGCGCCGGCCGATCCGCATGCGGGCCACGACATGTCAGGCTCGGCTGCCGCCGCTTCGCATCCCGCTACCGAGCGCGATAACCCGCTGGTGGACATGCAGACCATGTCGCCCACTGCCCGGCTTGACGATCCCGGTATTGGTCTTCGCAACAATGGCCGCCGCGTGTTGACGTATGCCGACTTGAAGAGCGTGTTCGCCGATCCGGACGGTCGTGATCCCGGCCGCACAGTGGAACTGCATCTCACCGGCCACATGGAACGGTTTGCCTGGTCGTTCAATGGCGTGAAGTTCGCCGACGCCGAGCCGCTGCGCCTCACGTACGGCGAACGCCTGCGCGTGGTGCTGGTCAACGACACCATGATGACGCACCCCATTCACCTGCACGGAATGTGGAGCGACCTCGAAGACGAGGCCGGCAACTTCCAGGTGCGCAAGCACACCATCGACATGCCGCCGGGCACCAGGCGCACGTATCGTGTGCGCGCCGATGCCCTTGGGCGATGGGCCTATCACTGCCACCTGCTGTTCCACATGGAAGCCGGCATGTTCCGCGAAGTGCGGGTGGAGGAGTAATGCCAGCCATCATTCGCGCCAGCCTGTTGCTCGCCGCGCTGGCGGTGGCGTCTGCGGCCTCCGCACAAACCACTCCGGTACCGCCCCCGACCGACGAAGAGCGCAAGGCGGCGTTTCCGCCAGACCTGCAGGGCCACGCCGTGCATGACGATGGCCTGAACTTCCTCGTGCTTTTCGATCAGCTGGAATGGCATCGGCACACCGGCGCCAACGGCTACCTGTGGGACACCAAGTCGTGGGTCGGTGGTGACCTCAACCGCATCTGGATGCGCTCCGAGGGGGAAACACATGGCGGCGATATCGAGGATGCCGAGGCGCACCTGATGGTTGGCCGCGCCATTGGCCGGTGGTGGGACGT
This sequence comes from Acidobacteriota bacterium, assembly GCA_031392125.1. Taxonomy (GTDB): domain Bacteria; phylum Acidobacteriota; class Vicinamibacteria; order Vicinamibacterales; family UBA2999; genus 12-FULL-67-14b. The sequence continues at coordinate 6,062 of JANMUX010000144.1, read as the reverse complement.
CGTTGGCGGCGTGCGCCACGACTTCACGCCGGGGCCGGCGCGCACGTGGCTCGCAGTCGGCCTGCAGGGCCTCGCCCCGCAGTGGTTCGAGGTCGAAGCCACTGCCTACCTGGGCGAGTCGAGCCGCACGGCGGTACGTCTCGAAGTGGAGTACGAGATGCTGCTGACCGATCGCCTGGTCCTGCAGCCGCTCGTGGAGCTGAACGTGTTCGGCAAGGCCGATCCCGAGCGGCTGATCGGCGCCGGCTTGAGCACCGCGGAATTTGGCGCGCGGCTGCGCTACGAGATCAGGCGCGAGCTGGCGCCGTATGCGGGACTGGTCTGGCACCGCAAGGTGTTCGGCACCGCCGACCTGACGCGCGAGCACGGCGAGCAGGTAGGCGGCTGGCGCTTCGCATCCGGTTTCAGGTTGTGGTTCTGAAATGGGCATCCGGGTTAACGTGAGGGCCATGTCACTCCGCCTATTGCTGGCTTCGTTGCTGGCGCTCACGCTGGCCGTGCCGACCGACCTGCAAGCTCACGAGAAATTCAAGATCGTCGGTACGATCGTCAAAGTCCACGCCACGCAACTGGACGTGAAGGCCGTCGATGGCGCGACCTACGAGATCGACACGAACGACTCGACGCAGGTCATGCGTGGGCTCAAGAAATTACCGCAGTCGGAGCTACAAGCGGGCCAGCAGGTCGTGGTCGATGCCCTCGGGCACGACCTGTTCGACTTGGAAGCGGTGCTGGTCACGCTCTCGAAGTAGTTTGCTTAACTCCCGACCTGGCGACACTGCCTGGCGCGGTCGAGCAGCAGCTCGCGCTGGCGGGCGTTGCGCGTGAGGCCGGCGGCACGCTCGAACTCCGCGCGAGCTTCGGCGAAGCGTTCGAGCTTGAACAGCAGGTCGCCGCGCACGCCAGGAAGATACGGGTAGCCATTTAGTGACGGCTCGGCCATCAGCGGATCCACCAGCCGCAGGGCCGCCGCAGGACCAAACGCCATCGAATGGGCGACGGCACGGTTCAGTTCGACAACCGGCGACGGCGTGAGGCGCGCGAGCGCGTCGTAGCCGGCGGCAATGCGGTGCCAGTCGGTGTCGCCGGCGGTGGCCGCGCGAGCATGGCAGGCGGCGATCGCGGCTTGCTGCGTGTAGGGGCCGGGATGGTCCAGCGCCTCGGCGCGCGCCAGCGAAGCCAGTCCGCGTTCAATCAGCAGCTGATTCCACCGCGTGCGGTCCTGATCCAGCAAAAGCACGGCTTCACCTGAAGGGCCGACCCGCGCCGCCGAGCGGGACGCCTGGATCTCCATGAGCGCGACCAGGCCATGCACGTCGGCCTCGTGCGGCGCCAGTTCGGCGAGCACGCGCCCCAGCCGCAGCGCCTCGTCACAGAGCGCGGGACGCATCCAGTCGTCGCCGGCCGTGGCCGAGTAGCCCTCGTTGAAGACCAGGTAAATCACTTCAAGCACTGACGCCAGCCGCATGGCCAGCTCGGGTCCGCGCGGCACTTCGAACGGCACCCGCTTGTCGGCCAGTGTGCGTTTCGCGCGCACGATGCGTTGCGCGATGGTCGGTTCCGACGCGAGGAACGCGCGCGCGATTTCTTCGGTGGTGAGGCCGCCGAGCAGCCGCAGCGTCAGCGCCACGCGCGCCTCGGTGGAAAGCACCGGGTGGCACGAGATGAACATCAGGCGCAGCAGGTCGTCGCCCACGTGGTCGTCGATCGCGGCGTCGAGTTCGGCTGCGGGGTCGTCCTGGCGCGAGTCCAGTTCGTAGCCAAGTTGCTGATGCTTGCGCTCGAGTCGCTTGCTGCGGCGGAAATGATCGATCGCGCGCCGCTTGGCAATGGCCATCAGCCACGCGCCCGGGTTGTTGGGCACGCCCGACCCTGGCCATTGCTCGAGTGCCGCGACCAGCGCGTCTTGCGCCATCTCTTCGGCGATGCCGACGTCGCCGACCATGCGCGTCAGTCCGGCGATGATCCGGGGCGCCTCGATGCGCCAGACGGCGTCGATGGAGCGATGGGTGTCACTGGACAATGGGGCTCTCGCCTCCGGCGCTCGTTGGGCTCGGCGCTGCGCGCCTTTGTGGGGCTGGCTCGCTGCGCTCGCTTCGTGGGCTCACTTCGTTCGTGGGGAAGGATTTCCCCCACGAGCGCCGAAGGCATGCGCCCTACGACGGTCCGAAGGACCGAGCCCTACGAGGGCGCGCAGCGCCGAGCCCCACGCCGCTGTTACTTCACGAGCGTGAACTTCTGAACGCGGCGGCCCGTGGACGCTTCGCCAACATAGAGGTTGCCCCGGGAGTCGACGCTCATGCCGTGAGGACGCAGGAACTGGCCAACCTGGCGGCCACCGCGGCCGAACTCGCCGATCACCTCGAGGTCACTGCGGCGCAGGATCCACACTTTGTGATTCGTGCCATCAGCCATGTAGAGATACTGCTGGGCGGCGTCGTGCGACGGCACCAGCACGAACGCCGAGCCTGATGACAGCGTGGCCGGAGCGATGATCTTCTCCGAGAGGAACTTGCCGGCATGGTCGAACACCTGGATGCGATTGCCGCGGCGATCGGCCACGTAAATTTTCCCGTCCTTGCTTCCCGTGATGCCGTGCGGCGTGGAGAACTGCTTGGGCAGGCCGCCCGACATCATCGTTTTGGGATCAAACTTCTCGGTGTCGTCGGGCACGTTGCCGTAGGCCCCCCAGTGCCGCAGGTATTTACCGGTGGCGCCGTCGACCACGATCACGCGACGGTTGCGGTAACCATCCGAGATGTAGGCTTCGTTGTTTGCCGGATCGACCCAGATGCCCGAGGGGCCGCCAAGCAGCTTGGTGTCGGCGCTGCCGGCGTTCTTGTCGAACTCGCCGATGGTGAATACCAGCTTGCCGTCGCGCGTGAACTTCATGACGCGATGATGCGCGTGGCTGCCGACCCACACGAAGTCGTTGTGGTCCACGAAAATGCCGTGCGGGTTCTTCGGGAACTGCGACACGTCCTGGGTTGCCGCGTCGCCCCAGCCCTGGACCAGCTTGCCCTTCTCGTCGAACTCGAGGACGACGGGCGCGGGCGCGCAGCAAGTGCCCATGGGCGGCTTCTGCATCTGGTAGAGCTCTTCTTCGGTCAGCGTCTCGGGCAGGTGGGTCACCCACACGTGCTGCTTGGCGTCGACGAACACGCCGGTAACAGCACCGAGAATCCAGTTATTGGGTAGTTCGAGGGGCCAGGACGGGTCAACCTGGAAGCGGGGTGCCACCGGTTTGGCTTGCGCGCTGACGATTTCGCGTTGGGAAGCGACTCCGGAGACCAGAATCGTGAGGAGAATAATGAGGGCCAGGTGCCATTTCGTTCGCATGGCGAGACGATAGCATGGCCTTGGAGCCCATCTGTATCGCGGTGTCACCGGCGGCCCAACAGCTAGCGCGAGCGTGGCACGTCGGTTGCACCATCTGAAGCTATGCCCCTGTTCGCCCCGCGGTCGTGGTCCCTCGCCATGCGTCTGGTGATTGCGGTATTCGTCATGGCCGCCGCGGCTTTCTCATGGGTTTTGGTCAACCTGGTGGCCGGGATGCCCAACCGCGACGAACTGCGCGCCTTCCGCGTCATGCCGAGCGCCACCGTCCTTTATGACGCAGCCGATCGTGAAGTTTTTGCCATTGCGAAAGAACATCGCATCGAAGTGCCGCTGGCAGAGGTATCGCCGAACCTGATCAAGGCAGTCATTGCCGTCGAAGATCGCCGTTTCTTCGACCACGACGGCTTCGATCCCATCCGCATCGCCGGGTCGGCGCTTGCCGACTTGAGAGCGGGTGCGGCGGCCCAGGGCGGCAGCACCATCACGCAGCAACTGGCGCGCCAGTCGGTCGGACGGCAGAAGACGCTGCAGCGCAAAGTGAGAGAGCTGCTGTTTGCCGCGCAGCTCGAGCGTCACTTCACCAAGAACGAAATTCTCGAGTTGTACTTGAATAAGGTCTACTTCGGCGACGGCCTCTACGGGGCCGAGGCCGCGGCGCGCGGCTACTTCGCCAAGCGCGCATCGACGCTGACGCTGGCTGAAGGCGCACTGCTGGCCGGCCTGCTCAAGGCCCCATCCAACTACGCACCAACGGTAAACGCCGAGAAGTCGGAATCGCGCCAGGCGATCGTGCTGAGATCCATGCTCGACTCCAAGGCCATCACCAGGGCCGAGTACGAGGGCGCGATCCAGGCCGAGGTCAAGCTTCAAGACGGCTTGCGTGGCAGCGAGGGGTTTGGCCACTACTACAAGGAAGAAGTGCGACGCCAACTGGTCGAGCGCTTCGGCTGGCCGCGTGTTTCTGAAGGCGGCCTCCACGTCTACACCACCATCGATCCGGCGATGCAGCGCGCCGCCGAGGCCGCGGTCGAACGCAGCATGGCGGAGATTGACAAGACCCTGCGCGCGCGACCCGAAGATAACGCGCCGCTGCAGGCCGCACTGATCGCGATCGACCCCGCGTCCGGCGCGGTGCGCGCCCTGGTCGGCGGGCGCGACTTCGCCGCCAGTTCCTACAATCGTGCCCTGCTCGCGCGGCGTCAGCCCGGGTCGGCGTTCAAGCCGTTCGTCTACGCCGCGGCCGTGGAAGCAGGGTACGGGCCGGAGGATACGCTCGATGGCCTGTTCGAGCCCGCCCAGATCGCCAACACCGCGTGGGATCCGGATGACGAACACCTCGAAGAAGATTCCGTGACGCTGCGCGACGGTCTGCGGCTGTCGAGCAATCGGGCGGCCGTGCGGCTGCTGAGCGAGGTGGGGCTGACCAAGACCCTGCGGTCAGCCCGCGCGTTTGGGTTTGACGATCTTCCCAACGTCCCGTCGGTCGCCCTCGGTTCGGGCGAAGTCACCTTGTCGGCCATTACCGCCGCCTACAGCGCGTTTGCCAATGGCGGCGTGATGACGCCGCCATCGTTGATTCGCCGCGTGGTGGACACCGACGGCGCCGTGCTCTTCGAGTCGGCCGAGGTCCCGCGGCAGGCGATTAAGCCAATCACCGCCTATCTGATGGCCGACATGCTGCGCGGCGTGATCGACGCGGGCACCGGCTCGTCGGCGCGCCGCTACGGATTCGCGCTGCCCGCCGGCGGCAAGACCGGCACCACCAACGATTACAAGGACGCTTGGTTTGTCGGGTTCACGCCATCGGTGGTTGCCGGGGTGTGGATTGGCTTCGACCAGCCGCGCACCATTCGGCGCGGCGGTTACGCCTCGGAACTGGCGGTGCCCATGTGGGCTCGCTTCATGGCCATGGCCACCAAGGGACACAAGTCGGCCTGGGTGCGGCGTCCGGCGAGCGCCGCTCGCGATGCGCGCCTGGTACGCGCCGCAGTGAAGGTGGCCGATGCGGACGCCGACGCAGGCGAAGACGAGGCGGAACGCGTGGCAATGGTTGAGCCCGGCGAACGCCAGGAACCGCCCAAGAAAAAGCGCGGCTTCTGGTCGCGAATCTTTGGCGGCGACGACAAGAAAGACGAGAAAAAAGAGGACAAAAAGGACGACAAGAAATAGCCCGGTCTCCCTTGGCACGGCGGGCCGCTTGGGTCCATACTGTGCGCCATGGGCGAACACATGACACGTCGATGGAAGACCCTGTTGACCGCCGCGATTCTGGCCCCTGCCATTGCCGCCGTGGTCGCGCCACTGGCGTTACGGGCCGAGCGACAGGCCCCGGCGCCCGTCGCCGAGGTGACCTTCACCAAGGATATTGCGCCGATTCTGCAGCGCAGCTGTGAGAATTGCCACCGGGCCGAAGGCGTCGCGCCCATGTCGCTGCAGACCTACGACGAGGTGCGCCCGTGGGCGCGCGCCATCAAGCTGCGCACCGGCATTGGCCCGAAGGCCGGTGTCATGCCGCCGTGGTATGTCGAGAAGAACATCGGCATCCAGACGTTCAAGAACGACCCCTCGCTCAGCGCCGAGGAGATTGCGAAGATTGCCCGGTGGGCCGACAGCGGCGCGCCGCGCGGCAATCCCAACGACATGCCGCCGGCGCGGACCTGGAACGACAGCTCGAAGTGGGCAATCGGCACCCCTGATCTCGTCGTGAGGTCGCAGGACATTCT
>JANMUX010000139.1:0-4125 GCA_031392125.1 Acidobacteriota bacterium | reverse complement strand
TCCGCTCAGGCTCGCGCGCATCGAAGGCCAGGGTCAGCTCGCCACGGTGCGCGTGGTTCAGGTCGGAGCCGACGGCCAGCTCGGAACGGCCGACGACATCGAGAGCATTCCGCCGCAAAGAAGCGGCGACGGCGAGTTCCTGCTGGAAGGCTTGAAGGAGGGCGGCCACATCTTCGACATCGCGATCGAGGCCGTGCTCGACGGCCTTCCATCGGGCCCCGTGAACCTGGCCGGCCAGGCTGCCGGCGCCGTGTTCGTGCGTAACCCGACCTTTGCGGTCACGTTGGCACATCCGCGCACGGTGCGAAGCGGCGAGCCATACGACGTCTACGCCACGGTGACCAACACCTCCCGATCGGTGGCGAACCTCGTGAGCGTAAACCTCGATCCGTTGGGCATCTCCGGCGCTCAACTGATGTCGGACCCGAGCGTCGCGTTCCAGACCATTCCCGCAGGCCAGGCCGTAACCGCGCGGTTCCGCCTGCTGGCTCAGCAGACCGGCGAGGTGACCGCGAGCTCGTTCACCGGTGAAGCCGACGGCGGCATTCGCCTGTTCACCGGCGTGGGCGAGCGCGGCGTGCCGCTCGCCCCGAATGCGATCGTCCTGCCGGCCAGCACCAACGCGCTGCCGGCGTCGCTGGTCGCCGCCGCGCAACGCGTGCTCGGCCAGGCATTCTCAATCGCCACCGCTCCTGCTGAAGCCCTGCCGCCGAACGTGGTGTTTGTCAGGCGGCAAACCGTCATCGATCGTGGCCTCGAGCTGGCCGAGGCCGGGCAACGGCTGCAGTTTGGCGACTCGCTGCCGCGCGTCATCCAGGACCTGCTGCTCGATTGGCTTGGCACACGCGCCATCGACCCGGGCTTCGACCAGTTGATGCGGACCACCGAGGCCGGCCGTGCCATGCTCGCGGAGATCGCCGCCGTGCTCGCGCCGGCGGTCACCGCCGACCCGATGCTGGCTCAAGGCGACTTGGTCGAGCAGGCGCTCGCTCGATCCGCGCCACTCACCGCCGTGGTTCGCGGGCCGGCCGACCGTGCGCCGCCACTCTTGCGCCTGCTGCGAGACGATGGCGTCGAGACCAGCAGTGCAGTGTCAACGGTGCCGCGCGCGGGCATGCTGTTGATGTCGAACCCGTCGGCGCTCGCGGCGATGGCTGTGGCGGTGGCACCCGATCCTGCACGCTACACGATTGAAGCGACCAGCCCAGCCGGCGGGGTGATCGATCTGGGCGTCACCACCCCGGGCGCCGGTCCGGCAGAGGCGCGGCAGTTACAGTTCACCGGCATCGCGCTCGACCCCGGCGGTGTTGTTCGCGTGGTGGTCGATCTGTCGGCGCCCGGCAGCGAGTCGGCGCTCGTCGATCGGAACGGTGACGGCACTGTCGATCAAACGCTGGCCGGCGTAGGCAGTTCGCTGGTGGAAGAGCCGCTGCGAGTGGTTGATGTGCTGCAGCTGGAAAGCTCGTACTTCGAGGCGCCTGGCAATATTCGCGACCCCGCCACTTATGGCCTCCTGGTTGGCGTGCTGTTCAACAAGCCGACACCGGAATTGAGCGCCGAGACCAGGGCGAACTATGCAATCGACGCCAACGCGGTGGCGGGCGTGGCGCAACAGACCGGCGGCCGACTCGTCTATCTCTATCTCGAACGTCCGGTCGGCGGCCTGGTGCCGCGTTCGCTGACGGTGCGCAACGTCACCGACATACATGGCCACCCGGTAGGCGACACCACGCGCGCGATTCGGATGGTGCTCGGTGATGGCGCGCGCGTATTCGGCCAGGTCCGCGAGGCCAACGGCTCCGGCGTCCCGAACGGTTTCCTCTCGCTCGTGATCAACCACGGTCCCACGTTCTCATTCAACGTGGCGGCCTTCACCACCGACGCGCAAGGCAGTTTCGATCTCGACTTCGTCCCCCGCATCGGCACATTGGTCGTCACGGCGCAGCATCCGCAGACGCGGGCCACGGCGTCGCTTCATGCGCGCATCCGCGGCGCCGGCGAATCGCTGCTGCTGAACCCAACGTTCCTGGGAGCCGGCAGCGTGCGCGGACGGGTGTTCGCGGCCGACGGCGTAACGCCCGTGCCCAATGCGACGGTCGCCCTCTTCCCCGGAGCAATTCTGGGTGCGCGCGGCCTGCAGACCAGCGCCAACGATCTGGGCGACTTCACCTTCAGCGACGTTCCCGTGGGTGTCTTCACGTTGCGGGCGATTGACGGACGCCAGGCCAGCGGGCAGACCACCGGCATTCTCGAGAACGCCGGCAGCCAGGCGGCGGCCAACATTGTCGTCGTCAATGAGCCATCCGCCGGAGGCACGCTCGTTGGCCGCGTCTTCCTCAGTGACGGCGTAACGCCGGCCGTCGGGTTCTCGGTTCTTGTCGGGTCATACAGCCGCCTGAACGCCAGCATCGCCGCGATTGACCAGACCCAAACCGACGCCACGGGCTCGTTTGCATTCAGCCGGAATCTCCCCGCCGGCAGCTACGACGTCGTCGCGGTTGATGTGCCAACCGGTCAGCTCGGCTCCACGCGCGCGAGCGTCTCCGCGCTCACCACGAGCGCCGTCAGCATCGTGATGGAGACAACCGGCGCCGTGCAGGGCGTGGTCTTCAATGCCAGCGGCCAACCGGTGCAGGGCGCCCTCGTGGCGGGCGGCCTCGCCTTAGTCACGACCGACGCCAACGGGTTCTTCAGGCTTGACGGCGTACCGGCTGGCCGGCGTGAAATTCAGGCAGGCGATCCGGTGACCAGGCGTCGAGGCACGGTAACGGTCAACGTGGTCCCGGGACAGACCGTGGTGGCGGCGATCACGCTCGAGGCCCGCGCGACCATCACGGGCCGCGTGCTCGACGTGAACGGCAATCCTGTGCCGCGCGCCAGCGTGCGCATCCCGGGGTTGGGAGGCTTCACGTTTGTCATCGCCAACAACCAAGGCGTGTTCACGTTCCCCGACATGCATTTGGCCGAGTATCTCTTGCAGTCGCCTGGACCAAGTGCCGAGTCGCTGATTGCGTTCCTCGAGGCCAATGGCTACGACCCGAATGTCGCGTTCACCTCTGGCGATGGTCCGGGCTCGCCGCCGCCGGTGTCATCAGGCGACGCCGGTGCGGTGATCGCGGCATACCAGAATGCCGTGCAGAGTTTCTTCAGGGTTGACGAGTCGCTGCTGGGATTGCCCGACGCGCAGCTTGGCGGCTTCGGCTGGAACAAGGTGCGCCTGTTCCAGGACTCGGTGACACAGGTCGCCGACATTCGCTTTCTGCCGCAGGGCACCGTGTCGGGGCGAACCGTGGACTCGCAAGGGCGGCCGACCGGCGCGCTCGTTCGCGTCAGCGGGCTCAAGGTGGGGACCAGCGGCTCACCGTTGTTCGGCGAGCTGACGCGGATGACCAGTGACGCCGCTACCGGCACGTTCTCGTTCGGCGGCATCGCGCGCTTCGATCTGGCGACCTTCCAGACGGCCGGCGTTCGCGGCGGCGACTTCACGCTCGAGGCCGCGCAACAGTTCAGCCCGGCGATCGTCCAGTTCCGCGAGCAGCTGAACACCGCCAACCCGAACCGCACCGGCATCACGCTGCAATTTCCGGCGGCCACCGAAACCAACGGCACTGCGACGGGCATCGTGCTCATGCCCGATGGCGTGACGCCAGCGCCCGCCGGCACGCAGGTTCGCATTAGCTTCGGCGACCTGACGGTCACCACCAATGCTGAAGGCCGCTTTGCCAGCCTGCTTCCCATTCCGGCCGGCTCTTACACCTTCACGGCGCAGACGCTGACCGGTGGACTGCGCGGGCAGGCTGCCGCGGCGGTTCCCGCCGGCGGCGAAGTGAACGTTGCGATTCGCCTGCTCGGTCTCGGAAACCTCACCGTGCAGGTGAGGCGTGCGAATGGTCAGCCGGTGGCTGGTGCCGTCGTTCGCGTTCGCCGAGGATCGTTCCCAAACGATCAGGCAGATGGCGTGACCGACGCCGCCGGTGTCCGCCGCTTCGTGAATCTCACCGAAGGGCCGTTCAGCGTTGATGTGGCTGAAGCCATTACCGGATTGACCGGCCGGGCCAGCGGCCTGATCGTCCGCGACAGCGAGAACACAAGCGTCGTGACGATCACCGCGTCTGGTCGGGTGAC
>JANMUX010000119.1:0-25762 GCA_031392125.1 Acidobacteriota bacterium | reverse complement strand
GATGGCGGTCTTGACCAGCGGCGAGTTGGCAATCGCGCGCGCGGCCATCCAGCCATCGGCGTCGGTGGCGGCACCAGAGACGGTGATCGACACCAGCTTGGTGGCGCCTTCGCCACCCCTGACAATGCCGAGCGCGAGTTCATGGGCCACCGTCCGAAACGCCTCGAATAGCACTGGGTAAAGGCCTTCGTCGATGCCCACGCTGCTGGCGCCATTGGCCAGCGCCAGCACGCAGTCGTTGGTGGAGGGTTCACCGTCAACGGTAATGGCGTTGAACGTGAACCGGCAGGCATCGGTCACCGCCCGAGCCAGCAGGTTGGGATCCACATCGGCATCTGTCGTGAGATAGCCGAGCATGGTCGCCATCCGTGGCTCGATCATTCCCGAGCCCTTGGCCATGCCGCCGACCCGGAACGACCCGAACTCGGTTTGCACTTCGACGGCATACTCTTTCGGAAACGGATCGGTGGTCATGATGCCGCGGGCGGCATCGGCACCGCCGTCGGTACTGAGCGCCGCGGCAGCTCGCGGAATGCCTTCGCGCAGGCAATCCATTTTCAAGTTGACGCCAATTACGCCGGTTGACGCGACCAGCACCTGCTGCACGTCGCAACCGACGGCACTGGCGGCCAGCACCGCCATTTCGCGCGCATCAGCCAATCCCTGCGGACCCGTGCACGCGTTGGCGCAGCCGCTGTTGGTGACGATGGCACGCGCGCGTCCGCCGGTGGCGGCAAGATGCTCTTCGCACACCTTGAGAGGCGAGGCCTTGGCCAGGTTGAGGGTGAACACTCCGGCAGCATTCGCCATCAGGTCGCTCACCACCAGCGAAAGATCCGGCTTGCCACTGGCCTTGATGCCGCAGTGCAAGCCACTGGCGCGAAAACCAGCCGGCGCGGTGATGCCGCCTGCAATGGCGCGGATGTCAGCCACGGCGATTCACCGCGGAGGCCCGCGCACCGGCTCCAGTGAGGGCAAGCGCGCGAACCAGGTCGAGCACCACCGCGTACTGGCCGCAATTGCGAAACAACGGGCACGAATGACAGTCGTGGGCGATCTTCTCCGGTACCCACGTGTGCGGGACAATCGAGAATCCGAGCCTCACGAAGAAGCGCGGATCGTGCGCGAACGCGCACAGGCTCGTGAACCCTTCGCGGCGCCCGCGACGACCAAGTTCGTCGACCATGCGCTGGCCGAGTCCCGACTGCCGCGCCTCGGCGCTCACCACGAGCGAACGCACTTCTGCGACCGTTGCCGAGAGCGGCGCCAGCTCGGCGCAGCCGACGATGCGCTCGCCTTGGACGGCGACCACGAAACGATGCGCGTGATCCGCCAGCTCGGCGAGGGGGCGGGGCAGCAGACGGCCCTCTTCGAGATGCGCGGCGATCAACACGTGCAGAGCCGGCGCATCGGCCGCGTTTGCTGCACGCAGCGCGACCGCCGGGTCGGCAGCATGCAGACGCTTGGCGGCCGGCGCGCGGCGCGCGCTCCCGGGTCCGTTATCAACGACAACACGCATGGTCACGCTTTTACCTCGACCGTCGATCCCTCGACCTGCACTGACGCCAACGCGCCATCAAGAATCGTGATGGCTTCTTCAATCTCTGACTTCGACACCGTGAGCGGTGGCAACATCCGGACCACTCGCTCGGCGGTTCGGTTCACCAGCAGGCCGGCCTTCAAGGCCGCCTCGACCACCGGCTGCGCGTCGACGGCCAGCTCCAGTCCACGCATCAGGCCGGCTCCGCGCACTCCCGACACGACCGGGTGCGCCTTCTGCAGGTCGAGTAAACGCCGCTCGAACAACGCTCCCGCGTCGGCAATGTGGGGCGCAAGCGCGTCGAGTTGGTCGAGCACATACAAGGCCGCACGGGTCGACAGCAGGTTGCCGCCGTAGGTCGTGCCGTGGTCGCCCGCGAAAATCTGCGCGGCGACATGTTCCGCAACCAGGGCGGCCCCAATCGGGATGCCCGAACCAATCGCCTTGCCGACCGTGACCAGGTCAGGCGTCCAGCCCAACGACTGATAGTGAAATGGCCGGCCGGTGCGGCCGAGGCCGCACTGGATCTCGTCGGCAATCAGCAGCGTGCCGGTCTGCTTGGTCACGCGCGCGATCGCCGCCGCGAATTCCGGCGACAGCGGCCGCACGCCGCCTTCGCCCTGAATGGGCTCGGCGATGATCGCCGCCGTCGTGTCGGTCACCGCCGCTTCGAGGCCGGCAACGTCGCCCGGCGTCACGAACGTGACGCCCGGAATCAGCGGACCGAACGGGTCGCGATAGTGCGCGTTGGCCGTGACCGAGAGGGCGCCCATCGTGCGGCCCGAGAACCCGTGCTCCAGCGCGACGAAACCCGTGCGGTTCTTCACGCCCTGCGAGTACCAGAAGCGGCGCGCGAACTTGAGGCACGCCTCGACCGCTTCCGTACCGCTGTTGCAGAAGAACGCCCGTTGCAGTCCCGAGAGCGCCGACAGCTTGGCAGCCAGCTGCCCCTGCAGCGGGTGGTAGTAAAGGTTCGAGGTATGCACGAGCGTCTTCGCCTGGTCGGCAATCACCGCTGCGAGCCCAGGATGCGCATGCCCGAGCACGACGACACCGATGCCCGAGATGAAGTCCAGGTAGGCACGGCCGTCGGCGTCGAAGAGGCGGCTACCCTCGCCACGCACGAACACGACGGGCTGCCGCTTATAGGTCTGAAGCACGTGCTGGGCTTCGAGCGCGGTCACCGATTGGGTATTGATCGTCACGGCTATTTCACCACCCTCGATGTCGCAGTGGTCTTCAACAACGCGACCGCCCTGGCGATTCGCCGCGGCTCACGCCCGTCGATGATCACCACGCTGCTGGCGCCGGCTAGGGCGGCCTGGCAGGCGGTCAGCTTGGCCACCATTCCGGCATTCGCGGTGCCCGATGTCACCAGCTTCGCGATGTGGGTCTTGTTGAGGCGCGGGATCGTCTGCCCACGCTTGTCGAGCACGCCCGCGGTCGCGCCGGCAATTACCAGCCGCTTGGCCTTCACGCGCGCGGCCAGGCTGCCGGCGAGCGTGTCGGCGTTGACGTTAAACAACTGCCCTTCCTTCGAAGAGCTCACACAGGCGATGACAGGCACATAGCCGGCATTGCAAAGAAGCGTCAGAAGCTCAGGCGCGACTGCCGTGGTCACCGGGGTTCCCACCATGCCCAGGTCAACGGTATCGCCGCTCGTGGCCTTATGTAGCGCCGCCTTCTTCACTGGCGCCACGCCGGCGTCCGCACCGGTCAGGCCAATCGCGCGCCCACCCGCGGCGTTAATGGCGGCGACAAACCGCGTGTTAATCGAACCCGCCAGCACCGAGACGACAATCTCGAGTGTCTCGGGGTCGGTCACGCGCAGGCCATCGACCTGGCGCTTGGGGATGCCCACCTGCGCCAGCGATGCGTCGATCTCGCGGCCGCCGCCGTGCACCACAATCAACGGCCGGGTCCTCGAGGCCTGCTTGATCACCTTGCCGATGGCGTTCAGCCGCTCCGCGCCTTCGATCAGCTCGCCCCCGAGCTTCAACACCACCGGCCGTCTCACAACAACCCTGCCTTTTGGTCGAGGCCAAACATCACGTTGAAATTCTGGATGGCTTGTCCAGCTGCGCCCTTCACCAGGTTGTCGATCACGCTGACGATGAACACGCGACCACTCGCTTCATCAACCTTCCAGCCGATGTCGCAAAAGTTGGTGTGGGCGACGTGCTTGATCTCCGGCAACGCGTCGCCGGTCAGCCGCACAAAGGGCGCGTTCGCGTAAGCGAGCTCGAAGGCGGCCACCACTGCAGCGGTCGTCGTACCCGGCACGAGCCGCGTGTAGAGACTCGACAAAATCCCGCGATCGAGCGGCACCAGGTGCGGCACGAAGGTCACGCTGCGGCCAAGCGCCTGCTCCATCTCGGGCGCATGCCGGTGACCGAACGGGTTGTAGGCCGCGACACTGCCATGGTTTTCCGAAAAGTGCGTGCGGTCCGAGGCCGCCTTGCCCGCACCTGAAATGCCCGACTTCGCGTCGATCACGATGTCCGCACCCGGCAGCAACAGGCCGGCGCGCTGCAAGGGCAGCAGGCCTAGCAGCGACGCGGTGGGGTAGCAGCCGGGATTCGACACCAGCGTCGCCTTGCGAATGGCCTCGAACTCGAATTCGGTGAGGCCATAGGCGACACCGCCCGGCAGCGACTTGGTGGCCGGATACCACCGCGACCGCGCCGCGTGGTCCCGTAGCCGGAAGGCGCCGGACAAGTCGATGACACGGACACCGGCAGCGAGCAGCACTGGCGCGATTTCGGCCGATGCCGCTTCGGGCAGTCCGAGGAACACCGCGTCGGCCTGACCGGCAATGGCCGCGGGGTCGAGAGGGACGACGGTGCCGTCCCAAATCCGCGCGAGAGCGGGCAACCGACGGGGAGTGCTGGTCGCCTGCGAGCCCGTGGCGGCGGTGATGGTGACGCGCGGGTGACGCGCGAGCAGGCGGAGAAGTTCCTGGCCGGCAAAGCCGGTGGCTCCGGCCACCGCCACGCGGATGGGCTTCTGGTGCCCCCGCTGGTCCCCTTCCGTTTCTGTCGCCACCTGTGCGTCCATCTCTCGAATCTGCCTTATCTCTCTAGGCCCGCTGTAGACTTATGCGAGCAGAAGAATAGTTATACAATCACTATTCACACCTGTCAACACGAAATTGCCTTTGTTTCGTAGTTGATTGTGTATACTGATTCATTCAAACGCATAAATATGAAAGCGCAACGCCTCTCCGCCATCCTTGACGTCGTCGAGCACGAAGCCGTGCGCAGCCAGGAACAACTGCGCCAGCGACTGGCCGGTCGCGGCTTCGTTGTTACGCAGGCGACGCTCTCTCGCGATATCAAGGAGTTGGGATTACTGAAGCGTTCGGCGGACGGCGCCTACCAGCCATCGTCAATCGACGCGACGCCGCAGACCACTGCGCTGGGCACGTTGGGTAAGGCCCTTACTGACTACCTGATCAACATCGAACCCGTCCAACAGCTGATTGTGCTGCGGACCGGTGCTGGACAGGCGCAGTTGCTCGGCCTGGCCATTGATCGCGCGCGGATGCCCGAAGTGGTTGGCACCCTGGCGGGTGACGACACGATTCTCATCATCGCCCGCGACGCCCGCAATGCGCTCGCCGTGGTCAAGAATCTGAAGGACCTCGCACGGTGAAGAAACCCATCGTGCTCGCCTACTCCGGTGGGCTGCGCTCGTCGGTCGCCATTCCATGGCTGGCCGAACGCCATGAGACAGACGTCGTGGCGGTGACGCTCGACCTGGGACAATCCACGGATCTGGCCGAGATTCGCGACCGCGCCCTGGCGGCCGGCGCGGTGCGCGCCCACGTGATTGATGCCCGCGACGAGTTCGCCCGCGACCTCTTGTGGCCGGCGCTTCGTGCGGATGCGCTGTCCGACGGACGGTATCCGATGGCTACCGCGCTGTCGCGCCCGCTGATTGCGAAAAAGCTGGTCGAGATCGCGGGCATCGAAGGGGCGGCAATGGTTGCGCATGGGTCGGGCGGTCGCGACCGCGTGCGAATTGACCAGCCACTTCGAGCGCTCAATCCCGCGATGCTGTCGGTGTCGTGCACCGATCAGATGACGTCCGCTCAGATCACCGAGTACGCCAATCGTATTGGCATCTCCGTGCCGGCACCAGGCAGCAACCGCGTGGACGACAACATGTGGGGCCGGACGGTCGGCCGTCCAGCCGACGACCTCACGCACGAAGCGCCAGAATCGGCATTCAAGGTGACGCGCAGCTTATCGCACGCGCCCGGCAGCCCCGCCATCGTCGAACTGTCGTTCGAACGCGGCACGCCTGCGGGGATCAACGGGGTGACCATGACCGCGGCCGAACTGATCGACAGTTTGTCCACGATTGCCGGCGAGCACGGCATTGGCAGGTACGATCGCATCAAGAATCGCGCGGACGGCTCACGCTCACGGGTCCTCAGCGAGGCTCCCGCAGCGACGGTCTTGCACCACGCCCGCCGGGAACTGGAGCACCTGGCCGCGACTGCGAGCGTGGTCCGCTTCTCGCCGGCCGTTGCCGCTGCGTATGCCAGCGTGCTCGCCCGCGGCGAGTGGTTCGGGGCCCTGCGCCACGGCCTGGATGCCTACGTCGCGTCCACACAGCAGGGCGTCACGGGCACCGTTCGTGTGAAACTATTCAAGGGCGACTCTCACATCGTCGGCCGCATCTTGAACTCGTAACCGAGACCGTCAACCTTCAACGTTCACCTTCACCGTCATGTCCCAGCACCTCTGGTCCGGCCGCTTCGACTCCGCTCCCGACCCCGCGGCATTTGATTTCGGCGTGTCTTTTCCGTTCGATCGCCGGCTCTTTGAAGACGACGTGACCGGGAGCCTGGCATGGGCGGAGGCGCTGGCTCGCGCCGGCGTGCTTGAAGAGGCCGACGCGCAAGCGATCGCCGAGGCTCTGACGGCCATCCTGGAACAGGGCCGCCAGGATCCGGCCTGGGTCGCCGGAGACGACGAAGACGTGCACAGTTTTGTGGAGCGCCAGCTGGTCGCGCGCGTGGGCGACGCCGGCCGTCGCCTGCACACCGGCCGTTCGCGCAACGAGCAAGTGTCCCTGGACTTGCGGCTGTACTTGCGCCGCCGCATTCCGTTGCTTCAGCACAAGCTGCGCGCGACGATTACTGCGTTTGCCGATCAGGCCGAGCGAGCCGGCGACGCGTTGATGCCGTCGTACACGCATATGCGGCGCGCCATGCCGGTGCTGGTGTCGCACTTTTTCCTGAGCCACGCGGCCGCCTTGCGCCGCGACCATCATCGCCTCGAGATTGCGCGGGAAGAGGCTAACGCCCTGCCGCTTGGTTCGGGCGCCATCGCCGGCACCGGCTACGCGGTTGACACCGCCGCGCTTGCCGCGCGTCTCGGGTTCGCGCGCGTGGTGGCGAACAGCATGGATGCGTCCTCCGATCGCGATTTCGCGGTCAGCTTCCTGCACGCCATCTCGCTGTCGATGGTGCACCTGTCGCGCATCGCCGAAGATTTCATCCTGATGACCGGCGAGGAATTCGGGTTCTTCGAGTTGGCCGATTCGTCGGCGACCGGCAGCAGCATGATGCCGCAGAAGAAGAACCCCGATCCGCTGGAGCTTGTTCGCGGCAAGTCGGGGCGCGTCATTGGCCACCTGACCGGTTTCCTCGTGACGATGAAAGGGCTGCCCACCGGTTACAACAAGGATCTGCAGGAGGACAAAGAGCCGCTGTTTGATTCCGAAGACACCCTTGCTGTCTCGCTCGACGCGACCGCCGCGGTGATCGGCAAGCTCGGACTTCACCCCGAACGCACCGGACGTGCGGCCTCGGGCTTGCTGCTCGCCACTGATGTCGCCGACTACCTGGTGTCGCGCGGCATGCCGTTCCGCCAGTCCCACGAAGTGGTCGGGGCCATGGTGCGCCAACTCTTGTCGGCAGGTCGTGATTTCGAGGCGCTGTCTCTAGCCGAATGGCGGCAGTCGAGCAGCCTGTTCGGCGACGATGTGAAGGAACGGGTGACGGCGGCCGCCTCGGTGCGGGCCCGAAAAACGCCCCAGTCAACCCATCCGGACGCCGTGTCAGCGGCTTTGGCCGACCTGCGCTCGTGGCTTGCCGGGGGCCCGGGGCTCTGATATATTCCGGTTGCCCTGCGCCATACGGTCTACCGACCGAACAGGCGCTTCCCGCACTCAACACGACCCTCGGCCGCCTCTCTCGTGTTCGCGGCCAGTGGACCAACGGTAGAAGACCAGTACACCGATTAGGCTTGCCGGGAAGCTGAACGGTTTTTCGGGGGAGTTGCATGCAAGACCGCCGGTTTCGGCCCGGCGACGTGCTGGACGATTATTGTCCTCGCGAGCGCCGCATTACGGACCACGCCATCGTGGCCATGGTTGACGAAGACATTCAGCGCACGCGTTGCGGAAGTTGCGACGCCGAGCACGAATACAAGGAGGGTAAGGTCCCGGCGCCGCGCCGCAAGACACAGCCCCCCGCGCTGTTTGCGCAAGTGCTGGACGGCCCGCAGGGCTCGACCCCGCGGCCCCAATCACCCCCGCCGTCAACGCCCGCGACTCGCGACGAGACTCCCCGCGTGCCCGTTGCCGTTGCGCCTTCAGCCGTCGAACCAGCGCCGCCGATCGTCGCGGCCGATGCCGACACGCCGCCGCCGAACGAAACCGATCAAGATCGCGAAGGCGGTTTCAGACGGTCGTTAATACGTGCCACCTTTCCCAAGCTCGAAGGTGCTGTTCCCGCCCCCCGCGCCCTCCCCGAATTCACCATTCAATCCCTGAACAACCGAGGTCGCAACAACAACGGCGGCTCACAGCGTCACGCTGGCGGTGGCGGCGCCGGTGCCGGCAAGTTCCGCGGCCGGCGACGGCCGGCCGGAGGAGGCAGCCAGGACAACCTCGGTCCGATGCGCTTCCGTGAACACGGTAGCGGCCAGGGTGGCCAGGGCGATGGACGACCAGGGCAGGGCCAAGGACAGGGACAGGGCCAAGGTCAAGGTCAGGGCGGCGGACGCCGCCGGCGTGGCGGGAAAAAGAACCGCTAATGGCCGACTTCACCGGGAAGGTTGGCTTGATCGTCGGCGTCGCGAACCACCGGTCGCTCGCCTGGGCCATCGCGCAGGCCACCGCGAACGCGGGCGCGAAACTCATCCTCACCTATCAGGGGCGTTTCGAAGAACACGTCACTGAGCTTGCGGCGAAGCTTGACCCACCGGCCCTTGTGTTGCCCTGTGACGTGCAGAGTGACGAAGAGATCGCGGCGGTCTACGCCAAGATTCTGCAGGAACATGGCGGGCTCGACTTCCTGGTGCACGGCGCCGCGTTCGCGTCGCGCGACGAAATCACCGGAGGGTTCTTGAAGACCTCGCGCGAAGGTTTCAAGCAGGCGCTCGACATCAGCGCCTACTCCTTGATCGCGTTGACCCGTGGCGCGCAGCCGCTAATGGCGGCCCGCGGCGGCGGCAGCGTGCTCACGCTGACGTTCCTCGGCAGCGACCGGGTGTTCCCGAACTACAACGTGATGGGTGTTGCCAAGGCCGCGCTCGAATCCTCGGTGCGCTACCTGGCGGCCGACCTGGGGCCCGAGAACATTCGCGTGAACGCCATTTCGGCAGGGCCGGTGAAGACGCTGGCGGCCGCCGGCATTGGCGGGTTCTCGTCCATTCTCGGCGTGGTGCGCGAGAAAGCGCCGCTTCGGCGCGCGATCGAGACATCGGAAGTCGGCGACACGGCCGCATTCCTGCTGAGCAACGCCGGACGCGGCATCACCGGCGAAGTGATCATGGTCGACGCGGGATACCACATCATCGGGATGTAGCGGATCAGGGACCGGGGATCAGGGATCAGGGATCGGGGATCGGGGTTCGCAACTACGCCTGTGCCACTAATCAGCGTCCCTGTTCGTCACGTGGCCAGGGCCACACCGAGAACCCGTCACATTCATCTCGACATCGCTGACCGCCGGTTCGCATTCGTCGCGGGCCAGGCGGTGATGGTGGGGTTACACGGCTCTCCCCTTCGGAAGCCCTATTCGATTGCCTCCGCACCATGGGAAGTCGCGAAAACCGGTGTCCTGCAACTGCTCGCGCAAGTCGACGACAGCAGCGCCCTGGATCCGCACCTGGAACTTGCGGCGCCGGGAACCCTGCTCGACCTTGACGGCCCCTTCGGCGCCTTTGCCCTGCCCGCGGCCGCCGAGCACAAGCCACTGTTGTTCGTCGCGGGCGGAACCGGAATTGCCCCTCTGCGGTCGATGTTGATGGACCGGTTGTCGCGGCCGTCGGCACCGGCAATTACGCTTGTCTACAGCGCCAGGTTGCCCGAAGAGTTTGCCTATCGGACCGAGCTTGACGCGATGGTGCAGGCCGGGCGCCTGACCGCGCTTTTCACCGTGACCCGCGCCGACTCACAGTTCTGGGACGGCCGACGAGGACGCATCCAGGCAGACCTGCTGCGATCGGCCCTGCCGTCGCTCGACGCTCACTGTCTGATTTGCGGCCCGCCGCAGCTGGTGGAGGGCGCGCGCGCCTTGCTGCGACAGATGGGCGTGAACGATGCGAACATCCTCACGGATCATTACTGACCCTGATCCCCGATCGCTGATCAGAGCACTCCGAAGCCCGCCCGTTGAATGTCGATCTCCGAGATCTCGGCGGTCGTCGTCTGCAAAGGCACGTTGAGCGCGGGCAGGCCGTCGGTGCCGGTGGCGGCCGGCTGCACCTGGACGCGCTGCTTGCGGCGCGCCTTGTCGCGATACATGCGGCTGTCGGCCGTGGCCAGCAGCGCTTCATAGCTCTCGCCATCCTTCGGGTAGATGGCCGCGCCCACGCTGATGGCGAGCGGCAACCGCCGGCCAGGCCGCGCCTCGAACATCACGTCGTCGACGGTGCGCTGCAGTTCCAGCCGCTTGAGGTCGGCTTCTTCAGCGCCGCAGCCCGACAGCACGACGATGAACTCGTCGCCGGCGTAGCGCACGCAGATATCGTAGGGCCGGATGGCCGAGCGCAGCACCGTCGCGACTTCACGCAATGCGCGGTCGCCGACATGGTGGCCGTGGCTGTCGTTGATCTCCTTGAAGCTGTCGAGATCCATGACGAGCAGCGCCACTTCCGCCTTGAGCCGCTCGGCGCGCGAGAGCTCCCTGGTCAGGTGCATGAACATGAAGCGCGTATTCGGCAGGCCAGTGAGCGGGTCCGTGAGCGAATCTTCCTGCGTCTGTTCGAAGACGATCGAATTGTGAATCACGGCTGAGGCCTGCTCGCTGACGCGGTCCAGCAGCCGGCGATGATCGTCGGTGTAGAAGTCGGCCTGGGTCGAGTAGACCGCGAGCGTGCCGATGAACCGATCGCCGAACACCAGCGGCGCGACCAGCGCCGACTGCAGCGTCGTCACCATCGCGGTCAGGCCGGCGGCCTCAAACTCTGCGCTTGGCCGCGCGTTCACGAGCGGCCGGCGGTTGCGGGCCACCCACCCGGTGAGGCCCTGGCCGGCGCGCACGGACATGGTGCCGATCGCCTCGGCTTCCACGCCGGTCGCAAAACGGCAACGCAACGTGTCGACTTCTTCGTCGAACAGGAACAGCGCGCACGACGAGAACGGCACCAGGTTCGAGAGCTTCGACGAAATCAGCGCCATCGTGTCTGACACGCCGAGGCTGGTGCCCATGGTCTGCGCGATCTCGTAGAGTGCGTAGATTTCCCGGTGGGCGAGCGCGATGTCTTCGAACACGGTGCTGCTCTTGGGCGATTCGGGCTGAAACCCGACCGCCGGGCGCCCGCGCTCGTTGGTAGGTTCGAGGGACAGGCGCCGCAGTGTGGCCGTGTCGATCGCGCCGGCCGCCGCCGCCATCTCCGCCTCCATCGTGATGAACATGGCGACCACCGCCGGGTCGAGGGCCCCGCCGGCTTCCTGTTGCAGCAGGGCGAGCGCCGCGTCGTGGGTCATGGCCTTGTGGTACGGGCGATCCGACGTCAGGGCGTCGAAGTAATCGACCACCGACAGGATGCGCGCGCCGAGCGGAATCTCTTCGGCCTTGAGGCCCTGGGGATAGCCCTTGCCGTCCCACCGTTCGTGGTGGCTCAGGATCAGCGGTGCCACCGGATAAGGAAACGGCACCGCGCTGATGATCTCGGCGCCGACCTGCGGGTGGACGCGGATCTTCTGGAACTCTTCCTGCGTGAGCGGGCCCGGCTTCGACAGGATGTGCTCGGGTACCGCGAGCTTGCCGATGTCGTGCAGCAGCGCCGCGGTCTTGACGCCCTGGATCTCGGTGTCGGACATGCCGAGGCCGCGCGCGAGGCCGGTGGCATACACCTGGACGCGCCGAATGTGCGACTGCGTGGTCTGGTCCTTGGCGTCGATGGCAAGCGCCAGCGCTTCGATGGTCGCCAGGTGAAGATCCGCCATCTCTTCGACGTGCCGGCGCTCATCGTCGATGCGTCCGAGGTAGACCTTGTAACTGCGATAAGTGACGTAGAGCGGCGCTGCGGCCAGCAGGACGAGGTAGACGTAAACGCCCGAGGTCATCACCGCCCAGGTCGCGAGGGCGGCGGCGCCGGCGCCGACGAAGTAGCTGGGCGCACTCCACAGGAAGTTCTGGTTCCATACCGTCCCGAATGACTGGCGCGTGGCCAGCGCCACGGCAATGGCGATCAGGCAGGTATTGAACACGAAGTACATCGAGGCGGCGGCGACGAGCGGCTTGGCCAGGCCCAGAACGTCGTGCGACAGCGCTCCCGGAACGCCACCGAGCGCCAAGTAGGCGAGGCCGGCGGCCTGGACGGTGATCGCCAGGCACGCCATGCTGAACACGGTGCGGTAGACCGGGTTTTTCACCTTCATCCGGAAGGTGCACTGGCTCCAGGCGCTGATGACCGCAACGATCATCGTTTCGTTGGGCCCGAGGAGGAGGAGCGCGGCGAAGTCCACCGCGTATGACACCGACATGGTCGAGCCGCTCTTGGCGAGCGGCAGGCTGACCTTGAAGGCAGAGGTGACGGCCGAGGCTAGCAGCAGGACAGCAAAGAGGAACGGACTAGCAAAAGTCGCATTTGGGCCGAGCAACACCACCAGCAGGGCGCCGATCGCGACGGTGGCGCCGATGTAAATCCGGGCTGGGAGCGGTAAAGAGCGCATGTGCGCTGGATCTTCTTATGAGCCCCAAACCGCCTTGGCTCGAGTGGCTTCCGCAGTCGGCCACGTCGAGCCTGGAGACGAGTTAAGAAGGCGCTGGGGGGCGCTTAATCTGTTCACGACCTGCGGAGCATACATGACCATAGAGTCATACAGCAACAGGAATTCTTGCCGGGTGAACCGTTCGAATTACGACAGATTAGTTAAGGCCTTTATTTGCTTGAAGATACAAATTTTACACCCACAGCTTTATCGTCGGCAATCGGCCTGGCCCAAGCATGTTTGATAGGACATGAGAGGACACAATGAACTACCGTTCGTCCCTGGGTCTAACTCCGCCCACGTTTACGTCCGGAGCCGGCCGCGGGCTCCAGGCCGTATTCGTCAATCTTGCGGTACAGGGTGCCGCGACTAATCTCGAGAACCTTTGCTGCTTCCAGCTTGTTCCACTCGGTGGCCTCGAGCACGCGGATGATGTGCGCGCGCTCCGAGTCGCGCAGCGAAGGCAGGCGATTGGACGTTTCGTCGGGGCGCGGCATCGCGTGACCGTGCAGGAACTCGATGTCGGCCGCGCGAATCGATCGTCCCGGCGCCGACAGCGCCGCGCGCGACACCGTGCTCTCGAGCTCGCGAATGTTGCCAGGCCAGTGATACGACGCGAGCAGTTCCTGCGCTTCCGATGAAAACTGCTTGGCGTCGAGTGGCAGCCCGTTGGCCGCGCAGTAGCGGGCCAGGAAGCGGTTGCCGAGCACCGGGATGTCCACCGCGCGCTCGCGCAGCGACGGCAGGCGAATCGCGAATGCATTTATCCGGTAGTACAGGTCCTCACGGAACCGGCTCTCGCGCACGAACATGTCGAGTGGCCGGTTGGTGGCCGAGATCAGCCGGAAGTCGACGTGAATTGACTTGTTGCCGCCGAGGCGTTCGAACCGGCGCTCTTCGAGCACGCGCAGCAGCTTGGCCTGCGCCATCAGCGACATGTCGCCCACCTCGTCCAGGAACAAGGTGCCGCCATTGGCGAGTTCGAGGCGGCCGGGCTTGCGATCGTGGGCGCCGGTGAAGGCGCCCTTTTCGTAGCCGAAGATTTCCGATTCGAACAAGCTGTCGGGCAGGGCCGCGCAGTTGACGGCCTGGAAATTCTCGGGGCCGCGTCGCGACAACTCGTGGATCATCCGCGCCACGACTTCCTTGCCCGAGCCGGTCGGGCCCAGGATCAGCACCGAGATGTCGGACTTGGCGGCGGTACGGATCCATTCGAAGATGGCGAGCATCTTCTCGTCGCGGCCGATCATCTCGCGAAAGCGCTGCACCGATGGCGAGGCCTCCTCGATACCGAGATAGGCGCGGCCCTCGAGGAAAACGTCGAGCAACTTCGCGGCCGGCTCGGCGTCGGGCCGCATGCTGCCATAGGTGGCCGGGTCGCCGGCGTGCTTGCGGATGACGCCGAACTCGACCAGTTCGTGAATGCAGTTGTCAACGTCCAGCCGCATGCGCCCGAAGGTCTGCATGATTACTTCGGTATCGAACGTTTCGTCGGGGCGCGCCGACAGGAAGCGCAGAATTCCCGCCCGCAGCGGCGACTGCACCAACGTCTTGAAGCGCGTTTCGAGGTCGGGCGGCTCGTTCCGTTCCCGGCTGCCAGAGCTGTGACGGCGTGCGGCAAACGTCAGATCATCCACGGGGCACCTCGGCGCCGGCCGAACCGGCGGTCCGGTAGTAGTGGGTCTGGTGCTGTTCGATGAGCTGCTTCATGCGGATGGCGTCGGCCTTGCGGTGTCCATGGCAGGCGACAGGCGTGGTGCCACCGGTCGTCTCTATAAGCACATTTGAGAACAACAGGTTGGTATCGATGCCGACCGACGCCACGTGGGCCATATGAATCGAATGTTCTTTTCGGCCGACCAGTTCCGGGGTGTAGTGCACGACCGCAGTTGGCGTAATCAACACCTGCGTCGGGAACAGCCGGTTGCCACCTGACCAGCGGCTGGCGCGAAACACCTCGCCGTCGGCGAACGGCCGGCCCTTGAACCAGAAGAACAGGCCGAGGGCGACGACGACCGCAGCCAACGCGCCAGCCAGCGGGATCCAGACGCCCTCATTCACAGTCAGATGCTACTCCAAAGCCCGTAGCAGTGCCTGAAACGGGTCCGCTACGCCCGCAGTTTTGGCATACGCTAGACGCAATGCCGTACCGTTCTCCTGGCGCTCCCAAGGGGCCCAAATCGTTTCTCAAAGGCAAGCCGATTCGCTACTACCGCCCGAAGGGTAGCGCGGCCATCCGCACCTTGATCGACGAGGGCTTCCAGGCCTTCAACGCGGCGCGGCTCGGCGAGGCATGCCGGATTTATGGCGACAAGATGCTCGCCAAGCAGAACAACACCACCATCGCCCTGACGATCGCCGGCGCCATGACTCCGGCCGGGTTGGGCGGCTGCGTCATCGAGTTGATGGAGCGCGGGCTGATCGACTTCATCATCAGCACCGGCGCCAACCTCTATCACGACCTGCACTACGCGCTGAACTTCACGCTGCGGCGCGGCTCGCCGTTCGTCGACGACCGCGTGCTCTACGAAGAAGGCGTCATCCGCATCTACGACGTGCTGTTCCCGGCCCAGGTCCTGCTCGATACCGACAGCTTTATTCGCGACTTCCTGGTTTCGAGCGGCCTCGAGGGGCCGATGTCGTCGGCCGAGATGCACGAAGCGCTCGGCAAGCACCTGCTGAAGGTGCGGCCCGGCTGCGCCAAATACTCCGTGGTGGCGTCGGCGGCAAAATACGGCGTGCCGATCTACACGTCATCGCCGGGTGACAGCTCGATCGGCATGAACGTCGCGTACCACGAGTTGATCAACCGCAGCACGCTCCAGGTGGATCCCAACAAGGACGTTAACGAGGTGTGCGCGATCATTCGCGCGGCCGAGAAGAACGGCTGCGTGATCCTCGGCGGCGGCTCGCCCAAGAACTTCTATCTGCAGGGACAGCCCACGCTGTGGGAGGTCTACGGCATTCTCAAGGGTGGCAACGACTACTTCATCCAGATCACCACCGACTCGGTGGTGTGGGGCGGCCTGTCCGGCGCGACGCCGGCCGAAGCGGTCAGCTGGGGCAAGGTCAATCCCAGCGTGCTGCCCGATACTGCCGTGGTCTACGCGGACTCGACGATTGCCTTCCCGTTGTTCTGTGAGTACGCCGTCGGCCACAAGAACGGCCGCCGCAAGCGCAAGGCGTTGCTCAGCAAACGCGCCGAGTTGGTCAACGAGCTCGAGCGCGAGGCACGCAAGCAGATCAAGAAGCGCGAGAAGGCCAAAGCCTGAGGCCCAAGCCATGGGAACACTCTGGTCGGAACTGGGGCCGGTGGCCGAAGCGGTGGCCGAACGCCCGCGGGTGTATGCCGATGCCAACGTCCCCTCTGGCCTGGTGCGATTCATGCGCGAGCGGTTGCACTGGGACGTGCTGTTCGTGATGGAGCAGCCAGATCTGCGTCGCGCTCGTGATGCCGAGCATTACCGGTTGGCCCGCCAACTGCGCCGGACGCTGATCACGCTCGACCGCGACTACCTTGATGACCATCGGTTTCCACCGGCGCTCGGCGCAGGGGTGCTGGTGATGGCCGCGCCTGACGAGCGCGGGCTTTCGGCGCTGCTGCAGCGCATCGACGATCGGCTCTTCACCGGCGCCTCATTGCCTCTTGACGGACGGAAGCTGCACGCGCACTCTGATTGGCAACCCGACCATGCCTGAACTGACGCTCGGCGTCGACCTTTCCGACTTCGTCGCGCGCGTGGTCGTCGTCAACGACGGCGGACAGGTGCTGTCGCGCGGACAGGCGCCGCTGGCGACTGCCAACTTCGCCAACGGCGTCCGTGACGCCGCGCGGCGCGGCATTGCTGGCGCGGGCGGCAAGGTGTCGGCGCTCGCGGTGGCGCTGCCGCAGGCCGGTGATCCGGTCCCCGTGGAGATTGCCGCCGCGTTGTCCGAGGTGTCGCCAGGCATGCGCGAAGCCATTCCGATTGCCGCCGGCACGGCGGCGGCGATTGCCGAGCAGTGGTGCGGCGCCGCTCGTGGCTTGAAACAGGTCATTACCTTCGCGATTGGCGAACACGTCACTGCCGGCATCCTGATCAACGGCGAGCCGTGGTTCGGCGCACACGGACTGGCGGGGTCAGTCGGCTGGCTCGCTCTCAACCCGGTGGAGCGCGAAGACTACCGTCGATACGGCGGCCTCGAGGCGGAAGTTGGCGCCGCCGGCCTGGTCCGCCGGCTGGTCTGGCGCATCAAGTCCGGGGATTGGTCCGCGGTGGCCGACAAGCTCGACGGCGACTTCACGCGCATCACCGCCGACGATGTCTTGCAGGGGGCGCGCGCTGGTGACGGCGTGTGCATCTCGGTGGTTCGCGACACGGCGAAGTATGTCGGCATGGCGGTCGCCAACCTGGCAACCATACTGGATCCCGAAGTGGTCGTGCTCGGTGGCACCATCGCCTCATCTGGCGACATGATGCTCGAACCAATTCGCATGGAATGCAGCCGCCGGCTGCGGCCGGCACAGGCCGAGCGCGTCCGGATTGTGCTGTCGACGCTTGGCGCCGACGCGGTCGCCATTGGCGCCGCGCGCGCGGCCGCGCGCCCCCCGGCATGATAGTGCTCGCCGGCGCCGACCTGGTCCTTCCGGATCGCGTCGTCGAGCGAGGCACCCTCATCATTCACGACGGCCGGATCGAGGCGGTCGAGCCCAGGGTCGTCGATGGACCGGCCGGTGCGGCCCGCATCGACTATTCCGGGCACACGATCATTCCCGGCTTCATCGACGTGCACGTCCACGGCGTCGAGGGCATCGACGTGCTCGACGGCGATGGCGCCGTTGCCGACGTGGCGAGCCGGCTGCCGAAGTTTGGAGTGACCGCCTTCTGTCCGACGTCGGTCGCCTGCGAACCGAACCGGCTTGCGGCCCTGCTGGCGTCGGTCACTGCAGCGAGGTTATCGCGAGCGCCGCGCTCGGCTCGCGTGTTGCCCGCGCATCTCGAGAGCAACTTCATCAACCCCGAGTGGAGTGGCGCGCAGCCGCGGCGGTGCCTGAGGCTGCCCCCGCTGCAGCCACGGGTGCACAGTGAAGCGCCTGGCGGGTTTGGTGCCGCGGAGATTCTTGAAGTGATCTCGGCGCATCGCGCGGCAGCGGGCATCATCACAATGGCGCCCGAGCTACCTGGCGGCCTCGACCTGGTTCGCGCTTTTGTCGCGGCCGGACATCGCGTGTCGATCGGCCACACCGGAGCCTCCTACGATGAAGCGCGGGCGGCGATTGACGCCGGCGTCCGCCACGCGACGCACCTGTTCAACCGTATGTCGCCAAGCACATCCCGTTCGCCGGGCGTGGTTGGCGCGGTGCTCGAAACCGAACTGGTTGCCGCGGAAATCATCTGCGATGGTTTCCACGTGCATCCAGCGCTCGTCGCGCTCGCGATCCGCATGAAGGGCGCACGCAGAATGATGGCCATCACCGACGGCACCGCTGCTTCCGGGCTGCCGGTGGGCGCGCGGGCGCGCCTTGGCGAGCAGACCATCATCGCCACCGATAGAACGGCTGTGCTCGAGGACGGCACCTTGGCTGGCAGCATCCTGACCATGGACGCGGCGTTCAGGAACCTGGTCGAGCAAACCGGCTTGCCACTGACCGACGCTGTCCACATGTGCTCGACAACGCCCGCGTTCGAGCTGGGACTCTCCGACGTCGGCTCCATTGCCGCCGGCATGACCGCCGACCTCGTCGTCTTGGGGCCGTTGCTGGCGGTGCGGCAGACCTACCTGGGCGGTCTCGCCGCGTTGGAACACTGACCGCAACCTGTTCGTCTATGTGCCTGAGGTGCTCATGAGGTTCACGACCCATCGCTCACTGCCCGTTGTGGGCGCGTTTGTTATCGCGTCGACGTTGCTGGCGGGTTGCGAGGTCAACCTCAATACCGAGGGTTTGTCGGCCCGGGAAACCAAGTCTTTCAAGGTCGCCGGCTTGCCAGAAATCGACGTCGACACCTTCGACGGCGCCATCGAGATCCACTCGTGGGACAAGCCCGAGGTCGAGATCGAAATCGAAAAGCGGGCCATGGAGCAATCGCTAATCGATCAGATCAAGGTCGAGGCGACCCAGCAGGGCGACAAGATCGTGCTGAAGGTCACCGGTCCGTCGCGCACCGACTATGGCGGCGTCACCATCGGAGTGCACATTTCGCCGACCGCGCGCTTGCGCATCGTCGTGCCGCGTGCCACCAACATCGTCGCCCGTAGCGGCGACGGTTCGATTCGGGCCGAGGCGATTGACGGCAAGATCGTGCTGAACACCGCGGATGGCAGCGTGACCGCGACGCGGCTCTCGGGTGACATCCAGGTGAGGTCGGGCGACGGCTCGATCCGCCTCGACAAGGTTTCCGGCAAGCTCGATCTGGAAACCGACGATGGGAGTATTGGCTTTGAAGGGAAGCCGTCCATCTTGCACCTGAAGACCGGCGACGGCTCGGTGAGCGCGCAAATCGACGCCGACACCGTCATGACCGAGAACTGGGACCTCACGACCGGTGATGGCAGTGTCACCCTGACGCTGCCGTCGGCATTCAATACCGAACTCGATGCCGAGACCAGTGACGGGTCGGTGCGATCGTCGCACCCGCTGCTCGAGAACGATAACGGCGACCGCCGGCAAGGCGAGGACAGCGACGAACGCCGCGAACGCCGGCGCGTCATGCGCTCCCGCATGGGCGATGGCGGCAAGACCCTCCGGGTGCGAACCGGCGATGGCACCATCCGAATCGAGCGGTAGACCTTGACACCAAGCCGATCGGCATGTGAGCATCGGCACATCGTGATCTTCATGTTTGACCGCGCGTGTTGTTGTCGTGGAGCCCTTGCCTCCGCGCCGCGGTCTCCGCACATGAACGTGATCCGCTAGTCTTCACGTCCACGAACCTGAGTCCAGAACGGCCCGGAAGGCAACGCGCTTTCCGGGCCGTTTTGCGTTTGCAGACTGCCCGGCCGGCGCAATCGGTTTCAGTCACGGTGCGGTGGCGAAGTGGCAAACGCGGCGGCCTGCAAAGCCGCTATTCGAGGGTTCGAATCCCTCCCGCACCTTATCCCTTAGCGCAGGAGGCTTCAAATGTCAGTGAACGCTCGCCCCATCGGCATCTACCATGAACACCAGGATTGGTTCCGTCCCCTGTTTGCCGAGCTGGACCGAAGGGGAACGCGATACCAGCGCATCGACGCCCGCAGCCACCACTACGACGCCGACGGCAGCGACGAAGCAGCGTTTTCCGTGGTCCTTAATCGCATGAGCCCATCGGCTTACCTTCGCGGACAGGGGCACAGCATTCTCTACACGCAGAACTACCTCGCCCACCTTGAACAGTTGGGTGTGCGCGTGATCAACGGTAGCCAGGCCTTCAGAATCGAAACCTCGAAGGCGCAGCAGCTGACGCTACTGCGATCGCTTGGGCTGCCATACCCGGCCGCGCGAGTGATCAACCACGGCAGCCAGGCGCCCGCGGCTGCCCGGGGGCTGCGGTTTCCCGTGGTGGTCAAAGCCAACATTGGCGGCAGCGGCGCCGGCATCATCCGGTTTGACTCGCCCAAGGATCTCGACCGTGCGGCGTCGGAAGGCCGACTCGAGCTGGGGCTCGATCAGACCGCGCTGGTGCAGGAATACATTCCCGCCCGCGGTGGCCACATCACGCGTGTCGAGGTGCTGGACGGCCGGTTCCTGTACGCCATCAACGTTCACACAACCGGCGAGACATTTAACCTGTGCCCCGCCGACATCTGCCAGACCAGCGACGGAGTCGCGCTCGACCGGGGCGCGTGCCCGGCCGATGCGCCAAAGAACAGTTTGCGCGTGGAGTCATTCACGCCCCCAACCGACGTGATCGCCGACGTCGAGCAAATCACGGCGGCGGCGGGGATCGAGATCGGTGGCGTCGAGTACATCGTTGACGACCGAGATGGCCGGCGCTACTACTACGACATCAACGCGCTGTCGAACTTCGTCGCCGATGCTCCGCGCGTGCTCGGATTCGATCCGTTCGCGCGCCTGGCCGACTGGCTGGAGCGCGAACAGCAACGCGTGGACGCGCCACCGGTGCTGGTGCCGTCAGGGGCCATTGAGGGCGCCACGCGCGGCCGGTCGATCGCCGTCACGCTCCCGCAATGACGTGTGGAGACCGGGTTCAGCAAAGGTGTCGCCGTGTCGGTCTGAGTGCCAGCGGGTGTGTAACATTTGCCGTTCAAGAAAAGGAGCGTGAAACTTGTACAGGCCTTCTGCTTAAAAGTCTGCCTCGGAGGCGACTTACTGCCGTCCATGCGTCAAATCTCTCTGTGGGTTGCGGCTCAGGTCTTGCTTGATTTTTCAGCAACACCATGACCCGAATCCTGATGCTCGAAGACGATGTGGCGGTTGCCAAGGTCTACGCGATGGCCCTGAGAATGGCCGAATGCGAGGTGGTGGCGTGCACCGACTTCAGGCAGGCGCGAATGCAGCTGACCGAACAGCCGGATGCCCTCCTTACTGACGTTCGCGTCGGCGAGTTCAATGGCGTTCAGCTTGCGCTGCTGTTTCGATCGCAGAATCCCGAGGGTGCGCTGGTCGTGGTGTCAGGCCACGATGACATCGTGATCCGCAGAGAGGTTGAAAAGCTCGGCGGAGTCATGTTGTTGAAACCGGCGGACTTAAAGGAACTGACCCGCCTGCTTGTCGCACAGCCAACCGCCTCGGCCTAGCGGTTGCCAACGTCAGGATGGACGGCTGGTGGCGTAGCTACTGGGGTCGTCCACGCCCGCTTCGACGAACGCGTCCCGGCGTTCGCGGCACTTGCTGCACAGTCCGCAATGCCGCGGTAAAGCTCTTGACGCACCTGCTGCACCCGCCGGATTCATGCAGGACAACGTTAATTCCAGCGACACCCCCAACTCGAGACCGCGCAAAATGACCTGCCGCTTCTCCCAGCCCAGGAACGGGGTGGCGATCTCGATCTCCTGGTCCAGGCCGAGCGAGAGTGCGGCTGCCATCGCCGCGAAGAACTCCGGACGCGCATCGGGGAATGGATTGCCGGCAAGCGGCCCGAGGGCGATGCGGTGGGCGTTGGAGCGGGCGGCGACCACCGCAGCCTTCGTCAGCAGCACGAGGTTTCGTCCGGTCAGCAAGACCTCTTCATCGGGCGTATCGTAGGCTGGCGGCACGCCGCGAATTGCCCAGTGGGTCGGCGGGTAGACGTCGCGCATCGTGAACTCGACGCGCGCAAGCGGCAACACCTTGCCGGCAAACGCGGGAGCAGCCAGCAATTGCTCAATCATCGCGAGTTCCCCGGCTTCCCAGGCCAGGCCCACACTGACGTAGACCGGCAGCACCGTCGTGCGCTGGGCTTCGTGCGCGGCCAGCACCGCACTATCGAGCCCGCCCGAGAGTAGGACCAGCGTATTCATGCGGCTATGATCGAACGCACGTGATCATAGTCTTTGATTTGGACGGCACGCTGATCGATTCTGCGCGCGACATCGGAGAGGCGGCGAGCGAGATGGTCCAAGACCTGGGCGCGCCGCCGTTGACCGTCGCTCAAGTCGTGACCATGGTGGGCGAGGGTGCGCCGGTGTTGGTGCGCCGCGCGCTCGCGCAGTCGGGTCTCGACGCCGAGACGCCCGGTGCGCTTGAACGCTTCCTGCGCATCTACGACCGGCGCCTGATGAACCACACGGTCGCCTATCCGGGCATTCGCGAGGAACTGGCCCGCGCGATGAGACGAGGTCCGCTGGCGGTGTTGACCAACAAGCCGCTGGGGCCCGCGATTGGCCTGCTCGAAGCACTCGGCTTGCGTGGCTTCTTCACCCGCATCATCGGTGGTGACGGCGAGTATGGCCGCAAGCCCGATCCCGCTGGCCTCGCCGCCCTGCGCGCGCTTGCCCCCGGTGATCAGATCGTGTTGATGGGGGATTCGCCTGCCGATGCCCAGACGGCCGTTGCCGCCGCGTGCCCGTTCGTGTTCGCCCGCTACGGGTTTGGCGCCGTGAAGTTCGCGGGAACGCCGCCGGCGACGCACTTCGTCGTCAACCACCCGCGCGAAATGGCGGCGGTGCTCGACCTTATCCCTTGACCAGGAGTTTGGAGGCGGCGCGCGCGCCAATGGTCATGCGCGCGTCGTTGGCGCCCTTCAGCCGCACGCTGTCGGATACCTCGTCGCGCGCTTCGACTTCAATGGTCTGCCCAGGTTTCAGGTTGTTGCTCTCGATGAAGCGAAGGAACGCGGCATCCTGGTCGGTCACCCGTGCCACGGTCACCGGCGTGTGAAGCGGGCACGTCAACAACGACTCGAGCGTGCGATGGGGAAGCTGACCGTCGGCGGTGGGAATGGGGTCACCGTGCGGATCGACTTCGGGCTGGCCGAGCATTTCGTCAATCCGTTCAATCAGCCGGTCCGACACCACGTGCTCCATCTGTTCCGCATCGTCGTGAACCTCGTCCCATCTCATGCCGATGACCTGGACGAGGAACAACTCGATCAACCGGTGGCGCCGCAGCACGCGCGCCGCCAGTTTCTCGCCCGCGGCCGTCAGCCGCACGCCGTTGTAAGGCTCGTAGAAAACCAGGTCTGACTCCGCGAGCGCCTTCACCATGGTGGTCGCGGTGCCAGGGGCGATGCCCAAGGCGACTGCCAGCTGACCCATGGGCACAAGCTTCTGGCCGGCCGACAGGTGGGTCTCGCCAACGTAAATCGCCTTGAGGTAGTTTTCGACGGTACTCGACGGAAGCATCTTCGTTGCAACATCTTAGCAAAGGTTGTTCGATACGGAGTTGATTGTTAGCCTAGTAGTAGATTATTATTTTGATTATTCAAAACAACATGACTACTCCAGAGCCTGAAGTCGCGACCCCTTCGCTTCCCGAGGTCTTTCGGTCGATTGCAGTGCCGGTCGGCGGCAGCTCCTGGCGTCGCTTCCTGGCGTTTCTTGGACCCGGCTACCTGGTTTCAGTCGGATACATGGACCCCGGCAACTGGGCCACCGACATCGCCGGCGGTTCGAAGTTCGGCTACGCGCTCCTCAGCGTGATCCTGATTTCGAACGTGATGGCCATCCTGCTGCAGGCACTTTGCGTCCGGTTGGGTGTGGCCACCGGGCGAGATCTCGCGCAGGCGTGCCGCGACTATTACTCGCGGCCCGTCTCGATGGTGTTGTGGGTTCTCTGCGAGGTCGCGATCGTGGCGTGCGACCTGGCGGAACTCCTCGGCAGCGCGCTGGCGCTCAACTTGCTGTTCGGACTTCCCATGGCAGCGGGCGTCTGCTTGACCACGCTCGACGTCCTGCTGCTGTTGATGCTGCAGAGCAAGGGCTTCCGCTACACCGAGGCCATTGTGATCACGTTGGTCGCGACCATTGCCGTCTGCTTTGGCGTCCAGGTCTGGATGTCGAGCCCCGATTGGGCCGGGGTCGCGGTGGGACTGGTGCCAACCACGGAGATTCTCACGAATCCCTCGATGCTCTACATCGCGATGGGCATTCTCGGTGCCACTGTCATGCCCCACAACCTGTATCTGCACTCGTCGATCGTGCAGACGCGTGCCTGGCTGTCGTCGGACGCCGACAAGCGGCAGGCCATCAAGTACGCCACGATCGACTCGTCGGTCGCCCTGTCGTTGGCCTTCTTCGTCAACGCGGCAATTCTGGTCGTGGCGGCCGCCACCTTCCACCGGGTGGGGCGCTACGACGTCGCCGATATTCGCGATGCCTACCTGCTGCTGTCGCCGCTGCTCGGCATCGCCGGTGCGAGCACGCTCTTCGCGCTGGCGCTGCTCGCATCGGGTACGGCCTCAACGCTGACCGCCACGCTGGCCGGGCAAATCGTCATGGAGGGCTTCCTCCGCATCCGCTTGCCGGCGTGGCTGCGCCGCTTGGTGACCCGCCTGCTCGCCTTGATCCCTGCCCTGTTTACCATCGTCTGGTTCGGCGAGGGCAGCATCGGCCAATTACTGGTGCTCAGCCAGGTGGTGCTCAGTCTTCAGCTATCGTTCGCCGTCATTCCATTGGTGCTCTTCACGAGCGACCCGAAACGCATGGGCGTGTTCGTCAATCCCAGGTGGCTCACCGTGGTGGCGTGGGTCGTCGGCATCGTGATCGCCGCGCTCAACGGCTGGCTGCTCGTGCAAACCATTGGCGGTTGGCTGGCCGGCTAGTTCCCCAGGTTGCCGGCCGTTTCGGCGACTGCCCAGGCGATACTGGGGCGTGCCGCTCCGCGACGCCTTCGCCACGCCAGACGCAAAGCGCCGATACGTGCGGCAGCTCTTCACGACCATTGCCGATCGCTACGATTTGATCACCGCCGTGCTGTCGTACGGCCAGGACGCGCGCTGGAAGCGCGCGCTGATCGCGCGTGCGCAGGTGCAGCGGGGCGAACGGGCCCTCGACCTGGCCTGCGGCACTGGCGACCTGGCGTTTGCGGCTGCCGCGCAAGGCGCGCGCGTCGTCGGACTGGACATCACCCATCGCATGCTGCAACTCGCCGCGAAGAAATCCAGCGCCGCGACGTTTCTCACCGGCGATATGACCAGCTTGCCGTTCCGATCGCAGGCGTTCGATCTCGTCACCACCGGATACGGCTTGCGCAACGTGCCCGATCTCACCGCCGCGATCGACGAGATCGCGCGTGTACTTCGGCCGGGTGGACGGCTGCTCTCACTCGATTTCAATCGTCCCGAGCGGGCACCGATCCGGGCGGCATATCTGTCGTACCTCACTGTGGTTGGGTCGGCTCTCGGCTGGCTCCTGCATCGCGACCCCGACACCTATCGGTATATCCCCGAGTCGATTCGCCGCTACCCTGGCGCGGCCGGCGTCGCAGCGCGTCTGACCGCACACGGCTTTACCGGCGTCCGGGCGGTGCCACTGCTGTTTGGCTTGATGACCCTGCATGTGGCCGAGCGGTCAGGCTAACGTCCAATCTGTCCGCTGCCGATGTAGTAAGTAATCTCGGCACTGGATCCGTGCACTGACGGGTAGCGGCATGCAGTTGTGCACCCTGGCACTGTGGCAACCTAGGAACGACTGCCCGTGGGCGGC
>JANMUX010000049.1:0-7045 GCA_031392125.1 Acidobacteriota bacterium | reverse complement strand
GTGATCCTGCCGAAGCAGAATGAGAAGAACGTCAAGGAAGACCTCGGCGACGAGTTGCTGAAGGGTCTCACCATTCACCTGGTGAGCACCATCGACGAAGTGCTGCTGCTGGCGCTCGTGCACGAGAATGACCGGCCGTCGAAGAAGCGCGCTCACTTGCCGAGCCCGACCGGCCGAAAGACCCGACCGGGGCACGCGCCCCGGTCGCGGTAAACCGCAGGCCGGGCCTTCAGGCCCGGCCTTACTTCAGTTTCTTTCGCTCATCCAGCAGGTACGCGCGCAGGGCCGACGCCGCGCTCTTGTCGAGTTCCGCGAAACGAGGCATGCCTCGCTCCACCAGCGACCCATCCAGGATTTTCTCGAGACCTGAATAGACACCCGGCGACGAGCGCCGCAGGTCGGGCAGGATGGTGGCGCCACCGTGGCAGCGAGCGCAGTAGGTATTGAAGATCTTGCCACCCGCCACGATCTCTTCAGGTTTCGCGTTGCTGGCGATCGCTGTCACCGTGCGCGGCCGCGGACGCGCGGGTAACGCCGCGGTGCCGCCCAGGGCGAAGGTCAGCAGGCGCCCGTAGCTGCGGGTTTTCTTCGGGAACGCGCCGCCCCAGCCCGCCATCACCGACACGTACTGCTTGCCGTCGATCATGTAGGTGATGGGCGGTGCGACGATCCCCGTGGTGGCCCAGGATGACCACAGCTGCTTGCCGGTGCTCGCGTCGTAGGCGATGAAATCGCCGAGCGCCGTGCCCTGGAAGACCAGGTTGCCGGCGGTGGCCAGCGTGCCGCCATTCCAGTAGGAGCCGTACTCCGCGGTCCACCGTGGCTTGCGGGCGATCGGATCCCACGCGAGCAGTCGCCCCGCGTATGGGACGTCGTAGCGGTCCATGTTGCGCCCGATCGGCGCGAGCCCCAGGTTGTACTCGAGCGGCTTATATTCGAACCCCGTCGGCTGCTCGTAGTAGCGGCCGTTGTCCTGCGCCGGGATGTAGACCAACCCGGTTTTCGGGCTGAACGACATGGCCTGCCAGTTATGGCCGCCAAGCGGTCCCGGGCGAATGTAGGTGCCCTTGTCCTTGTAGTCGGCGCCTGGAATCTCTACCGGCCGGCCGGTCTTCATGTCGACATGTGAGGCCCAGTTGACGGTTACATAGGGATCCGCCGACAGCAGTTCACCGGTTGCGCGATCCAGTACGTAGAAGAACCCGTTCTTCGGCGCCTGCATCAGCACCTTGCGCTGGCGTCCGCCGATCTGCAGGTCGGCCAGCATCATCGGCTGCACGGCGGTGTAATCCCAGGTGTCGCCCGGTACGGTCTGGTAATGCCACACGAGCTCGCCGTTGTCGGGATTGATCGCCAGGATCGACGCGAGGTACAGGTTGTCGCCGCCCCCCGGACTACGGATCTCACGGTTCCACGCGGCGCCGTTGCCGGTGCCGACGTACAGCAGGTTGAGCTCGGGGTCGTAGACGATCGAATCCCACACCGTGCCGCCGCCGCCGAACTTCCACCAGTCGTTACCCTTCCAGGTCGGGAGGGCCTTGTCGAGCGCCTTGTTTTCCTGTGGCTTCGACGGATCCCCGGGCACCGTGTAGAAGCGCCACGCCAACTTGCCGGTCTCCGCGTCGTACGCCGAGACGTAGCCTCGCACCCCGTACTCGGCGCCACCGTTGCCGATGATCACCTTGCCGTTCGCAATGCGTGGCGCGCCCGTGCTGGTGTACGCCTGTTTCTGGTCAACCGTGGTCACCGACCATGACGGCTTGCCGCTCTTGGCGTCGATGGCGATCAAGCGTCCGTCGAGGGCGCCGAGATAGACGCGACCCTTGTAGAACGCCGCGCCGCGGTTGACGACATCGCAGCACGCAAGTTGGTCGTACTTGCGATGCACTTCGGGGTCGAACTTCCAGAGCTGCTGTCCGGTCCTGGCGTCAACGGCGTAGAGCACGCTCCACGAAGCGGTGGTGTACATGACGCCGTCGATGACGAGCGGCGTCGCCTCGAGGCCGCGCTCGGTCGCGGTTTCGAACGACCACGCCAGCCCCAGCTTGGCGGCGTTGGTGTCGTTGATCTGATCGAGCGGGCTGAAGCGCTGCTCGTAGTAGTCGCGGCCGTACGAGAGCCAGTCTCCCGGACGGGACTCGACGTTCGCCAACGCCTTGTCGTCAACCGCCGCGGGCGCCGGCGCCTGTTGCGCCGAAACCAGCGCCATTAGCGCCATCGAAACAGCCGCGATACCTCCGGTAAGTCGGCGGACCATATGTGACCTCAACGCTTGAGACGCGGAATGAACTTCGTGATGCCCTGCACCGGACCGACTTCGCCGGCGTAGACGTTGCCCTCGGCGTCGACGGCGACGCCTTCACCCATCGATCCGTAACCGCCCATACCCGATGCCTGGCGCGAGACGTGCTCGGGCACGAAATA
The DNA here is from genome assembly GCA_031392125.1 of Acidobacteriota bacterium. GTDB lineage: Bacteria > Acidobacteriota > Vicinamibacteria > Vicinamibacterales > UBA2999 > 12-FULL-67-14b. The sequence goes on along the minus strand of JANMUX010000049.1, from coordinate 4,621 downwards.
CCACACCTCGCCGGTGCGCGCGCTGCCGACCCGCAGCCCCTTGCGCCAGCCCGGGTTGTAGTTGTCATCCGACTCCGAATCGATGGCGTAGAGCGTGTCGTTGCGGTCGATAAAGAGCCCGCTGATGCGGCTGAACTGGTACCAGGTGTCGAGGTGCTTTCCCTCCTGGTCGAAAATCTGGATGCGGCGATTGCCGCGATCGGCGACGAACAAGCGTCCCTTCGAATCGATCGCCAGAGAGTGCGCGCCGCGAAACTGCCCCGGGCCGTAGCCGTAAGACCCGAACGTCTTGAGGTGTTTGCCGTCGGCCGAGAACTTCGAGATGCGGCCAACGGCGTTGGGTGCATCCTGGTCGAGAAACTGCGCGTTGTGCGCCTCGGCGACGAAGATGCTGCCATCGGGCGCGATCAGCACATCGTTCGGCTCGGTGAATTTTGCCGGTGGATCGCCCGCTTCGCCGGGGGTGCCGAGCGTGAGCAGCACCTTGCCTTGCGGGCTGAACTTGGTCACCGTGTGTCCCTTGCCCTGGGCATCGGGGAACTGCTTCAACTCGGCGGCGGTGGCCGATCGCGCATCAACGACCCACACGTTCCCTTGCTTGTCGACATCCATGCCGTGGGGCCAGAGAATCACTCCGGCGCCGAAGCTCTGCACGACCTTGCCGCTCGGGTCGAGTTTGACGATTGGGTTGACGGTGGATCCGGCGCACGAGTTGGCGCCGCAGCGATCGCCGGCCCAGATGTGCTTGCCGTCGGGGTCGACGTTAATCGCGCTCACCGATCCCCACTTGCGGCCGTCTGGTAGCGTGCCGAAGTTGCGCACGGTTTCGTAGGGATTCGGCAGGTTGTTAATCGGCGCGACCTTGGCGTGCTCGGGCGGACCCGACGCGCCCCGCGGCGGCGCGGCGGGCGCCTGCGGCGCCTGGCCCAGAAGGCTGGCGCTCGCCACAACCAGGATGGCGGCACTGAGAAGAGTCGAACGAGTCGTGGTCATCAGGTATCTCCCTTGTCTCGGCGTGCAGTCTAGACCAGGCTCAGTCCCGCCAGGGTCTTCAAATCGATGATCTCGCCAGACGCCACCATGGCTCGGGCCTCAGCAAGGGTAAAGGTGCGCGGCTCTATGTCTTCGTCCTCGTCCTTGCGCACCGTCGAGTCCGGCGCGGGGACCCGAAGATCCTCGCAAAGGCAATAAATCATCTCTTCATCACAAAACCCGGGCGTCGGAAAATAACCGCGGAGCCGGGTCACGCGATGCGGTACGAGTCCGATCTCTTCTTCGCACTCCCTGGCCGCGGCCACCGACGGCTCTTCATCCTTCTTCAGCGTGCCGGCCGGCAGCTCCCAGATCCAGCGGTCGATGGTGTATCGATACTGCCGGATCAGGATGATCGAACCGGGCGCGGGCACCGGTAACAGCACCACCGAACCGGGATGACGGACGACCTCCATGTCGATGGTGTGCCCGCTTGGCAGCGTGACGCGATCGACCTCCAGCCGGAACATGCGGCCCTGGTGAACGGCGGTGCGCGAAAGCAAGGTGGCGGTGCGCGAGCTCATGACGGTACCCTACCGCGAGAGAATCACAAATTCGACGCGGCGGTTCTGCAGCCGGTTCTTCTCGGTGTCGTTGGCCGCGGTCGGCTGCGATTCGCCAAATCCTTTCCACTGCAGGCGCCCGGCGGCAATGCCCGCCCTTGCCAGGAAGGCGACGACCGACGCGGCCCGCCCATCCGACAACTTCTGGTTCGTCGCGTCATCGTCCATCGAATCGGTGTGCCCCCGGATCTCGATGCGCATGGTCGGTGCTTCCCGCAGCAGCGTCACCAGGCGATCGAGCTCGGCGCGCGACTCGGGTAGCAACTCGGTCTTGGCGGTGTCGAAGAAGATGTTGTTCAGCCGGATCGGCACGCCGGTAGCAATCGGGATCAGCACCAGGTTCCGCTCGTAGCGCTGCTGGTCCTTCGCCTGGCGCAAGTCGATGCGATCGCTGATCGCGACGTGGCCTGACGCTGACGCACGGAAGCCGTAGTCCTCGCCGATCGGCAGGGCGATTTGATACCGGCCGTCTTGCGGGTTGGCGCCGGCCTGGCCTGCCAACTGAGTGTTCTTCAGGAACTCGTAGAGAATGCCCGCAGGAATGGGCTTGCCGACCGGGTCGGTGACCTTGCCGTAGACGAACGCCACGGGCAGCGGGCGCATGGCCGCCGGCAGTTCGAACTCATAGAGGTCTTCCTTGCCGCGCTCACCGAGCGACATGAAGGCCATGCGGCCGGTCGCATCGACCGCCAGGTTCATATCGGCCTGCTTGGTGTTGATGTCCGGACCCAGGTTCTGCGGCGGCGACCACTTGAGCCAACTGTCGTCGAGGCGGCGCGACATCCAGATGTCGTTCTCACCCAGCCCGCCGGCCCGCCCAGTGGAGAAGTAGAGCGTCTGGTTGTCTGGGGCCAGCCACGGCGAGATCTCCTCTTGGGGCGAGTTGAGGATCGGTATGTTGATTGGCCTGGCCCACCGGCCGTCTGGCAACACTAGCGATACGAACAGGTCACGGCTGCGATTCTGGCTCTCGCTGTTGACCACCGACAGAATCAAGGCGCGGCCGCTAGGAGCGAGAAAATAGTCGCTGCGCACGCCGGGCTGATGCGCGAAACCAATGATTTTCAGGGGCGGCGCTTCACTCCAGGCATTGCCGTTGCGGCGGCTGAAGCCAATCACCTTGTTCTGGTCGTCGCGCGCGGGGTCTGGCGTCACAAGCGGCGGCAAGGCCGGCTTGGTGCCGGGTGCGGCTCCCTTGAGGATGTCGAACAGGTTCGCGTTGGGATCGAAGTTCCTGGCGAAATCGCTAAATGGGTCGCCCGCCTTCCACGTGCCCACCAGCAGCGTGTTGCCGTCGGCCAGGGCGGTCACCACTCCCGAGCTCGATACCTCGTTGTTCAGCGGTGCGGCTTGCCGTTGGGCCGCCGACCATGAGCCATCGGCCTGGCGCGTGGACTTGAACACCGTCTGCTTCACCGGCCCCCCGGCCGCCACCTTGGGCTGCGCCGCTCGGCTCTGCTTAATCGTGTCTTCGAGCATCTTCCGCTGCTCGGGCGGCAGCTTCTCGAGTTGCGCCTCGAGCACTTTTAGGTTGGCGTCGAGCTCGCTGTTCACGCGATCCCCCATCGCGCTGTCCACACCTTCGCGGATGAACCACAACGTCTGGCCGTCGGGACTGACCACCGGCAGCAACTCGCGGTGCGTGGTCGTGTTGACCGCGGGACCGAGCGGACGCTTCTTGGCGGGTCCTTGCGCCCGAGCCGTCCCCGTCGCCGTTGCCAGGATCACCGGCACCAGCAACAGCACCTTGAGCAGCGCCTTCATCAGTAGCTGACTCCCAGCTTCTTCAACGCGGCGTCGGGGCAGCCATTCCACCGCGCGACCGATCGATTACCCATGTATTGCAGGTCGTCAATGCCCATGCGCGTGGTCCAGAAGCCGCTCGCCGTGAGATCGCGGAAGCTGTTGAAGAACGCCACTCCGTGGGCTAGCTCGGGACGCGCCTTCGCGGGCCAGGCAATCTCGTCGAGCACGGCAGTCCGCTCGGCCTCGGCACAGTTCAGGAACGTCTTGTCGAACCGTTGCTGGCACGCGACGTCGAGCCACGCCAGCCCGCCGCGCATGGCGACCTGCCGTTCGGGTTGGTCAATCATCATGAAATCCATGAACTCAGGAACGCCGGCGTCGGTGGCGCTTCCCGATCGTTCGTCTTTTGGAATGATGATGATGTCCGCGAGCGTCCGCACCAGCCGGAACTCCGTGGCCGTAAAAAACTGTGGCACGAACGGGTTGGCGACCGTGGCTGCGCGCGCCGCCTGGGCCGCGGTACCAGCCTGCAGCGCCTCGGCATCGGTCCAGGTGAAACCAATCGCCGGTGCGGCCAGCAGCAACTTCAGGACGTCACGCCGTTTCATATCGCTCCCGCCTTTCTCTGCTCGGCAATGAATTCACCCGTGCGCATGGCCAGCGCGAGAATAGTCCAAGTGGGATTCTTGTCGGCCTGCGACACGAAGGGGCCGCCGTCGGCCACGAACACGTTCTTCACGTCATGGGCCTGGCAGTGGCGATTCAGCACCGACCGTGACGGATCGTTGCCCATCCTGGTGACGCCCAATTCGTGAATGATGCGGCCGCCTGCCAGAATGCCGTAACCGCCCTCGCGCGTCGGCATCGCTGACAGCGGCGTGCCGCCCATCTCGTCGATGATGGCGCGGAAGGTCTCCTGCATGTGCTTCACCTGGTTGTATTCGTGGTCGCTCCACTTGAAATGGAAGCGCAGCACCGGAATTCCCCATCGATCGACGACCGACGGGTCGATTTCGCAGAAGCTCGCCGCGTTGGGCACCATCTCGCCGCGGCCGGCGAAATTGACGGTGGATCCGTAGAAACGGCGATAGTCGTCCTTCAACTGCTTGCCGTAACCGCCGCTGCCTGCGCCGTAGCGGTGAATGGCGCCCATCACCCCGAAGCCCGGCATCCGTCGGCCGCCGCCCAGTTCGATGTGATATCCGCGCGGGAAGTCGAGCTTGGTGTTGTCGAGCCACCACGGCATGTAAAGGTGCGCGCCACTTGCGCCGTCTTCGTTA
>JANMUX010000513.1:0-14370 GCA_031392125.1 Acidobacteriota bacterium | reverse complement strand
ACTGCTCGCCCTTGATGCGGACGATGGTGTTCACGAGCAGCTTGATTTTCTCTTCGAGGCGATCGATTGATTCGAGCCCCGGGGTTGTCGTCTTGGTCGCCATCCGTTACCTCTGAATTGCCTGTAAGTCGCGCGTGAGCGCGTCGATGATGTGCTGCATGCCCGCCTGCACTTCCTCGTCGGTGAGCGTGCGCTCCGGCGACTGAAACGTCAGGCGGAACGACAAGCTGACCTTGCCGTCGGGAATGCCCTTGCCCTGGTAGCGATCGAACTCGCTCACCTGGCTCAGCGTGTTGGGCGCAGCCGAACGAATGGTGCCACGAACCGTCCCGGCAGACAAGGCATCGTCCACCAGAATCGAGAGGTCGCGCACGACCGACGGGTAGCGTGGCAGCGGCGTCGCGCGTAGTGCTTCCACCGGTGCGGCCGCCGTCAGCGCGTCGAGATTGATCTCCGCCACGTACACCTCGTCGCCAGACGGCAGATCGCGGCGATCGGCCACACCTGAGTCGAGCAGCCCAAAGACGCCGAGCTGGATGCCATTGACGGCAACGGCCGCCGAACGTCCCTTGACGAGGTAGGGGACCTCAGCCTCGGCGAACGTCAACGAGACAAGGCCCACCGCGGCGAGCTGTTCGACCGCACCCTTGATATCGAAAAAGTCGACGTCGCGCCGCGCGCCGCTCCAGTGGTCGGCGCCTGCCAGGCCTGTCCATGCGAACGCCGCGCCGCGAGTTTCGCCGTCACGCGAGAACCGAGTGCCGATCTCGAAGAGTTGCACCTCGCGGCGTCCATGACGGCGGTTGTGGCTCACCGCGTCGATCAAGCCGGGCAGCAGGCTCGGCCGCATGACCGCGAACTTCTCGGAAAGCGGATTGGCAAGCGCAACCGCCGCCTGATTGGCAAGGAACGGCTCGGCGGCAGCCGCTTCAATGAATGCAAAGGTGATCGCCTCGGAGAACCCCATGCCGAGCAGGCCGTTGCGCACGCGGCGATCCCGCGTGATTCGCGGATCGGAGGCGGCCGGCGCTTGTTGCACCCCGGGGAACGTGCTGGGCAGATGCTCGAAGCCGTGGTGACGCCCGATCTCCTCGATCAGATCCACCGGTCGCTTGATGTCGACCCGCCACGACGGCGTCGTGACGCTCCAGCCATTGCTCGAGGGAGCCGCCACGAATCCTAGCGACGCAAAAATGCGCTCGATGTTGGCATCTGGCACGTCCATGCCCAGTAAGCCCGGCACGCGCGCGCGCTCGAGGACCAGTGACCCCGGTGCCTGCGGACTGGGATAGGCGTCGTGAACGGGCCCTGCTGCTTTACCGGCGCCGATTTGTTCGAGTAACTGGCACGCCCGGGCCATGGCGCGCGCGGGAGCGGTGACATCCATGCCGCGCTCGAACCGCGTCGAGGCGTCGGTCTTCAGGCCGAGCGCCTTGCTCGTGGCGCGAACCGACGACGGCTTGAAGTACGCGGCCTCGAAGACGATGCGCTTTGTTTCCGCCGACACTTCAGACTCGGCGCCACCCATCACGCCGCCAATCGCCTGCGCGCGTGCGGCATCGGCAATCACCAGCATGTCAGGTTTGAGGGCGCGGGTTTTGCCGTCGAGCGTCTTGATCGACTCACCGGGCTTCGCACGGCGAACGACGATGGCGCCGCCGCCGAGTTTGGCGAGATCGAACGCGTGCATTGGCTGCCCGAGTTCGAGCAACACGTAATTGGTGATGTCGACGACGTTGCTGATCGACCGGATGCCGCACGCGGTGAGGCGGTCCTGCATCCACTGCGGTGATGGTCCGACCGTTACGTCCGCAACTGCGGCGACGTACCGACCGCACAGATCGGGCGCCTCAATGGTGACTGGAATCACGCCCTCGTGGCCGGCGGGACTAAAGTCCCGCCCTCCCGTCATCTGGAGCGGACGCTGATACGCGGTCGCGATCTCGCGTGCGATGCCGATCATCGACAGGCAGTCGGGACGGTTCGCGGTGACGTCGAAATCCATCACCACATCGTCACCATGTGCCTCGAGCCCTTCGAGGGCGAGGCCGCGCACCGACATCAGCTTGCCGATTTCTTCGGCCGACTCGGGCGCGTCAACGAACTCGCGAATCCAGGAGAGCAGGACCTTCATAGCCCGAACTGCTCCAGGAAGCGGAGGTCGTTCTCGTAGAACAAGCGGATGTCTTCGACACCCCACTTGAGCAGCGCGACGCGTTCAACGCCCATGCCGAAGGCGAAGCCGGTGACTTCGTTGGGGTCGTAGCCGACGGCTTCGAACACCGCGGGGTGCACCATGCCGCTGCCGAGAATCTCGATCCAGCCGGTGCGCTTGCACATGGCGCAGCCCGATCCCTTGCACTTGATGCACTGGATATCTACTTCGGCGCTCGGCTCTGTATACGGGAAGAAGCTGGGACGAAACCGCACGCCCGTGCCCGCGCCAAACAGGGCTTCAGCCATCGCCGCAAGCGTGCCCTTCAGGTCCGCGAGCGTCACGCCCCTGCCAACCACTAGGCCTTCAACCTGGTGGAACATCGGCGTGTGCGTGAGGTCGAGGTTGTCCTTGCGATACACCGGGCCGATGGCGACCAGCCGCACCGGAGGGGCGTTCTTCTCCATGTGGCGAATCTGCATGGCGCTCGTGTGCGTGCGCAGCAGCGTGAGCGGTTGGCCTGCTCCGATCTTCAAGGGCTCGGCCAGGTAGAGCGTGTCTTGCATGTCGCGCGCCGGGTGTTCCTCCGGCATGTTGAGCGCTTCGAAGTTGTGGTAATCGTCCTCGATCTCAGGGCCTTCGAGGACCTGGTAGCCAAGGCGCGTGAAGATGGCGCCCACTTCGTCGCGGATCAGGCTGAGGGGATGGCGATGGCCGAGCCTTGACGTTCGGCCAGGCAGCGTGATGTCAACGGCGTTGGCCGGACGGCGCGTCGCGGCGAGCGCGGCCTCGCGCTCGGCGATCGCCGCCTCGACCTCTTTCTTCAGTTCGTTGGCGCCGCGCCCGAACGCCTTCTTCTGTTCAGGCGTCGCGGTTGCCAGCGCTTCCATGAACGCGGCAACCCAACTGCCCTTGCGGCCCACCCAGCGGGTGCGCAGCGCCTGCAGTTCGGCATCGGTCCGTACATCGCCCAGTTCGGCGCGGAATAGTTCCCGCGCCCGCTCTGGGCCGATGGCGGTGTCGATGGTACTCACGTGGCGACGAACCTTTCTTGTCCACCGTAGCGCACGGCGCGAAGGTGGAAGGTTTGTCGGTTTAGGCCGCTGGAGTTGCGGCCTTGGCCTGTTCGACGAGCTTGGTAAAGGCGGCCGGTTCGCGGGCGGCGAGTTCAGCGAGGCTCTTGCGATCGAGTTCGATGCCGGCGGCTTTCAGGCCGCGCATGAACACGCTGTAAGAGAGGCCGTTTTCCCGCGCCGCAGCGTTGATGCGGATGATCCACAAGCCGCGGTAATCCCGCTTCTTGCGCTTGCGACCGACGTACGCGTAGACGCCCGCCTTCTCGGCGGCCTCTTTCATGAACTTGTAGAGCTTGCTCTTGTTCTGGAAGAAGCCCTTGGTGATTTTCGAGAGCTTCTTGCGCTTCTGACGACGTACGGTACCGCGTTTAACGCGAGGCATGACTGTCCTGCTGCGAAATTGGGGGCCGGTGATTAACCGGACTTGAGCCAGGACTATGTGCCCTGGCAGGCGCTTGAGTGTCGCAGCGAAAATGCCCCAAAACCGCTGCCGCGACGCGCCGAAATTGTTTCTTGCAGGGCTTAAGGGTTTAAGGTCCTAAGGGCCTGCAGAAGCTGTTGCCCTGGGACCCTAAGCCCCTAGGACCCTAAGCCCTACTTGTACGGAAGCATCAGGTTGATCTTCCGGGCGTCGCCCGGCGTGACAACCTTCGAACCACGCGCGTGGCGCTTCGACTTCGTCGACTTGCTCGTCAGAATGTGGCGCTTGAACGCCGCACTGCGAACGATCTTGCCCGTGCCCGTCTTCTTGAACCGCTTTGCCGCGCCGCGGTGTGTCTTCAGCTTCTGCTTCTTAGCCATGTTCTCTTCTGTCCCTATTCCTTGGCGGCCGTTTCGGCCACTTCCGGTTTCTTCACCGCGGGCTTCGGAGCGCCCTTCTTGCCGGTCAGGATGGTGTGCATCTGGTTGCCCTCCTGCCGCGGCATCGTTTCTGCCATCGCCACGTCTTCGAGGTCCTTGATCAGGCGCATCAGGATCCGGTGGCCAATCTCCGGGTGGGCCATTTCGCGCCCACGGAAGAAGATCGTCGCCTTGACCTTGTCGCCATCCTCGATAAAACGCTCGATGTGGTGCTTCTTGAACTGGTAATCATGCTCGTCCACCTTGGGACGGAACTTGATTTCCTTGACCTCAATCACCTTCTGGTGCCGCTTCGCCTCTCGGGCGCGCTTCTGCTCCTGGTACTGATACTTGCCATAGTCCATGATCCGGCAGACGGGCGGCACGGCCGTGGGGGAGATCTCCACCAGGTCGAGGCCTTTCTGTCGGGCAAGAATCAGGGCCTGGGGCGGCGGCATGATGCCCAGCTGCTGCCCCGCGTCGTCAATTACGCGAATTTCCCTGACGCGAATCCGCTCGTTGATGCGGAGACGGTCGTCACGACGAGTCGGGCGAGATCTATCGAAGGCGATAAGCTATTCCTCCAGCGACAAAGATTACTAGGATAGCGCTTTAGACCGGATCTCGGCAAGCGCGTCGGCCAGGAACTGGTCCACAGGGCGGGCGCCAAGGTCGCCTTTGGCCTTGCTGCGGACGGAAACGGCCCGTTCGGCCGCCTCGCGGTCGCCAATTACCAGCATATACGGCACTTTTTCGAGCTGGGCTTCGCGAATCTTGTAATTCAGCTTTTCCACCCGGTCGTCGCACCGCGCCTTCAGCCCGGCCCCCTCGAGCAGGGCGACCACCTCGTAGGCGAACTCGTTGTGACGGTCGGCAATCGGCATCACCACGACTTGCATGGGCGCCAGCCACAGGGGAAAGGCACCCGCAAAGTGCTCGATCAGAATGGCGATGAACCGCTCGAAGCTGCCAAAGATGGCGCGGTGAATGACCACCGGCCGATGGTCCTTGTTATCGGCACCCGTGTATTTCAGGTCGAACCGTTCGGGCGCGACGTAATCGAGCTGGATCGTGCCGCATTGCCACTTCCGGCCGATCGCGTCCGTGATGTCGAAGTCGATCTTGGGGCCGTAGAATGCGCCGTCGCCGGCGTTGACCGTGTACTCCTGGCCGGCCTTCACGAGCGCTTCCTTGAGCGCGCCCTCGGCACGATCCCACAACGCGATCTCGCCGATAAACTTTTCCGGCCGCGTCGACAGCTTCGCCGTGTACGCCAGGCCGAAGTCCTGGTAGATGCCCTGGATCAGCCTGATCAGCGCCTCGACTTCCGACCCGATCTGCGATTCCATCAGGAAGCAGTGCCCATCGTCCTGCGAGAACTGGCGCACGCGCGTGAGCCCGCCGAGCACGCCCGACGCTTCGTTGCGATGCAGAGGCGTCTGCTCGTGGAAGCGGATGGGCATCTCCTTGTAGGAGTGTTTCTCGGTCGAGTACAGCAAGTAGTGCCCCGGGCAGTTCATTGCCTTCAGGCCCATCTCTTCATCGTCGGCCGACTTCACGAGAAACATGTTCTCGCGGTAGTGCGACCAGTGGCCCGAGAGTTCCCACAACGCCTTGTTGTAGACAATCGGCGTCTTGACCTCCTGGTAGCCGGCGGGGAACAGCTTGCCGCGCATGTAATCGCCAAGCGTGTTGTAAAGCGTGGTGCCCTTGCCGGTCCAGAAGCCCGCGCCAGGCGCAAACGGGTGGAACGCGAACAGGCCGAGTTCCTTGCCCACCTTGCGGTGGTCGCGCTTCTTGGCCTCCTCGAGCCGCGTCATGTGCTCGTCGAGTTCCTTCTGCGAGAAGAAGGCGGTGCCGTAGACGCGCTGCATCGGCTGGTTCTGGGCGTCGCCCTTCCAGTACGCGTTGCTCGTGGTGGTGAGCTTGAACGCCTTGAGCCGGCCCGTCGAGGGTACGTGTGGTCCGACGCAGAAGTCGAGAAACGTCTCCTTGTCCTTGATCGTGTAGACCGAGACGTTGGGCTGGCCGGCCGTCTTCTCTTCAATCAACTGCACCTTGAGCGGCTCGCCGCGTGTGGTGAAAAAGTCGATGGCTTCCTGCCGCGGCCAGATCTGGCGTTCGTAGACCAGGTCCTGCGCCGCCAGCTCCTTCATCTTTGCTTCAATCGCTTCGAGGTCTTCCTGGACGAACGGGCGCTCGACGACGAAGTCGTAGAAAAAGCCATCGTCAATCGGCGGACCAATGCCGCACTGCACCTTGGGATGAAGCGCCGTCACCGCCGCGGCCAGCAGGTGAGCGGTGGAGTGGCGATACAGTTCGAGGGCTTCAGGGCCCTTGTTGGTCACAATCCGGACCGACGCATCGGCCGTGAGTGGATACGTGAGGTCAACCATCTGGTCGCCGACAAACGCAGCAAGCGCTGCGTCGGCCAGGCGTGGCGAAATCGCCTCGGCGACAGCCTTGACGGGCGCGCCGGATTCGACTTGCTTGGTCGAACCGTCGGGAAGGGTGATTGTTACCGGCATCTGGTGAGCTAGCGGTTTGGTGATCTTGAGATTGGTAGGCGCGAATAGATTCGAACTATCGACCTCCTCCGTGTCAGGGAGGCGCTCTAACCAGCTGAGCTACGCGCCTATCTCGTGCGAATTTCGGCCCAAAGCCGAACGAAAAGTATAGCAGAGCCTGTGGCCGTGGTGAGGCACATTACTTTCGCAATCAGTTCACGGCTTTTTTCAGCGCCTTGCCGGCGGAGAACCTGACGGCTTTGCGCTTTGGGATCCTGATGGCGCCGCCCGTGAGGGGATTGCGTCCCGTGCGGGCTTTGCGAAGCGACGTCTTGAAGGTGCCGAAACCAACAAACGTCACGGCCTCGCCCTTTTTGAGCGCCTTCGTGACGGTGGCGAGAAAGACGGCGACGATGCGTGCGGCCTGAGTCTTGGTGGCGCCAGTATCCTTGACGATCTTCGCAATCAGATCCTGCTTGTTCATCAGGCGGCGGCCTTGACGGCAAGCGATTCAATCGCTTTTTCGAGCGTGCTGTCCTTCACGGGCGGCGCCTGGCCGAACTCGACGTCGGGCTGTTCCACCGCCACGTCGGGAACCAGTCCTTTTTCGTGGATGGCGATGCTGGCCGGCGTGAGATAGATCATGTGGGTCAGCATGAGGGCGCTGCCGTCGGGCAGGCGCACAAGTTTCTGCCGGGCCGCGCGGCCAAATGTTCGCTCGCCAACGAGGGCCGCGCGCTTGTTTCCAGAAAGTGCTGAGGCGAAGACCTCGGCGGCACCGGAGGTGCCGTTGTCGGCCAACACGGCGGTGGCAAGCACGACGCTGCCGTCACCCGTCACAGCCGAGACCGCTTCTTTTTCCTTGCCGCGATCCTGGCGGTAGGTCAGCACGCCAGACTTCACGAACAGCCGCGCCGCCGCCAGGCCGGCGTCGGTGTCGCCGAACGCGGTGCCTCGCACGTCCAACACCAGACGCGTCGCACCCGACTTGACGAGCGAAGAGATTTCAGACTTCAGCTGGTCTGGTGTCGTCTTGCCAAACTCCGCTACTCGAAGGTAGCCGACCCCGGGGGCCGCGATCCGGGACTTGACCGGCGCAGCTGGCAGCTCTTCGCGAACCATCTCCACATCGTGCGGTTCGGCGGCGTTGCCACGCAGCACCGTGAGGCGCACCTTCGTGCCGGCCTTGCCTCGCAGCAGGCGTTGGCCCTGGTAGACGGTGGTATCGCGCGTGGACTGGCCATCGATGGCGCGGATGTAGTCGCCCGGCATCAAGCCCGCCTTGGCCGCCGGGGAACCATCGCGTGAAGCAATCACGCGCAGATAGTACTGGCGGGTGACCTCGAGTCCGGTTTGTGCCGTCCCGCCCGCATCGCCCTTGTCGAGCACCTTGACCTGCGCGGCGTCAAGATATGCGCTGTCAGGATCGAGCCCATCGGCGAGCCCGTGCATGGCACCGTTCATGACCTTGTCGATGTTCACCTCTTCAACGTAGTTGTTGGCGATCAACGACACGACGTCTTCGAAAATGCGGAGGTATTGATAGCTGTCTTCGCGGGCGAGCGCGCTGTTGCCCAGAAAGCCGCCGATGACGGCGAAAGCGATGACGGGAACCGACACCGCCAGCACGAGAACCCGGCCGCGAATCTTCATCGTGATCTCCTGAATGGCTTAACTGTCTGCCACCTGTCGTCAAGCCATCTGACAGCATCGTCTTGCCGCGCTCCGCGCGGCGGGCTAGCGGGGCTTCGTACTAACGTTTTGGCCTCGCTAGCCATTGTAGGGGATCGACCGGGCGGCCGTCGATGCGCACCTCGAAGTACAGCGCCGCGTCACCCGCCGGCGCCAGCCCGACCCTGCCAACGACGTCCCCAGCCGTCACCACCTTGCCGTCGGTCACGCTGGCTTCCGTCAAGTGGCCATACAAGGTGAACACCGCGCCGCCATGATCGACGATGACGAGGGTGCCAAACCCCGCAAACGGGGCAGCGAACGCCACCGTTCCCTCGTGCACCGCCTTTGCGAACGTACCTTCCTTGGCCGCGACGTCGATACCATTTCGGACGATCGCCGTGCCGAAACGGCCGGCCGATGCGCGCCCGAAGCGCGAAACTACCGGACCGTCGACCGGCCACGGCAGGTCGCCGCGAAAGGGACGAATCGGCAGGGCGGCCGCGGCAGGTGAGGCCTCTGCGGTGGCCAGCGTCCGTTCGATCTGCAGTTGCGCCGCCTGCAACTCGCTCACGTACTGTGCCGCGAGATCGCGCTGCTGGTCGAGGCTGTCGATGAGCCGATTGCGCCCGGCCACGGCCGCATCGAGGGCGGCGCGCGCGCGGCGGGCTTCCTTCTGTAGTCCTTCGGCCGCGGTGCGCTCCTGGTCGACGGCGGCAAGCGCGGCGCGTTCGGCCGCCAGGGTGCGGCGATGGGTTTCAACTCGCACGCGGTCGAGCTCGGCCACCGCGGCGACGCCTCGGCTTAGCCGCCCGAAGGCGCGGATGTCGTCGGAGGCCATCAGCAGTTGCACGTAACCGCCGCGTCCACGCTTGGAAAGTTCAACCAGGCGTTCGTTGACGCCCGGCGTCTGGGCGATGCGCGTGGCTTCAAGGGTCTTCAGGCGCGCGGTGGCCTGGCGTTGTGCAAGCGTGACGCGGGCAAGCTCGGCTTCCGTGCTCGCGACCTGTTGCTGCGAGATCTCGCGTTCGAGCTCGAGCTTCCGCAGGTCGCCAAACACCGTGCGTGCCTGTGATGCCAACCGATCCGCCTCGGCCTGCAGCGCACGAATACGCGCCGCCGCCCTGGTGGCAACGGCCTTGGCCGTGTCGGCCGGCGATTGCGCCGCGGCCGTCGCCGTGGCCAACACCACTACCGCACTGCGCATCCAGGTTCCAAGCCTCAAGCCCCAACCCTCATGTTGTGTTGCGAATTATACTGGCCGCGTGCGGGTCCTGGGCATCGACTATGGCGCGCGTCGCATCGGACTCGCGCTGAGCGACGCGACGGCAACCCTGGCATCGCCCTGGCGACTGCTGCAGCGTCCGCCGTCGGAAGCTGAAACCATGCGCCTGATCGTGGCCGAGGTCGCGGTGTTGCTGCAGGACGCCGATGGGCTCGAGGCGGTCGTCGTGGGCTGGCCGCGCCGGCTCGACGGCACACCAAACAAGCAGACCCCAATCGTCGAGACCTTCGCGCGGACGCTCGAATCCAAGGTGACCGTGCCGGTCGTCCTCCAGGACGAACGCCTCTCGAGTGTTGAGGCCGAATCGCGTCTCGCGGTCGACGAAAAAGACTGGCGCAAGCGCAAAGCCAAGCTGGATGCGGCGGCGGCCGCGATCATTTTGCAGGACTATCTCGACGGCCGGCCGCGGCCGGCGACTGACGGCTTCGACACATGGTGAGATGGATCAGAAGACTCGGCCTGCTGGTGGTGGTGGTGGCCGTCGCAGCCGGCGGCGCCGGCTGGTGGGTGTACTCGCGAGTGCAGGCGCCCTATCGCGGCGCCAGTGAGTCCGAAACCTTTGTCGACATACCTCCGGGCATTGGTCCCGCCGGCATTGGCGGCCGCCTGGTCCAGGCCGGCGTGGTCCAAGATGCATGGACGTTTCGCGCCGCGGTGCTTTTGAGCGGGCGCGCCCGCGAACTGAAGGCGGGGGAGTACCGCTTCGACGCGCCGATGACCGCCCTCGACGTTGTCGGCAAGATCGCGCGCGGTGATGTCTACAAGCGGATGCTCACCTTCCGCGAAGGCCTGACGATCACCGAGATGGCGCACGTGTTCGAAGAGCGCGGCTTCGGGCAGGCGGCGGAGTTCACCAAGGCTGCCCAGAATGCGGCGCTCATACACGACCTCGATCCAGCAGCGCGAGACCTCGAGGGTTACCTGTTTCCCGAAACTTACGCGCTGGCGCGTCGTACGCCGGCGTCTGAAGTCGTGGCGCAAATGGTTGCGGGCTTCAAGAAGGCCTTTGACGAAGGGCTGCGGACGTCGGCGGCAGCCGACGGCCTGACGGTTCGACAGATCGTGACCCTCGCCTCGCTGGTCGAGAAGGAAACCGCGAGCGGCGACGAGCGGCCGCTGGTCGCCGCGGTGTATCGCAATCGCCTGCGCATAAAGATGGGGATGCAGGCCGACCCGACAGTGATCTACGCACTGGAGAAGGCCGGTCAGTACGACGGCAATCTGTCGAGAGACGACTTGCAGTTCGATTCGCCCTACAACACCTATCGGTACGCCGGCTTGCCGCCCGGCCCGATTGCTTCCGCGGGTCGGGCATCGCTCGCCGCGACCGTGAAGCCGGCGGCAGTGGACTATCTCTACTTCGTCAGCCGCAACGACGGCACGCACGTGTTCGCATCAACGCTGGACGAACACAATCGAAACGTCCAGACGTGGCAAGTCCAGTTTTTTCGCGACCAACGTGCCCGCAAGCAATCGGCGAAACCTTGAGCGACCTGTGCATCTTGCCAAGATTCTGAAGAGCCTGACGCCGCCACTGCTGTGGCGGCTGGGACGCCACATTCGTGCCACGCCGTCGCCGCGCAACTATCAAGACGTCATCACGCCATTCGACATGTCCGCTCTACATGGCGGCCGTTTCGGGGCCATCTTCGATGCGACATTTCCTCACGACCCGCTGCTCCCGCGTGACGGCAACCTCACGCGCTTGCGAACCTACCAGGCGTATCTTTTTGCCGAGGTTGCCAGGCGTACGCGCGGCGATTACCTGACGGTCGGTGTCTCGTACGCGGTGATGTCGAAAGTGCTGTACGAACTGACCGTCAAAGGAACAGGGCGGACGTATCACCTCGTGGTTCCCCTTGTTGATCTCGAGGAAGCTGGTTACTGCAAGGACCCGGCTTTTGTGCGTGACCTGTTCGCTGGCGATCCCGCAGTACGACTGCACTTGAAGGCGATCCCTGGAGCGTTCCCGCTCGCCCTTCCCAACGGACTCGCGTTCGTCCACCTGACGAGTGGAAACGAGGAGGCTGAACTGGCCTCGCTACCGTATCTCGTCGCGAACCTGGACCCTTGCGGCGTGATTGTGATCGATGACTACGGACTGCAGGACTTCGCTTCTCGCTACGATGCGGTGGCCGAACTCGCCGGGGCAGCGATCTTCACCCTGCCGACCGGTCAGGGTGTGTTGATGAAAAAGCCCTGACGAGCCCTTCCCTGCATGGCGCCGCGCCGATCAAGCCGGGGACGGACCTGGTGATAGGGTCAGGGCCGGCCATCGATGGCTGCCAGGTTTCGCCTTGCGTCGGGGTGGCCCGGGGCCAGGCGTATTGCGGTTTCAAAGGCTGCGCGTGCCTCGTCATGCCGCCCGAGCTTTGCGAGGGCGATACCGCGATTATTGTGGGCGTCAACCGCGGAGGGATCCAGGCTCAGGGCGAGGTCGGTTGCGGCAAGGGCTTCGCGCAGCTGGCCCATGGCGCCCAGAGCGACGCTCAGGTTGTTGTAGAAGTCGGGGACCTCGGGCGCGACCGCGATGGCTCGCCGGTACAGGGTTACCGCCGTCGCTGGATCCCCGCGGCGGCTGAAACCAATCCCGAGGTTGTTCATCGCTCGCGCGTGGTAAGGGTTGATGACCAGCGCGCGCTGGTAATGCTCGCGGGCTTCCTCCCAGCGATCCAGCTGATCGAGCACGGTGGCCAGGTTGTACTCGGCCGCCGCGTCGCGTACGCGCGTGGCACGACGCAGGACCGTCTCAGCCTCGGCGAGCCGGCCGAGGTCCGAGAGCGTGCGCCCCTGCTCGACGAGGGTGTGATGGTCGTCGGGCGCCGCCGCCTCGGCCTGGCGAAGAAACTCCAGGGCCTCTACCAGTCGGTTCGAGGCCCGGGCGGTAGCGGCGGCCTCCAGCAGCACGTCGAGGCTTCCCGGACTCGCTTGCAGGGCTCGCTTCACCAGCCACTCGCGCCACGCCACCTGCCCGGTTCGGCCAGCGATGGCCGCGTGCTTCAGCAGCAGGTCGGTATGCCACGAGCGCGTTAGCACGGCGTCGAGCCACGGGTCAGTCGGCGGTACGTAGGCGCGGCCATCGTCGGCGGTGCTCGCTCGGCCATCGTCGGCCAGGCGCCGCAGCAAGGCGTGGGCCGACCCGAACTCTGGGTGCGCGCGCACGATCGCGGTCAACTGCTCACGACCCGCTTGACGGTCGCCGCGTTCGAGTTGCACACGTGCGAGTCCGAGACTCGCATACGCGTTCAGCGGAAATCCTCGGCGTGCTGGGAGCTCAGCCACGGGCGGCGGTACATCCTTCACGCCAGCGGCCTGCGCGGCCAGATACTGGGTTCGCGCCTCTTCAAGACGGCCGGCCTTGAAGGCAATCTCCGCCAGGTGAAAGTGTGCCAGGCCGTGGTCTGGCGCGAGTCGTGTGACCGTGGCAAACGATGCACTGGCGCCCACTTGATCGCCACGTTCCTCGAGCAGCAACCCGCGATAGTACGCCCACCGCCAATCGGTCGGATCCAATGTGGCTGCGAGGGCGTAGACCTGCATGGCCTCACCGGGACGCAGGCTGGCGTGGTACGCCATCGCCAGTGCAGCAACCGAGGCGGCGGTTGGCCACCGCCTCGCAGCGGCATCGGCCGCAGTAATCGCATTGGCTACCAATGTGGTGTCGGCGACTGGATTGGCAAGCCGAGGCAGGCGCCCGGCGACGGCCCGGTTAATCAAGACTGCCGACAGAAGCCACGCGACCGCTCCCGCGATGAGGACGGTACCCGCCACGATCAGCGCTGTTCGAGCGGAGCCCGACCGGTGGCCGGAGGTTACTGCGACCGGCGGTGACCCGCCGGTTAGCGTCCTTGCGTGTTTGCGCCGGGCCACTGGTTCGTCCAGGTCATCAAACGCGAGAGCCGATCATAGGGCCAGCTGACATGCGCGCCACCGGTGGCCAAGTCGGGCCGGCCATCCGCGTTCAAGTCGCCCACGGCCAGTGTGAGCAGATGAGTCGGGGCGTTGGCGAGATCGCGCATCGTGAACGACATGCGCCCATCGTTCTGCAGCCAGACCAGGCTCTGCGATGTCGGCTTGGCCCAGTCGTTGTAGGCGCTCACGACGACGATGTCGAGGTCGCTGTCGCCGTCGAGATCGGCAGCTTGTGGACTCGACGCGCCTGGGTAATCGGCAATCCGGTGATACGCGAACCGCAACGACCCGGTGTTCTCGAGCCACTGCACGCCGTTCCAGTTGCGGCCTTTCGGCGGAGCGTAGTCGAAGGCGTCGCCATTGCTATAAAGAATATCGACGTCGCCATCGCGATCCAGATCGACGACGGTGATCCAGCTGGAGCCGAAGTCTTCGTTGGCGGCGCCGAACACCCGCACCGGTGTGAAGCGGCCCCGGCCGTCGTTGGTGAGGACGTAGATCTCTTCCCACTCCTGGCTGATGAGCGACACGATGTCGAGGTCGCCGTCGGCATCGGCGTCGGCCACTACCGCGTTGATGCCGCCCGAGAGACTGTGGATCACGTGGCTGTCGAACTGCCAGTCGCCCTTGTTCTCGAGCCAGCGCGTTTCGCCCTGGTCATAGCCGAACTGCGCGACGGCCAGGTCGAGGTCGCCGTCGCCATCGAGGTCGCCGGCCTCGACATCAGACACCCGCGCGATCTTGTCGACGAGGACGCGCGAGGTGAACTGCTGCCGGCCGGTGTTCTCGAGCACCACCACGGCGCCAATCGGCGCGTTGTTGGGAAACAAGACGCCGAGGCTGGCGACCAGCACGTCGAGGTCGCCGTCGCGATCGAGGTCAACGGCGCTGACGTGCGCCGGCCCCGGAACAACCGCCAGTTCG
>JANMUX010000500.1:0-1836 GCA_031392125.1 Acidobacteriota bacterium | reverse complement strand
GCCTCGACCAGGTCTTCACGTTGTGGTCGACGGTTTCTCCGCGCACGGTGTTCGAAGGCGTCGAGCAGGTCGAGCCCGGCTCCGTCCGGGTCTACCAACCACGCCAAGAGTGGCGCGCGCGATCGTGGGAGCCGGCCTACCCGGTCGATCCGCAATTCGAATTCAAGGGATCGATCGACGATGCAGCGCAAGAAGTGCGAGCGGCTGTCGAGGAGGCGACCCGGCTCCGCATGTTGCGGGCGGACGTGCCGGTCGGCAGTTACCTGTCTGGGGGCCTCGACAGCTCGCTGATCGCGGCACTGGGGCTGCGCGCGAAAGGCTCTAAGTTCCACACGTTTTCTCTAGGCTTCGACGATGCTGAGTACGACGAGTCTCCGTTTCAGCGTTTGATGGCCGATCGTCTCGGCAGTGAGCATCGCGACCTACGGGTGTCGCGCAGCGACATCGCCCGGGTGTTCCCAGAGGTCATTCGCCACACTGAGAGTCCAGTTCTGCGGACGGCGCCGGCGCCGATGTTCCTGCTGTCGAAGCTGGTACACGACACCGGCATCAAGGTCGTGCTGACCGGCGAAGGCGCCGACGAGATGTTTGCCGGCTACGACTTGTTCCGCGAGGCCAAGGTGCGAAGATTCTGGGCCGCTCAGCCGGACTCAACGTGGCGGCCGCGACTGCTCGAGCGCCTGTACCCGTATCTCGAGCGGTCGCCCGTTTCGCAGCAGGCGATCGCCCGTCAGTTCTTCGGACGCACCCTCGAACGGCGGCACGAGCCAGGCTTTGGCCACGACCCCCGGTGGACCAGCACGGGCGCCCTGAAACGGCTGTTCTCTCCTGACCTGCGAGCGAGGCTGGCCGCCACCGACGCACGGCAGGCCCTACTGGACCGGCTGCCACCGGAATTCGGGCGCTGGAGCTCGCTCGCCCAGGACCAGTTTCTCGAGGTGCAGACACTGCTGTCCGGATACCTGCTGTCGTCACAGGGCGACCGCATGCTGATGGCGCACTCGGTCGAAGGGCGCTTCCCGTTCCTCGATCGCCGCGTCGTCGCGCTCGCCGAATCGCTGCCGTCCTCCTACAAGTTGCGTGTACTCGACGAAAAGCACGTCCTCAAGCGCGCTGCGCGAGACCTTGTGCCGAAGGAAATCCTGGAGCGGCCAAAGCAGCCCTACCGCGCTCCCGATGCCTTGTCGTTTGCCACCCCCGAAGGCCGTGAATGGATCAGTGAAGTGGCCAGTCCCCAGGCGATCCGCGAGGCCGGTTGCTTCGAGCCCGAAGCGGTCGGCCGGCTGCTGGCCAAGTGCGAATCGCGCGCATCCGCCGGGCAGTTCTCGAACGCCGACAACATGGCGGTGGTCGGGATCTTGTCGACCCAGCTCGTCCACCACCATTTCATTCGTCACCAGCCGTCGGCGTCCGCGCCGGCAACGATCCGCACCATCGTTGATCGCGTCGCCGCGACCATAACATCTTGAACATGCTCGGCGACTGTTGGCTCGACCAGGCGGCGTCCCGGAGGGTGTCGTGAGCGAGGCGGCAGTTACGGTCGTGATACCGACTTACAACCGCGCCCGCCTGGTATGCGACGCAATCAATTCGGTCTTGAACCAAACTCTTCCTGCGGCCGAAATTATCGTTGTCGACGACGGCTCGACCGATGACACCGGCGCACACATCCGCAAGTACGGCGATCGAATTCGTTACGTAAAGACAGCCAATGGCGGCGTTGCTCACGCGCGAAATGTCGGCATGCGGCATGCGACCGGAACCTACCTGACCTTCCTCGACTCAGACGATCTGCTCTACCCGTTCTCGCTGGAGATCAATGCCAAGCTTCTCGAT
>JANMUX010000476.1:0-13795 GCA_031392125.1 Acidobacteriota bacterium | reverse complement strand
GACCGAATGCCTTTTTGCAGCGACTCGCGGAAGGTGCGGCCGATGCTCATGCCCTCGCCGACGCTCTTCATCTGTGTGGTCAGTGTTTCGTCGGCCTCGGGGAATTTTTCGAATGTCCATCGCGGAATCTTGGTCACAACGTAGTCGATGGTCGGCTCGAAGCAGGCCATCGTCTCGCGCGTGATGTCGTTCGGCAGTTCGTGCAGCCGATAGCCCACGGCCAGCTTGGCGGCGATCTTGGCGATCGGAAAGCCGGTCGCCTTGGACGCCAGGGCGCTCGACCGGCTAACGCGCGGATTCATCTCGACGATGACCATGCGGCCCGTCTGAGGATGGATGGCGAACTGGATATTCGAGCCGCCGGTTTCGACGCCGATTTCGCGGATCACGGCCATCGACGCGTCGCGCATCCGCTGGTATTCCTTGTCGGTCAGCGTCAGCGCCGGCGCGACGGTGATGCTATCGCCGGTGTGCACGCCCATGGGATCGATGTTCTCGATCGAGCAGATGACGACGAAGTTGTCGGCCGCGTCCCTCATTACCTCGAGTTCGAATTCCTTCCAGCCGATGACCGAGGTCTCGACGAGGATCTCGTGAACCGGGCTCAGGTGCAGGCCGCGACCGGCAATCTCCTTGAATTCTTCGAGGTTGTAGGCAATGCCACCGCCGACGCCGCCCATGGTGAATGAGGGACGAATGATCGCCGGGAATCCGGTCCGTTCAACGATCGCGAGCGCCTCTTCCAGCGTCTTGGCCACGCCGCTGTCGGGCACGTCGATGCCGATCTCCTTCATCGCATCGCGGAACAGCAAACGGTCTTCAGCAACCTTGATGGCGGGAATCGACGCGCCGATCAGCGCGACGTTGTACTTCTTGAGAATACCGAGTTCATCGAGCTGCACCGCGAGATTGAGCGCGGTCTGGCCGCCCACGGTCGGCAGGATCGCGTCGGGTTTCTCGCGCTGGATGATTTTCTCGAGCGCATCCGGCGTCAGCGGTTCCACGTAGGTGCGATCCGCCAGCTCCGGGTCGGTCATGATCGTCGCCGGGTTGCTGTTGACGAGAATGACCTCGAGGCCTTCTTCGCGCAATGCCTTGCAGGCCTGCGTGCCCGAGTAGTCGAACTCGCACGCTTGCCCGATGACAATCGGGCCGGACCCGATCACCAACACGCGCTTGATATCAGTACGTTTCGGCACTTATTTCTTTTCCATTTCGTCGAGGAATTCCTGGAACAGATAGTCGGCATCGTGGGGGCCGGGCGACGCCTCCGGATGGTACTGCACCGAGAAAATCGGCTTGTTGATGTGGCGCAAGCCCTCGATGGTGCCGTCGTACAGGTTCAGGTGCGTCACGCGCGCGGTGGCCGGCAGCGTGTCGGGGTCCACTGAGAAGCCGTGGTTCTGCGACGTGATCTCGATCGCACCGGTATCGAGCTGCTTGACCGGATGGTTGCCGCCGCGATGACCGAACTTCAGCTTGAAGGTCTTGGCGCCCATCGCCAGGCCCATCAGCTGATGACCAAGGCAGATGCCGAACATCGGCACGTCGGCGTCGATCAGCTGCTTGACGTTGTCGATCGCATAAGTGACCGCCGCCGGGTCGCCCGGGCCGTTGCTGAGAAAGATGCCGTCAGGATTCCACGCCATGACTTCTGCCGCAGGCGTTGACGCGGGAAACACGCGCACCTGGCAGCCGTGCGCGGCCAGCCGTCGCAAGATGTTGGTCTTGATGCCGTAGTCGTAGGCCGCCACCTTCAGTGGACGCTTGGCACGCCGCAGCGGCTCGACGCCGAAGCTGGCGTCGGTCACGGCATCGGCGAGCGAGGTCTCGAAATCGTAGGCCTCGGCGGTGGTGACGTCTTTCACCAGGTCGCTGCCTTCCATGAGCGGGATGCGGCGGGCGCGCTCAACGAGCTTGGCGGGATCTGACGATCCCGTGGCGATCACGCCGCGCATGACGCCGGCCGACCGCAGCGCCTTGGTCAACGCGCGCGTGTCGATGTCGCCGATGGCGACGATGTTGTGCCGGATCAAGTAGTCGCGCAGGGTGCCGGTCGCGCGCCAGTTGCTCGACACCGGCGACGCATCGCGCATCACGAACCCGGCCACCTGGGGCTTCTCCGACTCGCTGTCGGCACCGGCCACGCCGTAGTTGCCGATCTGCGGCGCCGTCATGGTGACGATTTGTCCGGCGTAGGACGGATCCGTGAGGATCTCCTGGTAACCGGTCATGCTGGTATTGAACACCACCTCGCCGGTCGTCTCACCCGCGGCGCCCACCGAAACACCCTGAAACCAGGTGCCATTTTCCAATGCCAGAATCGCGTTCATCCCTACTCCTGTACGCTCAACGAAGCGGCGGCACGTGTGCGCTCGCCGGCCACCACGCGCACCGTGGTGGCAAAATCCCGATACCCCGCGAGCGAGATGGTGACGCGATAGTCACCCGGCGCCAGCGCATCGATGCTGACTGGCGTCACGCCTCTCGGCTGGCCGTCGACCGCGACGGCAGCCCCGGACGGCCGGGATTCGATCAGCATGCTGCCAGTGGCAACCACCGGCCGCTGCCCTGACGGCGCGGGTGTGCCCGAGCCGCCGGCGCCCGCTCCCGAAGCCGCAGGCCTTGGCGAAATCACGCCGGGTCGGCCGGCGGCGGACGGCGAAGGCCGCACACTTGCTGCGGCGGCCGCCGACAAGCGAATTTCAAGCGAGCGCGACGGCCGGGCGCGCGTCAACAGCACGCGGCGTTGCTCGCCCACGTAGCCAGGCGAGGCGACCGCGATGGTACGCGAGCCGAGTGCGAGGTCGCGAAGGGCCAGCGGTGTGACGCCGCGCGCCACGCCGTCAACCTCGACACTCGCGCCGCTCGGGGTCGAGCGAACGAGCAAACGGCCGATGTTTGTCGGTGCCTGGGGCGCCTTAGAGCCAGGAGCCTCGGGTGCCTCGGCTACTTTAGGTGCCTGGGTGGGTGCCGAAGGTGCTGGTGCTGTTGGCGAGACGGCAGCGTCGGTCCCGTTCGACGGCGTCGCCATGGTTTGCGCGGGCGGCCCGGTCTGCAACGCTCTGGGCCGCGCCATGTAACCGGCCGCGAAGCCAACCACCATGCCCACCAGGGCGGCCGCGATCAACATGCCGCCACTAAATCGGTCGGCTTGCGTCGGCGGGGGCGTGAAGGCGCCGCTTGGCTGCCACGACGTCAGCGGCTCGGCCGGCGGCGTGATCTTCGGCTCGAACTCAGTGAACCGCGTCTCTCCGATCACGAGGTCGGGTACTTCGGCCGGCGGCAAATCGACCGGCGCGAAGGCAACCGGCGCGATCTCGTCGCTTTCGATTGGCGCCGACTCGGGCAAAAACGCCGTGTCAAAGTCGTCGTCTTTATCGGCCGTGCCGAGCGGCAGCGCCGGAATGACCGCAGCGGTCAGCGCACGGTGGAACGCGGAGCACGAGGCAAAGCGATTGACGGGTTCGGTCGACAGGGCGCGGGTAAACGCGGCCGACATCGCGCCGCGATCCACGCCTGGCATCGTGCGCACCTCGACGGGACGCAGCGCCGGCCCTGAAATGCGGCGCCCGGACATCCACTCGAAGGCGATGGCGGCGAGAGCAAACTGGTCAGACGCCGGACCCGGCTCGCCACCGCCGGCAACTTCGGGCGCGGTGTACGGCGGGCGAATCGACGGCGGGGCGTCATCGGTGCCGGCATCAAGGCCGGCAACGCGCGTGCTGTCCGCGTCGATAAAAATATTTCGGGGATGGAGAGAGCCGTGGACCCGCCCTGCGGCGTGTGCCTGGTCCAGCACTTCGGCGATCACCCGAAGGCGCGGCAACAGGTCTTCAATCGCCGCGGGACCGTAGTCGCGCAAGGCCGCTTCGAGGGAGTCGCCGTCCACTACGTCTGTAACCAAATACCGAGTCTGCTCATCGAACCTCGGTGAGCCTTTTCTTCCATTTGTCGAATCGCAATGTTATCACCAACGGTTGACAGTGTTGGTGACCGTTTGAGACAGTACGGGGCGGTGCCTTCCGACGTCTCGCCCGTCTCCGCCTCGTTGGCGGTCGACATTCGCACATTCCCGTGGATTCGGCGGTTGGCGTCCGACTACGCGTTCGCGTACGCGAACGTCGCGCCGTTCTTCGCCGGCGATCCCGCCACACCAGCTGCCTGGGCCGATACGATCCAGCGTTCGCAGAGCTACTCGCGGCAACCGGCGGAGCTTGCGCGCATTCTTGCCGCCCAGCAAGAGCTGCGCGGCGCGCCCCCGGCGTCACGAACCGCGGCAGCGCGTCTGGCCGACCCAGCCACCCGCGTCGTCATTACCGGGCAGCAGGCTGGGTTGTTCGGCGGCCCGCTGTTCACGCTGCTCAAGGCGCTGACCGCCATGAAGCTGGCGGCCAAGGTCGAACGCGAGCACAAGGTGCAGGTCGTCCCGGTGTTCTGGATTGACGCCGAAGACCACGACTGGCCGGAAGTGAGCGGCTGTTCGGTGCTCGACACCGAACTGTCGCCCACGTCCATTCGCCTCGCCGATCTCGAGGGCGCCGGCCACCTTCCGATTGCCAGGCTGTCGCTCTCGGCTGACATCACCAACGCCATCGCACAGCTCGACGCCGCCCTCCCCGACTCGGAGTTCAAGGCCGGCATCATCGAGTCGCTGCGCAAGGCCTACGCGCCAGGAACGGGAATGGCGACCGCCTTCGGCAAGTGGATCGAAGAAGTGCTGGGGCCGCACGGTCTCGTGGTGTACGACTCGTCTGACGCCGCCGCCAAGGTTCTGGCGCGCGACGTGTTTGTGACCGAAGTTAGCCAACCCGGTAACACCGCACGCATTGCCGCTCGGGCCGGCGATGCGCTGGTCGCGAAGGGCTACCACGCCCAGGCCACGCTGGCTGACGGCACGGTCTCGCTGTTTCACCTCAATGCCGAACGCGCTCCAGTGCGGGTTGACGGCAACCAGGCCTACATCGGCGAACACAAGATGAGCCTGCCGCAACTAGTGGACGAGGCAAAGCAGCATCCCGAACACTTCAGCCCCAACGTGTTGCTGCGGCCGATCGTTCAGGACACCGTGTTCCCAACCATCTGTTACGTCGCCGGGCCGAACGAACTGGCGTACCTCGGCCAGCTCAAGGACGTCTACGCCCACTTCGGCGTACCCATGCCGCTGATGTACCAGCGCGCCACGGCCACCCTGGCTGATTCGGCCACCGTCCGCTTCCTCAACAAGTACGAGCTACCGCTCACGGCGCTACGCGCACAAGACGAGGCCGCACTGAACCAGCTGCTGCAAAGCCAGCTGCCGCCGACGGTGGAGCAATCGCTCGCGGCAGCCAGCGCGGCGATCGACGAACGGATGGCCGCGGTGGCCGCGGCCGTACCGCAGATCGACCCGACGCTCGAAGGCACGGTCAAGTCGACGCTCGGCAAGCTCCAGCACGAAGTGCAGTCACTGCACAACAAGGTGATTCAGGCAGCGAAGCGACGTGACGAGACGCTGCGCCGCCAGTTCCAGCGCGCGCAGGCCCTTACCTTCCCGCAGGGCCACCCGCAGGAACGTGAAGTCGGGTTCGTGTGGTTCCTGAACCGCTACGGACCCGCCCTGGTGGACCGGCTGATCGACGAGCTGCCGCTCGAGATGGGCCACCACTGGGTCCTGACGATTTGAGGAAGAAAGCGAAAAAATCCGGCTGGCGCCTGCGACTTGCCCGGCTGCGGTGGCCGCGCTGGCTCGCGCCGTACCGTCGTCACATCCTGATTGGCCTTGGCGTGACCGCGCTGGTCGCGATCGGGTCGCTCTCCTATCTCTACGTCTCGTATGGCCGCATGATCGACGCCCGCCTGCACGGCGAGCGCGACCGCGCCGTGCCCCGCGTGTTCGGCCGCCCACTCACGTTGCAAACCGGCCAGAACCTGACCCAGAGCGAACTGGTCGCGCGCCTCAACGACGTCGGCTACGCGCAACGCACGCGGGTCGAGCGGCCGGGCGAATTCGCGATCGACAAATACACCGTCGTGCTGATCTCTCGCAGCGGCGATCAATCCGGCAAGCCGCTCGTGGTGTCGTTTCCCGAGCCGCCGGTCGTCAAGAAGAAGGCCGCGCCACCACCTCCCGTCGCCCAGCGCATTGCCAAGCTGCAGGTCGGGTCCAAAGCCATCGATCGCGTCACGCTCGACGCGCCGCTACTGACCGGCCTGATGACCGGCACGCGTGAGAAGCGACGGCGTGTTGCGCTCGACGCCATTCCGGCGCGCATGCAGGAGGCGGTGCTCGCGATTGAAGATCGGCGCTTCTATTACCACCCCGGCGTCGATCCCATTCGCATGGTGGGCGCGTTGATGAGCAACCTGTTCGGCGACAAGGCCTACCTGTCAGGCGCCAGCACCATCACGCAGCAACTGGCGCGCAACTTCTTCCTGACTGACGAAATGGCCATTGAGCAGCAGACCCGCCAGCGCTCGTGGCGCCGCAAGGTGCTCGAACAGTTCATGGCGATGATTCTCGAGACCAAGGCGACCAAGGACGAGATCCTCGAACTCTACCTGAACGACGTCTACCTTGGTCACCGTGGGTCGTTCGCACTACACGGCGTCGCCGAGGCGTCGAAGATCTTCTTCAGCAAGGACGTGCGCAACCTGACGCTTGGCGAGGCGGCGGTGATCGCCGGCGTCATCCAGTCGCCGTTCTTCCACTCGCCCTTCAACAATCCCGAGCGCGCCCGCGACCGCCGTAACGTGGTGCTGCGCGCGATGGCTGACGGCGACTACATCACGCCCGACGCGGCAGCGCGCGCCACCCGGGAACCGATCAACGTGGTCTCGCGGGCCGTCGACAACGAGGCGCCCTATTTCGTCGACTACCTCGGCTCGGCGCTCGACGAGTCGTTTCCCGGTGTGACGTCGCAGCCAGGCGCGCTCGACATCTACACCACGCTCGACCTGAACCTTCAACGCCACGCGCAAGAAGCCATTCGCGAGGGCATTGCCAAGGTCGATGCCGTGCTCGCCCGCCGCAAGCGCGGGCCGCGCCGCGTCGCCCAGGCCGCCCTGGTCGCGATCGATCCTCGCACCGGCGAGATCCTGTCGTTCATCGGCGGACGCTCCTACAACCAGTCGCAGTTCAATCGCGCCGCCAACGCCCGCCGCCAGATGGGTTCGACCTTCAAGCCATTCGTCTACCTGGCCGCCTTCGAGAAGGCCGCGAACGAGGGGACCGGCGACATCACGCCGGCCACAATCGTGTTCGACGAACCGACGACGTGGAATTTTGACAACCAGCAGTGGTCGCCCAGGAATTACGACGGCGAATACGACGGCGGCATCACGCTGCGGCGCGCCCTGGCTATGTCGCGCAACATCGCCACCGTCAAGGTCGCCGAGCAGACCGGCTACGACAAAGTCGTCGCGCTGTGGCGCAAGACCAAGATCGGCGAGCAGGACCAGGTGAAGCCCTATCCCTCGGTCGCACTGGGCGTCGTCGAACTGACGCCGCTCGAAGTGGCCGAGGCATACACGGTGTTCCCGAACAACGGCACCATCAAGAAGCTGCGCGCCATCATCAGCGTGCACAGTGGTGAGAAAGATGCGAAGCCCAAGGTCCAGGCCGGGCCGGCGGTAGCCCGGCCGTCGGCGGCGTTCCTGGTCACGCACATGATGCGGAGCGTGCTGAACGAAGGCACCGGCGCCAGCGCGCGTGGCATGGGCTTCACACTCGATGCCGCCGGCAAGTCGGGCACGACCAACGACCTGCGGGATGCGTGGTTTGTCGGCTTCACCCCCGAGTTGCTGACCGTGGTGTGGGTCGGGCTCGACGACAACCAGCCCCTCGGGATTAGCGGGTCACAGGCGGCACTGCCGATCTGGACGTCGTTCATGATGAAGGCGTTGGCCGGCCACCCGAACGTGGGCTTCCCGGCACCGGGCGGAGTCAGTTTCGTTGAGGTCGATCGCGACACCGGCAAGATTGCCACCCCGACCTGCCCACGGGTCACCAACGAAGCCTTTCTCTCGGGCACCGAGCCGCTCGCTAGCTGCGAGCTGCACCGCTTCCAATAATTTCCCGACTCCCGACTCCCGGTTCCCGACTCCCGGTTCCCGATTACAATCATCTGACATGAACCACGAGGTGTTTGCGGCGCTCGGCGAAGCGCTCTCGCGTGGCGAAGAAGCGGCGCTCGTCACGATCGTCTCGTCGAATGGCTCGACGCCGCAGCGCGTCGGGGCCAAGATGCTGGTGTTCGGCGACGGGCGCATTGTTGGCACCGTCGGCGGCGGCTGTTACGAGCACGACGCGATCGGCAAGGCGCGCCAGGTGCTCGCAACCCGCAAGCCCACCACCGTGAAGTACGACCTCAACGACGATTTCGCGGAAGAGACCGGCCTGGTGTGCGGCGGGCAGATGGAGGTGTTCATCGAGCCCATCGAAGCGTCGCCGGCCGTCTACATCTTCGGCGCCGGGCACGTCGGCTATTACCTGGCGAAGATGGCGCACGAGGCCGGCTTCGGCGTGCATGTCATCGACGACCGGGCCGCGTTCGCCAATGCCGAGCGCTTTCCGTTTGCGGCATCGGTGGTGGTCGACGACATTCCAGCGTGGCTGGCCCGCACGACCCTACCGAGTACCGCGTACGCGGTGGTAGTGACGCGAGGACACCGCAACGACCTCGATGCGCTGCGCGCGCTCGCGCCACGCGAGCTTCGTTACATGGGCCTGATCGGCAGCCGCGCCAAGGTGGCGCGTCTCTACGAGCAGTTGATGATCGAAGGTGGCGTCGACCCTGAACGCCTCGCCCGCATTCACGCGCCGATTGGCCTCGACCTGGGCGCGGTGACGCCCCAGGAGATCGCCGTCAGCATTACCGCCGAGCTCGTCGCCGTCAGGCGTGGCAAGGCCGAGGCGCTCAAGGCCGCCTCGCTGCAATGGTTCCCCAACCTCAAGGCGCTGCGCTAACCGGGCGCTCCGCTTCACAGGCGCCCGCGGCTGGGCTCATCGTTCGTGGCGCGACCATCGTCACCATGAATGATGCCTTCGAGGTGATCGAGGGCGACGTCCTGGTCCGCGATGGACGAATCGTCGCAGTCGGTGTCGTGCCAGCCGACGAGCGTGCCGATCGCATCATCGATGCGCACGGAGCCTTCCTGCTGCCGGGTTTCATCCAGACCCATATCCACTTGTGCCAGACGCTGTTCCGGGGCTACGCCGATGACCTGGCGCTGCTCGATTGGTTGAAGACCCGCGTGTGGCCGATGGAAGCCGCCCACACGGCGGTGTCATTGGCCGCTGCCGCGCGGCAGGCAGCGTCGGAGCTGCTGATGAGCGGCACGACGACGGTGCTGACCATGGAAACCGTGCACGACACCGACGCGGTCTTCGAGGCCCTGGAACCGATGGGCCTGCGCGCCGTGGTCGGCAAGTGCATGATGGACGCGGACCGGGCGGTGCCTGCGCGGCTGCTCGAGAAGACCACGCAGTCACTCGATGACAGCGTCGCCATTGCCAAACGGTGGCATGGCCGCGCCAACGGGCGCCTGCGGGCGGCGTTTGCGCCGCGCTTTGCGGTGTCGTGTTCCCAACAGTTGCTAGAAGCGGTCGCCGCGCTGTCACTGGAGCATGGCCTGGTCGTCCACACGCACGCCTCCGAGAACCGCGACGAGATTGCGCTGATCCGGGAGCGGACGGGGAAATCGAATATCGACTACCTCGTCCACACCGGGCTGACGTCGCCGCGCCTGTGCCTGGCCCACTGTGTCTGGGTGGATGACCGTGAGCAGTCGGTGATGGCCGAGCACGACGTCAAGGTGCTGCACTGCCCCGGCTCGAACTTGAAGCTCGGGTCGGGCCTGGCCCCGGTGGTCGAGATGCGCGCCAAGGGCATCTCGGTGTCGCTCGGTGCTGACGGTGCCGCCTGCAATAACCACCTCGACATGTTCGAAGAGATGCGACTGGCCGCGGTGCTGCAATCGGTGCGCAAAGGCCCCGGCGCGCTGACCGCGCGCGACGCGCTGTGGATGGCGACGCGTGAAGGTGCCCGCGCTCTCGGGCTGGAGCACGAGATCGGGAGCGTCGAGCCCGGCAAGCGCGCCGACTTCCTGATGGTTGACCGCGACCGTCCCCAGTTCATGGCCAGTCACGATCCCTACTCGACCCTGGTCTATTCCGCCCGTGGCACCGACGTTCGCACCACCGTGGTGGACGGCGAGGTGCTGGTCGACGACTACCGACCGACGCGGTGGGATCCGGCCCGCCTTTCGGCCGAGGCCAAGGTGCAGGCGGCCGCCTTGGCTGCCCGGGCGCGCTTCTAGTGTTACAATTCCTAGCAGTCCACGTATCAGACTGCTAATGACTGGCCCCGCTCTTTCAGACCGTACGCGGCGCATTCTGGCCACCCTGGTCCGCTCCTATGTCGAGACGGGCGAACCGGTGTCGTCGGCGACGCTTGCCCAGAAGGCTGGCCTCAACCTGTCGTCGGCGACCGTGCGCAACGTCCTCGCCCAGCTCGAAGAAATGGGTTACGTCTGGCAGCCCCATACCTCGGCCGGCCGCGTGCCCACCGATACCGGGTACCGGTGCTACGTTGACATGCTGATTGAAGGCCGCCGCCCGACCAAGGATGTCTCGGCGGTCGAAGCGCGCCTCCGTCAAGAGGCCGGCGACGCTCCGTTAATGGACGACCTGCTCTCGTCAACCTCTCATGTGCTGTCGGAAGCGAGCAAGAGTGTCGGCTTCGCGATTGGTCCGCCCAACGCGCGGGCGCTGTTCCAGCGGATTGAATTCGTGCCGCTCAGCGGCAACCGCATTCTCGTGGTGGTCGTGGCCAGTGGCAACCAGGTGTCCCAGAAGACGGTGGACATCGGCGAGTCGGTCACCGCGTCCGAGCTCGAGCAGGCGGCTAACTTCCTGAACTCGGAATTCGCCGGCCGCACCCTCGAAGAGGTTCGCGACGGTGTTGTCGATCGTCTCAAGCAGGAACGGTCGCTATACGACCAGTTGCTCGGCCTCGCCCTGCGGCTGGCCAGCAGCTCGTTCGCAAACCTCGACCGGCCGACCGCCGTCTACATTGACGGCGCCTCGAGCCTGCTCGAAGAGGTCGTTCAGGCAAGCGGCATTTCAGCCGCGACGTTGCGCGGCCTGTTGCGCATGGTCGAAGAGAAGCAGCGGCTGGTCGGCATCCTGACCGAATACATTGATGGCCCCGGCTTGACCGTGGTGATTGGCGCCGAGCATAGCGACCCGGAACTGCGGCCGTTCAGCTTAATTGCCGCGACGTATTTCGATGGCCGCAGCACCGGCACGGTCGGCGTGATCGGTCCAACCCGCATGCGCTACTCCAAGGCCATCAGCGTGGTCGATATTGCTGCTCTTGCCGTCGCTCGGGTTCTACGCGACGTGAACTAACACTTACACCGGCACCCCTGGGTGCCCCGCAAATCTGCACCAGCCATGACCGACCAAGCCAACGATCCTAATGAACCGGGTATGCCCGCGACCGAAGCGGGTCCCCTCGATCCGCCCGATGCCGGCACGCCCGCCGAAGCGATCAAGCGCGAGCGCGATGATTTATATGATCGCCTGCTGCGAAAGACTGCGGAGTTCGACAATTTTCGTAAGCGCGTGGACCGCGATCGCAAGGACATGATCGAATGGGCGGCAGCGGAAGTGCTGAACGACGTCCTCGCGATCGCAGACGATTTCGATCGCGCGCTCGCCGCCGACGCGCCGCCTGAAGCGCAGCAGTACAAAGCCGGTCTCGAATTGATTCAACGGCAGCTCGCCGACCTGCTCAAGAAGCGCGGCGTCATCACCCTCGACGCGCTCGGCGCCGACTTCGACCCGCACGTTCACCAGGCGGTGGCTTATGAAGAAGTCGCCGGCGCGCGTGACGGCGAAGTGGTGGCCGTGCTGGCCAAGGGCTACAAGCTAGGGGAACGCCTGCTGCGTCCTGCCATCGTCAAGGTTGCGAAGGCATCGTGAGCAAGCGCGACTACTACGACACGCTCGAAGTCTCGAAGACGGCGAGCGACCAGGAAATCAAGAGCTCCTACCGCCGGCTCGCGCTCAAGTACCATCCCGATCGCAACCAGGGCGACAAGGCCGCCGAAGAGAAGTTCAAGGAAGCGGCCGAGGCGTACGCCATTCTCAGTGACGGCGAGAAGCGCGCCCGCTACGATCGCTTCGGTCATGCCGGCGTGGGTGGCGGCGCCCAGGGGTTCGACCCCTCGCAGTTCAGCGGCTTCGAAGACATCTTTGGCGGGCTGGGAGACATCTTCGGTTTCGGCGGCTCGCGACGCGGCGGCCCACAGCGCGGGGCCGACCTTCGCTACGACCTCGAGATCAAGTTCGAGCAAGCGGCCAAGGGCGTCGAGACCCACATCCAGATTCCGCGCCAGGAGGCCTGCGATACCTGCAAGGGCTCGGGCGCGGCGCCGGGCACCTCAGCGACCACCTGCCCCGGTTGCCGAGGCGCCGGACAAGTCCGGTTCCAGCAAGGCTTCTTCACGATGGCGCGCACCTGCGGCCAGTGCCGCGGTGCAGGCAAGGTCGTCGCGAAGCCGTGCCAGACTTGCCGCGGCGCGGGAACCGTTGAACAAACCCGCAAGCTCACCGTGAAGATTCCCGCCGGCATCGCCACGGGACAGCGCCTGCGGCTGACCGGCGAGGGCGAGTCGGGCACCCTCGGTGGGCCGACCGGCGACCTCTACGTGGTGATCTTCGTCCAGGAGCACGAGTTCTTCCAGCGCGATGGCAACGACCTGCATTGCAGCGTGCCGCTGCCTTTCACCACGCTCGCCCTCGGTGGCGAGATCAAGGTGCAAGGTATCGATGGCGACGTGACCGTCAAGATTCCCGAGAGCACCCAGACCGGCGCGACGTTCCGCCTGCGCGGCAAGGGCATGCCCGACGTGTCGGGCCGCGGACACGGCGACATCCTGGTAACGGTGCAGGCCGTGACGCCGAAGAAGCTGTCGAAGGATCAGAAAAAGCTGCTGGAGCAACTGGCGGCGACACTGCCCGAACAAAAGGTCAAGCCCAGCGCCCGCGACGAAGACGACCGCGGCATCTTCAGCAAGGTCAAAGACATCTTTGGCTAGCCGCAGCTGGCCGGCGCTGATCCTGCGCGCCGCTGCCGTTGACGACAGCGAAGACATCGTCTCGGCCGTGCTCACCGACTTCTCGCCGGTGGCAATCCACGATCTCGCCGAGCGGCCGCTGCCGCCCGGCGGTCTGTGGGATCCGACTTATCCGCCGATTCCCGATCCGCCGCCGACCCCGCTGCATTGGAACGTCTGCTTCAACGACGCCGACGAGCGCCGGTTGGCGGCCGACGCCATCCAGGCGGCACTGCCCCATCTTGCCATCGAGTCCGTCGATCTTCCTGACGAAGACTGGGCCGCGCGCTCGCAGAAAGCGCTGACCATGGTCCACGCCGGCCGCTTCATCATCGCGCCGCCATGGGACATGCCGCCAGACGATGTGGACGCAACCGTGATTGTGATCGAGCCATCGATGGGCTTCGGCACGGGACACCATGCCACGACGCGGATGTGCCTGCGGCTGTTGTCTGAGCTTGATGTCTCGGATCTGACCGTGCTCGACCTGGGCACTGGATCGGGCGTGCTGACCATGGCTGCGGCGTTGAGCGGCGCACGCCGGGTCACGGGCATCGACGTCGACGTCGATGCGATTCAATCCGCAGAAACCAGCGCGCGCATGAACACGCTGCCCGACACCCTCGAGTTCCGGGTGTCTGACTTCCGGTCATCGCCACCGGAGGCGGCCCAGGTCGTGCTCGCCAACCTG
>JANMUX010000464.1:0-7771 GCA_031392125.1 Acidobacteriota bacterium | reverse complement strand
CCTGCGGCGCGGTGGTCATCAAGCCGGCGACGTCGGGATTTGAGCTGAGTAGAGCCGTGCGATACCCAGTGGTCAACCACACCGGCAGGTCGACGCCGACGCCGCGCACCAGCGTGTTGAAGTAGTCGCCCCACGAGATGGCGACAGCCACGTTGCCGACGGCGTATTCGAGCATCAGGTCCCAGCCGATGATCCACGCCACCAGCTCGCCGAGCGTCGCGTACGAGTAGGCATAGGCGCTTCCCGCCTGCGGAATCATCGCGGCCAGTTCCGCGTAGCAGAGCGCGGCCAGCGCGCAGGCGCCGCCGAGCAGGATGAACGAGAAGATCAGGGCCGGTCCGGCGGCGTAGCGGATGACCGTGCCGTCAGGCGCCACCTGTCCGGCGGCGGCGGTGCCAATCGCGCCGAAGATGCCGGCGCCGATCACGGCGCCGATCGCGAGCATGATGAGGTCGCCGGCGCCCAGCACGCGTTTGAGCGCCCGCGGATCGTTTTCATCGATGACCAGGTCGGCGATCGGTTTTCGCTTGAACAGTTGAGCCATGGACGCCTGCATTCTAGCGGGGATCGGGAATCAGGGATCAGGGATCAGGGATCAGGGATCAGGGATCAGGGACCGGGGCGACCATTGGAGTATGTTGTCGCATGCGACAAGCCCTCTCGCTTCTTTTCTGCGCGGCGTTTGCCGCCGTGTTGACGGCACAGGCTGCAGCACCGTTCAACGACTCGATCCGCATCGCCGACCTGAAGGCCGACCTGTATTTCCTGGCCGGCGACAGCTTCAAGGGGCGGTTGGTGGGCACGCCTGAAAATGCGCTGGCCGCGGAATTCGTGCGGTCGCGCTTCGAACGCGCGGGCCTCAGGCCCGGCGCCCCCAACGGGTCGTTCGTGCAGACCACGCAGTTGATGGTCGCAACTCTCGGCACACGCAACGCGCTGACGGTATCGTTGCCTGGCGGGACCACGCTGGAGCTGAAGCCCGAACAGGATTTCTACCCGCAGCGGTTCAGCGCCAGCGGCTCGGTGCAGGCGCCGGTGGTTTACGCGGGCTTCGGAATCCACGAGCCGAAGCTTGGCTACGACGATTACGGCGATCGGGTGAAGGGACGCATCGCGCTGATTCTCGAGCACGAGCCGGGCGAGCGCGATCCCAACAGTCCCTTCGACGGCGTCGTCACGGCCGAAGCGGCGGTCGCAATCAAGAAAGCATTGGCGGCGCAGGACAAGGGTGCGGCCGGCGTGCTGTTCGTCGCCGATGTTCACAACCATCCTGGCGCCGCGAACTTCGAGGCCCAGGCGCGGGCATTCTGGCCGGCGCAGGCGCCGCGCATCGATCGCTTCACGCTCGCCAGCTGGGCCGACCGCGTGCACATTCCGGTGGGCCAGGTCTCCCCCGCCCTTGCGGAACAGATGGTCCGCGGGTCAGGACGATCGCTGCTCGAACTGGCGAAGGCCGCAGAGACCGAACGCGGATTCACGGCGATCACGCTCGCGGGCGTCACGGCGACGCTGGCGACCTCGGTGAACCGCCACATCGTGCCCGATCGCAACGTGCTGGCCTTCATCGAAGGCGCTGACCCCAAGCTGAAGGACGAAGTGGTGATCGTCTCGGCGCACTACGACCACGAAGGCGCCGATGGCGCGGTCATTTACAACGGCGCGGATGATGACGGGTCGGGGACGGTCGCGTTGATCGAGATCGCCGACGCCTATGCAATGGCAGCGGCGGCCGGGCGACGGCCGCGGCGCTCGGTGCTGTTTGCGTGCTGGGGTTCTGAAGAGCGCGGGCCGCTGCTCGGTGCCTGGGCGTACACAGAGCAGCCGACGTTTCCGCTCGACCGTACGGTTGCCGTGCTGAACATGGACATGATCGGCCGCAACGAAGAAGTGCAGGTCGGCGGCGGTCCGCGTTTCAACGGGCTCGAGGTGCAGACCGCGGAATCGAATCGTAACGCGGTCAACATTCTGGGCTACAGCCGTCATCCGGAGCTGAGCGCCACCATCGAGCGCACCAACCGCGCGACGGTCGGGATCGGCCTCGAGCTCAAGCTGCGCTACGACAACAACAGCTCGAATCTGCTGCGGCGCAGCGACCAGTGGCCGTTCCTGCAGAACGGCGTGCCGGCGCTGTGGTTTCACACGGGCTTACATCCCGATTACCACACTCAGTACGACCGGCCCGAGAAGATCAACTACGAGAAAATGGAGCGGGTCGCGCGGCTCGTACACCAGGCGAGCTGGGTGCTTGCGAATCAGGATGGGCGGCCGAAGTAGCGAAGCCGCCAGCGTCGGCAAAAACTAGGCCCGATACGGAATGCGAATGCCCGGCTCGTCTTCAGGAAAATCCTTGGTGTTGCGCGTCACCAGTAATGCGGACTCGTGGCGGGCCGACGCCCAAATCAGGGCGTCGGGCAGGCGAATACGCGCAGTCTGACGAATGGCGACGGCGTCTCTCGCGATGGCGCGGGTTACGTCGACCACGCGGAAGTCGCGGAGAAACATCTCGACCACATCTCCCTCGTCGTCACTGCGAACGCCGGCGAGCACTTCCATCCAGGTGACGATGCTGATCAAGGGCTGACGGTAGCGGGCCATTTCCAATTGCGCAGGCTCATCACCCTTCAGGTAGTCGATCAGAATGTTGGTGTCGAAGAGCGCTTTCATGACCCGCCGCGGTCCCGTTCATCCCACTCGCTCCGCAGTCGCTCCTGATAGGCCAACCCGTCTTCAGCCATATCGCGCCAGATCCCAAAGGCTCGGCTGGCGCCACTGGTATGGTGTTTACGCAGGTGCGCCGACACCGCCTGGCGCACGGCCTCGGCCCTCGACACCCCCTCGCGGCGACACCATTCATCCAGGGATTCGACCTGTTCCGCAGGCAAATCGACGATCGTTCGCATGCGTCATCATAGCATGTTATCAGATGATGGGATCTGGGATCAGGGATCTGGGATCGGGGATCGGGGTCAAGACAGCGAGGGCGCCGCAATAACAGACGCCGCCAACGCCATCAAGAACAGCCAGCGGAGCGCCAACAGCCAGGCCGGCGCAACACCCGGGCGAAGCCAACCTTCGCGGCGGCCGCGCGAGCGGAACCACCACTTGGTCAGGTCGAAGAGCCCGACCGGTGACAGCGACAGCATCAGGCCCAGGCCGAAATCGAACGCGCGATAGCTGGTGGAGACTTCGAACACCAGCGCCGTCCAGAGCGCGCCGGCGAGCACCGATAACGACAGGCGATCGAGAGGATGCGCGGCGGCATCCATCAGCACAGAGGTGGTGCGAAGACCAAGCGACAATCCGGCCAGCGCGACCAGCAGCACGAGCACCAGGGTCATGCGGTCGCAGCGACGTCGGCGGGAAACTCGTAAACCGATTCGTTCGATGCCACGGCCAGCTGCCCGGCGGGGCCGAACGCCAGACCCACCAGCCCCGCGCCGGCAACGATCAGCTCGGGCGCGGCCCCCGGCCGCAAGGCAAACACGCCGCTCGCGCCGGCCAACGCTTCCACCACGTGCAGCGTGCCCGCGGCGTCGAACGCAAGCCCCTGAGGCCGGCCAAACGGCATGGCCAAAGTGTCAACCGCGCCATTTGGACTGATGCGACGCACCGAATCGTAGGACGCGAGCGTGGGTGCCGAGACGTAAAGGTGACCATCGGGCGACATGGCCAGGTGAAACGCCGCCACGCTCGCCGGCACGGTCGCGAAAGTTTCGGTGCGGCCGCTCGGCTGGATGCGAAAGATGGTGCCGCCGCGATCGCCGACATAGAGCGCGCCCTCGGCGTCGAACGCAAGCCCGCAGGTCACACCCAGGTCGGACGCCATCACCTCGTAGCGCCCATCGTCGAACACCCGGTAGACACGGCCCTCGAACCGGCTCGAGACGTAGAGATGACCGTCGGGGCCGACCACCATCGAAGTGGGGTTGACGAGTCCATGCACGAACGGCTCGCGAGCGCCGCCGCCGGGCGGGATGCGAAACACCGAGACCGCGGCTTCCTGTCCGCGGGAGCCGCTGTAGGTGACGTAGAGCGCGCCGTCGGGACCTAACACCGGGTTGTCCACCTGGTGCAGTCCAGTCGCCAGCAGTGCGCCGACCCGCGCGTATAACGTGGCGCCCGGCACCCAGGCCACTTTGACTGGTGTGCTGCCGCCGTCTAGTCCGCTCGGCACGATCACCGCCAGCCGATCGGGCGAGGCGAATGCCAGGCGCGCCGGCAGGCCACCCATGGTCACCAGGTCGGCGGTCGATTCGGGGGAGGGGAATGCGTCGCCGCGCAGCCAGAGCCGGCCGCCTTCGACCACGCGAACCGGCTCGAGGCTGGTCAGAGCGGCCAACGGCTAATCACTTTCGACCAACGCCACACTAGGTGTCGTCCAGTTCGAGGTTCCAGTACAAGTAGTCCCGCCAGCTTTCGGGCGCGCTGCGAAGACCGATGGTGATGCGAATGGCAGGCGCCGACATCGGCCGCCTGGCCGGCCGCACCATGCGCATCCGCGCCTCGTCTGGCGTGCGTCCACCCTTGCGCCGGTTACAGGTGACACAGCAGGTGACGATATTCTCCCAGTCCTTGCGGCCGCCCTGCGACACCGGTACCACGTGATCGAAGGTGAGCTCTTGTGTCGGGAACACTTCCGCGCAGTATTGGCAGGTGTATTCGTCACGCGCGTAGATGTTGGCGCGCGAAAACGGCACGTAGTCGAATCGCTTCTTGATGCGAACGTAACGTAACAAGCGGATGACGGAAGGGAGTTTGAAGGCGAACGAGACCGCGCGGACTTCACGGTCGTGATGCGCGATGATCTCGACCTTGCCCTGGCACCACAACGTCACCGCCTTCTGCCAGTTGACGACTTTCAGCGGCTCGTAGGTAGCGTTGAGAAGGAGCGTCTGCTCCATGTACGCAATATTGTGCCATGAATCGCGTGCGGCTACACAACCTGGCACGAGCGCCGATAAGCTGTAGATGATGGTCCACCTGCGCCAAGGCTACGGCGGACGGGTCACGATCGTTGTCGCCACCGTCATGGCGCTCTTGGTGACCGGCTGCGCCAGTTCGGGCGGCATGGTCCACACGCCGCAACCTTTTCCCATGCCGGGCAGCGGCGGAGTGGTCGCCGTGCCGGCACCGGTCGACGCAGCGATTCCACCCGTTGACGTCCCGCCGATCGTGGTGCCGGGGCGCCCCGGTGTGCCCGCGGTCAGCGGCATTCCGGCTGGTGCCTCGACCGACGGCTATGCCTTGTCGAGCACCGCGCTTTCGCTGCGAGGCGCGCCATACCGCAATGGCGGCATCGACCCCAATGGCTTCGACTGCAGCGGCTTCGTCCGCTACGTCTATCAGCAACACGGCGTGCCCATGCCGCGCGCGGTGCGCGAACAGTTCCAGGTCGGCAAGACGGTGGAGCGCGATCGCCTCGAAGCCGGCGACCTGGTGTTCTTCAGCACGGTCGCGCCTGGCGCGTCGCACGTCGGCATCATGATTGGCGGCGATCAGTTCATTCACGCCCCCAGTGAGCGTGGCGTGGTTCGGGTCGAGAACCTCGGCGCCAGTTACTGGGCGAGCCGTTTCGTCGGCGCCAAGCGCGTCGGCTAGGACCGCGGCGGACTGCCGTTACCTGGTGGCACGGGAAACGGCTTGGGCACCGGCGGCGGTGGCGGCGGTTCAGGCGCGGTTTGATCCACGGGCGTTGGCGTCGGCATCACTGCCGGTGTCGGCGCCACCGCCGGTGGCGGTGTCTCCTTGATCCCCATGCGGCGCACGATGATTTGTTGACGGCGCAACAGGCGGCGCGTCGGCCTGGCGGGACTGTGCTCGCGCGGGTTGATGATGGCGCCGGCCAGCAACGCCGCCTGATCCACACTCAACGACGCACACGGCCCGCCGAAGTAGGCGCGCGCGGCCGCCTCGCAGCCAAAAATGCCGTCGCCCCACTCGATCATGTTCAGGTAGATCTCAAAGATGCGCCGCTTGGTGAGCGCCGCTTCCAGCCGGCGGGCAATCAGCAGCTCCTTGACCTTCCGCATAGGGTTGCGCGACGGCGACAAGTACAGGTTCTTGGCGAGTTGCTGCGTGATGGTGCTGCCGCCGCGCAGAAACTGCCCTTCTTCCCAGTTCTTTTCGAGCGAGGCCTTGAGTTCGGTCAGGTCGATGCCGTCGTGATCGTAAAAGGCCGCGTCTTCGGTAACGATCACCGCCCGCCGCAGGTTCGCTGAGATCTGGTTGTAGGGCACCCAGCGGTGGCGAATCTGGAATTTACCGCGATCGGCAGCGGCGGCCTCGCGGATCCGCAACTCCATGAACGCGGTGGTGGCGGGGTTGGTGGTGGCCAGCCCGCGCACGTCGGGCAGCGTGAGGTAGGTGTAAGCGAGATAGGCGAAGCCAGCCGCCAGTACCGCGATGGCCCCGCGCAGGAGCATCCGCCAGATGGTTCTGCGCTTGCGGGCCGGCGGCATTCGCCGATCTTATGCCGTGCCTCGATCAGCCTGCGATAACAATCTTGACGCGATCGCCCGGCTGCGGCTGCACGCTGACCTCGCGATCGTTCATGATCGCCAGCGTCGCCGCATTCACGATGTTCTTGCCCTGCCGGACCGAGATCGATTGCCACGAGTCGCCGGCCTGCACGACATAGAAATCGACCCGGTTCGGGTTCACTCGCGACGCTTCAGCCGCGGTGAGGCTGCGAAACGACTGCAGCGACGGCAAGACGTCACGGTCGACGAGCGTGAATTCCGCCTCTGGCGCAAAGCCGGCGATCACATACATCTGCTGGCCCACGGCAATGTGC
The DNA here is from genome assembly GCA_031392125.1 of Acidobacteriota bacterium. Lineage (GTDB taxonomy): Bacteria > Acidobacteriota > Vicinamibacteria > Vicinamibacterales > UBA2999 > 12-FULL-67-14b. The sequence continues at coordinate 978 of JANMUX010000464.1, read as the reverse complement.
GCCGCGCGCATCAGCACCTTGCCGGCCCCCTTCGCCGAGCCGCGATAGAGGCCAACATGCGCCTGCTGGCCGTTGATTTGTTCGATGCGTCCATCGACGACCGTGTAGCCGGCCTGTCGCATGGCGGCGACGGCAACGTCACCGACCGATCGCCCTGACTGACGCCCGTAGCCTTGGCGAAGGGTGGCCTCCACTTCCTGCAACACCATGTAGTGCTCGGTGCCAGGCTCGCGCGCCATCACGGCCTCGGGCGAATTGATCACGTCCCAACCTTCGGGAAAGGTGACGCCGAACCGCAGTGCCGGATGCAGAAAGACATTGCCGCGGACAATTCCGTCCTCAGGATTGTCGCCGTAGACCATTCCGCCAATCCGATCGAGATACTGGTCGCGATTGCGCTTGGTGGCGGTCGCCGAGGCGAACTTCCCAACCACCGGCTCGGCCTGGCCGACTCGCGAACCCGGATTGGGATGCGTCGCCAGCCAGTTGGGCACACCGTCTTCGCTGAGCGCGTCGACGCGCGCCAGCGTGGCAAGAAAGCGCGGCACGCCGGTGGGATCCCATCCGGCGCTCGACCCGTACTCGACGCCCAGCCGATCGGCCTCGAGCTCGGCATCGCGGCCATGCTTCAGGAACAGCACACTCAGGCCGGTCGCTCCCAGGTCCGTGAACGGCCGCGTGCTCGGCACGAAGATGCTGAGAATGGTGAGGCCGAGGTTGGCCTGCGCCTGGCGCGTGTAGGCCTGCGCCGCATGGCGCGCGGTGACGTGGCCAATCTCGTGGCCGAGCACCCCGGCCAGCTCGGACTCGTCGTCCAGATACGCCAGAATGCCGCGCGTGAGATACACGTAGCCGCCCGGCAGCGCGAACGCGTTGATCGCGGGACTGTCGACCACGGTAAAGGTCCAGGGCAGGTTGGGACGATGAGACTTTCGCGCGAGATCCTGGCCAATCTCGGTGACATACGCCTGCAGGGCT
>JANMUX010000425.1:0-1793 GCA_031392125.1 Acidobacteriota bacterium | reverse complement strand
GTGAAGTCGCCCGGCTCGATCACGCCCTCGCCGGTGCGCAGGTCGAGTTCGCCGATCTGCTTCTTCAACTGCGGCACCACCGCATTGATGCGCACGTAGAGCTCGGTGTGATCCTCGGCCTGGCCACTGATGATGAGCGGTGTGCGCGCTTCGTCGATCAGGATCGAGTCCACCTCGTCGACGATCGCGTACGCCAGCCCGCGCGCCACGCGGTCGGCGGTGTCCTGGACCATGTTGTCGCGCAGGTAGTCGAAGCCGAATTCGTTGTTGGTGCCATAGGTGACGTCGGCGGCGTAGGCGGCCTGCTTTTCTTCACGCGACATCTGCGGCAGGTTCACGCCTACGGTGAGACCGAGGAAGCCGTACAGGCGCCCCATCCATTCGGCGTCTCGCCGTGCCAGGTAGTCATTGACGGTGACGACGTGCACGCCCTTGCCCGTGAGTGCATTCAGGTAGACCGGCAATGTCGCCACGAGGGTCTTGCCCTCGCCGGTGCGCATCTCGGCGATCTTGCCGTTGTGCAGCGCGATGCCGCCTTTCATCTGCACGTCGAAGTGGCGCATCTTGAGCGCTCGTTTGCTCGCTTCGCGGACCGTGGCGTACGCCTCGGGGAGAAGTTGATCGAGCGTTTCGCCCTGGTTGAAGCGCCCGCGCAACTCGTCGGTCTTGGCCTTCAGCGCTTCATCGTCGAGCGCCTCGAGGCGACCTTCAAATGCATTGATCTGTTCGACGACACGCCGGTATTGTTTGAGCAGGCGCTCATTGCGGCTACCGAAGATGGAAGTGAGAAGCTTGGGCAACATGCGGCGTCGGTGTCCGTGTCCGTGAATTCGAATGGAGTGCGCGTTGTTCGGCCACCGGCCGCGCGCAACCGTCCAGACGACAGCTGGAGTGCGCCAGACCGCGTGTCAGCCGCGTGAAGCTTTGGCTGATCAGCCGGTAGCGATTGTTGTTCGGCTGCAGGAGCGCAAAATTTTAGCACCCGCCACTCGCCCACATAGGGGCCGCGGTCCAGCTGCGCTCGCCCACAGACTGGGCCGGTACCGGGCAATATCAGGGTTCGCCCGAGAGCGCGCCGGAGGGCGCTTCTGCGTTGCCGCTTGGAGCTCGCGCGGCCGTGGGTTCTGCTGCGATGGGTTCGCTCCGGCTGGTGACGACGGCCGTCGCCGGCGTGGGTCTTGGCGCAGTCACTTTGGGAACACTGGCGCGCGCTTCCCTGCGCGCCGCCTCATTGCGGCTGAGCTTGGAAGCCGCGGCGATGGCCGCGGGCGACGTGGCCCCTCCGCTGGCGAGGAACTTGGCCGGGTCCTGCGGCACGCCGTCCAAGCGGACTTCGAAATGAAGATGGGGCCCAGTGGAGCGGCCGCTGGTGCCGACTTCGGCGATCTTCTGGGCGCGTTTGACGATATCGCCGGTCTTCACCAGCATCTTGGAATTGTGGGCGTAGCGTGTCACCAAGTTTTGCCCATGATCGAGTTCGATGACCTGGCCGTACTGCGGGTGTTGTTCGGTCAACAGGACCACCCCGCCCGCTGCCGCCATGACAGGCGTTCCCACCGGGCCGGGGAAATCAAGGCCGGCATGCAGCGCATTGACTCCGGAGAAGGGATCGGGTCGGAACCCGAAACCCGAGCCGACTGGAACGTCTACCGGCTTGCTGTTCGGAATCATCAGGGCCTGCAAGCGGCTCTCGAGCAGGCGCGACTCGATCATGGTGAAGAGATCGGTGCGCTGGTCGGTTTCGACATCAAGTGCATCGACGATCCCACGCAATTGATCGAGAGACACCGATC
>JANMUX010000362.1:0-16447 GCA_031392125.1 Acidobacteriota bacterium | reverse complement strand
AGCGCCGTCACCGTCATTGCGTCGCTGGTGATCGGCAGCGCCCTGCTCGGTTTCGTCGGCGCGCTGCTTGCGGTGCCCACCGCGGCGATTTTGCAAGTGCTGTTCGAGGAGCTGGTGCTGGCGGACAGGGACCGGGTTGAGTAAAAGTCAACCTGCTTCACTTTTCGCGTTTCTTACGTATTCCGTAATTTCCCTCGTGCTCACCTGGCCGCTGGCGCTCGGCCTCGGCAGCGACGTACCGGGCGACCTCGGCGACTCGCTTCTCAACATGTGGATCCTGGCCTGGGGCGCTCATCATGTGCCCCAACTGCTGACCGGTGCCTTGGGCTGGGCGCAGTTCTGGGACGGCAACATCTTTCACCCCTCACCGCTGGCGTTGTCACTGTCGGAACATTTGTTCGGGCAGGTGCTGCAGATTCTTCCGATCTACTGGCTCACCGGCAACATCATCCTTTGCTACAACCTGTTGTTCATCTCGACGTTCGCGCTGTCGGCGTTCGGCACCTATTTGCTTGTTTACGACCTCACGGGCGACCGTCGCGCCGCGTTCATCGCCGGGTTGGTCTACGGTTTCCTTCCCTACCGAATTGCATCGGTACCGCACGTGCAGGTGATGAGCTCGCAGTGGATGCCGTTCGCGTTGTGGGGGCTGAACCGGTTTGTCACCCCGATCCCTGATCCCCGATCCCTGATCCCTGATCCCCGATCCCCGATCCCCGATCCCCGATCCCCGACCCCTGCATACGGCGCCCTGGTCTTCGGTACCGCCGCACTGGTCCTGCAGAACTGGTCGTGCGGCTACTACTTGCTCTACTTCGCGCCGTTCGCACCGTTGTTCGTGATTCATCGCATGTGGGCAGCGAACAAACTGGCCGACCTGCGCATCTGGACCGGGCTGGCCTTCGCCGCGTTCGTCACGCTGGCGCTCACGCTGCCATTCTTGTTGCCCTACACGCAGGCCCAGCAGCAGTTCGGATTCGAGCGCTCATTCGGAGAAGTGGTGTTGTATTCGGCAAACGTCTGGTCGTATGTCACGGCGTCGGAGAACTTGAGGCTGTTCGGCAACGCGCTTCGATACTACCCACATGGCGAAGGGGAAACGTTCCTGGGCTTCGTGCCGTGGATCCTGGCGGCGATCGCGATCGGGGCTTTACTGACGACCGATGCGAACCGGCCTGGCACCGAGCGGGAGGCGTCGAGGGGCCCGACGCCGCCAGTGTGGCGTCGCATCTTGATCTCACTGCTGGCCGTAGCCGTCGTCACGCAGTTGATTGCCGTGGTCAGTGCCGTGATCTTCGGCGGGTTCGACATCGACGTGTTCGGCCTGCCCGTTCGCGCGCGAACGCCCCAGCGCTTGATCTGGCAATTCGCGATCGCCGCCGCGCTGTTGTTAATCGTGTCGCCCCGCTCTCGTTCGCTCGTCGTAAGGGCCGCGCGTTCGCCGATCACCTTCTTCGCGGCCGCTACCGTCCTGGCGATGTGGCTATCGCTCGGACCGCTGCCAAAGGCCGGCGATGCGCTGGTTTCGGGTTTTGGCCTGTACGGCGTGCTCTACGAGTACGTGCCTGGTTTCAACGGTGTGCGCGTCCCGGCGCGCTACGCGATGATCGCCGGGCTCTTTCTTGCCGTCCTGGCGGGTTACGGGATGGCAACCCTGGTTCGGAGGGCCGGAACCTTGGCCCTGGCCGCGATGGGCGTGGTGGGTCTGGCGATCCTGGCCGAGGGCGCGGCGATTCCCATGGAGATGAACCGCACATGGGCGCAGAACGAAGCCACGCCGCCCGCGCGCGTCTACAAGGCCGCACAGGCGCCGCCGGTATACGCACGGGTGGCCGCATTACCCGCCGGTTCGGCCATCACCGAGTTCCCCTTCGGCGACGCCGCCTGGGAGATTCGCTACGTTTACTACGCCGCCGCGCACTGGAAGCCCATCACCAATGGCTACAGCGGCAGCTTTCCGCCCGATTACAACGCCAGGGTGGCACGGCTGAAGAATGTCACTCTCGATCCAGAAGCGTCGTGGCGGGCGCTGCTCGACTCGGGCAGCACGCATGTCGTGCTGCATCCCGCTGCGTTCGCCAACCCTGTTGATGCGGCCAACGTGCACAGCTGGCTCACCGCCCACGGCGCCAAGCTCCTTGATTCGTTCTCGGACAAGGACGCGCTATACGCGATACGCTAGCGATAGCCTTCAACCACCAACTGTCACCTGTTAACTTCCATGCGCATTGATCCTCTCGCGTTTCTCAATACCGAACTGACGTCGCTGAAGGAGCAAGGGCTCTACCGCAAGCTCCGGGTTCTCGAAGGCGCCGCCGCTGCCCACGCGACCTTTGATCACAAGTCGGTCGTCAACCTCTCGTCGAACAATTATCTCGGCCTCGCCACCCACCCGAAGCTGAAGCAGGCCGCGCTCGACGCCGTCGCGAAGTTCGGCGTCGGCTCGGGTGCCGTCCGCACCATTTCGGGAACCATGGAAATGCACATGGAGCTCGAGCGCCGGCTGGCTGCGTTCAAGCACGTCGAGTCAGTGGTCGTGTTCCAGAGCGGCTTCGCCGCCAACGCCGGCACGGTCTCGGCGGTGTTGACCAAGGAAGACGTGGTCATCTCTGACGAACTGAATCACGCGAGCATCATCGACGGCTGCCGCTTGAGCCGCGCCGCTATCAAGGTGTTCCCGCACAAGGACGTCGACGCGGCGCGCAAGATCCTGAAGGACCTGCCCGCGTCGCAACGCAAGATCCTGATCACCGACGGTGTCTTCTCGATGGAAGGCGACCTCGGGCCACTGCCTGAGCTGTGCACGGTCGCCGAGGAATACGGTGCCATCATGATGGTGGACGATGCGCATGCCAGCGGCGTGTTTGGCCGGCACGGGAGCGGCACGGTCGATCATTTCAAGTGCCACGGGCGCGTCGACATTCAAGTCGGCACGCTGTCGAAGGCCGTTGGCGTGCTCGGCGGCTACGTCGCCGGCACCGGCGCACTGATCGAATTCCTCTATCACCGCGCGAGGCCGTTCCTGTTCTCCACATCGCATCCCCCAGCCGTGACTGCCGCCTGCATCGCCGCGCTCGACGTGCTCGAAAACGAGCCGCAGTGGATCGAGCAGTTGTGGGACAATACCCGGTTTTTCAAGGCCGGTCTGCAATCGCTCGGTTTCAACACCGGCCTCAGCGAAAGCCCGATTACGCCGGTTATCGTCGGCGAGGCGGCGACGGCGGCCAGGATGTCGGACGCCCTGTTTGCCCAGGGGGTGTTCGCCCAGAGCATCGGCTTCCCAACGGTGGCCCGCGACAAGGCCCGTTTGCGCACGATTGTGGCCGCCACCCACACCAAAGACGACCTGCAGTACGCCCTGGACATGTTTGCCAAGGTCGGCCGGGAACTCGGCGTCGTCAGCTAACGTCCGAGTTAACAGTTCATTCGCAGTTCCATGCCCAAGGCGTTCTTCAAGCGGTACACGCACGACCTGACCTCAGACGAGTTGGGGAAGCTGTTTACACGGGAGACGCCAGAGGCCTATCGCTTCTTCGCCAAGGGCATCAACACAGCCGAACTTGAAGGCCTGCCGTGGTACCAAAAGGCGATTAAGTACGCGCAGGGGTTCTTTCTCGCTTTCACCATGCGCCTGTCGCCCGCGCGGCGGCTGATGTACGGCGTGTCGCTCGGGCTGGCGGTCATCGGCCTCATCCAACTCTTCCGCGGCTTCGGGCTGATGCGCGTGCCCGTGCCCATTGCACTGTTCTTCATCCACATCCGCGTGCCGGGGCCGATGTTCAGCGACGGGACCATGTGGCTGCTGGCCGGGTTCCTGTTGATGAACCTGCTGGTGTTGCTGGAAGTGGCCGACCGCCTCTCGCTGAAGCGCGACCTTGAAGTGGCGCGCGAGATTCAGCAGGCCATGCTCCCCGACGGCACCTGGTCAGGTCCCGGCGTGGAAGCGTTCGGCTTGACCAAGCCCGCGAACACGGTCGGCGGCGACTTCTACGACATCCTGCCTCAACCCGATGGCACGGTGCTCGTCGCACTCGGCGACGTTGCCGGCAAGGCCAGCCCTGCGGCGCTGCTCATGGCGTTGCTGCTGGCCATTCTTCGAACGCTGGTTGACGAGGGTCTGCCGCTGCCGGCGCTCGTCAAGCGCCTCAACCTGCAGGTTGCCCGTCACGCCCCGGCATCGCGGTTCATCACGTTGTTCCTCGCGTCGTACACCCCTGCGACCGGCCGGCTTGAGTTCGTCAACGCCGGCCAGACACCTCCACTGCTCCGCCGGCAAAACGGCTCCATTGAACGGTTGATGAGCGGCGGCATCGCACTGGGCATGTTCGAGGGCAGCGAATACGAGTCGGGCGAGGTGCATCTGAATCCGGGCGACGCTCTGTTGATGTACAGCGATGGCCTCACCGAAGCGGAGAGTCCCGATGGCACGCCGTTCGACGAAGCCGGCCTCGAGAGGACCCTGGCCCTCTATGCCGGGGCCTACCAGCAATCCGCCGCCGGAGATCTCGGCCGGGCGGTGTTTGACGCGGTCGAGCGCCATCGCCGGGACCAGCGCCTCGCCGACGACCTTACCGTTCTGGTGTTAAGCAGACTGGCTCTTCCGGTGGTCTAATGAAGCCAGGAAGGCGGCACTAAGTGCCGCCCTACTGGTTCGATTGCCATGCTTGTTCGCTTTTTCGTTGTCTTGATCCTCTTCTGCGCCACGCCCGCTTTCGCGGGACAAGTGCCCAATCGGGCACAAGACGCCGAAGAACTGTCTGTTCAAGCCTTCATCCAGGCGGTCGAAACCGCTATTTCGACGATGGACCGCGACCGCTGGGTGGCTCTGCTGTCGCCTTCCGCCAACCGCGAACAGTCGTTGCAGTTCTTCGACGCCATGGTCCCCCAGGGCATCACCCGCGTCGTCGTCAAGGAACGCGACCGGTCGGCGCTGCCCGGGTCGTTGCCTGGCGAGGGCTATCGGCTGGTGCTGGAGGTGTTCCAGGAGACCGGCAGCCGCGGACGCATCGCGACCTGGGGCCTCGACATTCGGCGACCGCGCGGCGACGGGATTGGCTCGCAGCCGTGGCGCGTCCAGAGCGAAGACCGGCTAGCGTCGATCGACGGCCTGCATCGCCTGTCGCTGCAGTCAGAGAAGCAGTACACCGCGCGCAACCTGGTGCTGACAGCCATCGACTTTTCACTGCGCCTGCCTCAGGGCGAGGTGTTCGTGGCCGAAACAGCGGAAGGGGTTACGGCGCTGGTGCTGATCGGCGACGGCACCATGGTCTTCGAACCCGCGCCGAAAGAGGAGAAGGGCCAGCTGCGGCTTTTTGCTGGCGCCGACACGCTGGAAACGCCGTTCACCATGGCGTTTGTCCGCATCAACCCCTTCGAGTTCGAGCAGCGGGTCGCCGAGGAAGCGCTTACGCCGGTGCCGGTGGACGCCCGCACGCTGAGGCGCGGCCTGGCAGTTTTCGAAGAGGACGTCGCGAAGTCGTTCAACCTCGACCTGAGCGACCTGAGCCGCGAGGTGTGGTCGTTGCTGCCGCAGCCGGGTGACTTTGTCGCCGAAGTCCGGACCCGCCGGTTCGACGCGCTGACCTACGCGCGGGCGAGCAGCGAGCCTGAAGATGTGACGTTGTTCCAGCGCGGACGCCGCCGAAACATCTCGGCGTATGCGTCTGAGCAAAAACTGACGAGCCGAGGCCGCTTCTACGATGAAGACGACCTGATCGATTACGACGTCACCAGCTACGACATCGATGCGCAGTACTTTCCAGAGCGCGAGTGGATGGAAGGGCGCACGCGCCTCAAGCTTCGCGTGAAGTCATATTCGCTGGGCGTGCTCACGTTGCGCTTCGCCGACACCCTGAATATTTCGTCGATCACGAGTGACGAGTTTGGCCGGCTGCTGTTCCTGCGGGTTCGCAACCAGAACAGCGTGCTGGTGAACCTGCCGTCGCCAGTGGCACGCGATTTTTTCCTGACGTTGACACTAAATTACTCGGGGCGCTTGTCGCGTACCAGTTTCCAGGACGAGTCTGTAGAGGTCGGGGGAGGGCCCTTTCTTACGGCGCCGACCGACCAGCGCAACTCGCAACCCGACGATATTCCCTTCGTGCCTGCCGAGCCCAAGTGGCTGTTGAGCAATCGCAGCTATTGGTATCCGCAGGCGCAGGTGACCGATTTCGCAAGCGCCCGCATGCGAATCACGGTGCCGGCGGAGTATGGAGTGGTGGCATCCGGTGTCCTCGAGGCCGGTTCGCCAACGCCGGCACCGCCCGCGACGATTGAAGGCTCCGGCCGCTCGGTGCCGCGCGTCTCTTACACGTTCAACTCGCCCCAACCGTTGCGCTATCTCGCCATGCTGGTCAGCAAGATGAGCCGGGTGGATACAGCGACGGTCGCCCTCGACATCGTCGCGCCGGAAGGAGGACGCGGACCGCTGGTCGCGGTGCCGGCCAGTTCCCTGGCGCAGCAGATTCAGAAGGTGCAGGCGCAAGCCCTGGCCATTCCACCGGTTGGCGCGCGCAACACCGTATTGCTGGCGGTTGACGCCAATAAACGCCAGGAAGCGAAGTCGCGCGACACGGTGGCGCTGGCGGCCGACATCGTGCGTTTGTATGCCTCGCTCACCGGCGACGTTCCGTACGACGGCATTACCATCGCCATGGTCGAGGACGAGTTGCCGGGCGGCCATGCGCCGGGTTACTTCGCGATGATCAACAACCCGCCGCCGATCACCGCGCACAACTGGCGCAGCGACCCAGCGGCCTTCTCGGGTTTCCCGGAGTTTTTCATGGCGCACGAGCTGGCGCACCAGTGGTTCGGGCAGGCCGTGGGCTGGAAAAACTATCACGAGCAGTGGTTGAGCGAGGGCTTCGCGCAGTATTTTGCGGCGCTCTTTGCGAAAGAGCGGCGGGGCGAAGAGGCGTTTCGCGACATTCTTCGCCAGTTCCGCCGATGGGCCGTGGACGTGTCGGACCAGGGTCCGGTGTATCTCGGCTACCGGCTGGGCCACATCAAGAACGAGAGCCGCGTATTTCGCGCGCTGGTCTACAACAAGGGCGCGGCGGTGTTGCACATGTTGCGGCGCCTGATCGGCGACGAGGCCTTCTTCAACGGCCTGCGCCGCTACTACGCCGACCACCGCTTCAAGAAGGCCGGGACCGACGACTTGCGCAAGGCCATGGAGGCCGAAAGCGGCCGCAACCTCGAGCGATTCTTCGAGCGCTGGATTTACGATTCGGCCATCCCCCGCCTTCGGTTCAGCTCAACCCAGGAAGGGCAGGATCTGGTGGTCCGGTTCGAGCAGGCCGCCCAGGTGTTCGATGTGCCAGTGATGGTGACCGTGACCTACACCGACGGCAAGATTGCGGAGCACCTGATAGCAGTTACCGAGGCGGTTACCGAGCAGCGGCTGCCCCTCGCGGGCGCCGTGCGGTCGGTCGAGGTAAACCAGGACGGCGGCGCGGTGGCGGTCATCGAACGACGGTAGGGATTAGGGACTTAGGGACTTGGGGGCTTAAGGATTTAGGTCCGATGCTCTTTAAGCCCCTAGGCCCCTAAGCCCCTAAGCCCTGAGATATCATTCCATAGTCATGGAAAACGTCACGCTGACCATTGATGGCCGCCAGTTGTCCGTCCCGAAGGGCACGTCGGTCCTCAAGGCCGCCATCGAGGCAGGCATTCAGGTCCCCTATTACTGCTATCACCCTGGTCTCGGCATCGACGCCTCTTGCCGCGTCTGCCTCGTGAAGATCGAGAAGATGGCCAAGCTGCAGACCTCGTGCTCCACCCCCGTGGCCGAGGGCATGGTGGTGCACACTCAGGACGCCGAAGCTGTCGAAGGCCGCAAGGGCGTGTTCGAGTTCCTGCTGATCAACCATCCGCTGGACTGCCCGGTGTGCGACAAGGGCGGCGAATGCCCCCTGCAGGACTTCTCGTATGCGTTCGGCAACGACGCCAGCCGCATGGACTTTCCGCGGCGCACGTTTGACGGCGAGGGCGTGAAGGCCGACGTCGATTTCGGCCCGACGCTGATGCTGAACCGAAACCGCTGCATCCTGTGCACGCGCTGCAGCCGCTTCATGGCCGAGGTGGATGGCGACGCGCAGATCGGCACCATCAACCGTGGCAATGGCAGCGAGATTGCCACCTTCAACGAGCAGGGCGTCCACTCGCTACTGTCGGGCAACCTGATGGATGTCTGCCCGGTCGGCGCCATCACCACCAAGCAGTACCGTTTCCGCTCGCGCCCGTGGGACAACCCGCACGCGGTCGACACCACTTGCACGCTGTGCTCGAAGGGCTGCAGCACGACGGCGTGGCTCAAGGCCAAGCCCGAGTGGGCCAAGGGCGCACGACTCGCGCGCATCACCCCGCGCTACAACGCCGAGGTCAACGACTTCTGGATGTGCGACATCGGCCGGTTCCAGTACCTCTGGGTCGAAGGCGAGCAGCGCCTGCGCAAGCCGATGATCCTGACCAAGGACGGTGTGCAGCAGGTGGCGACGTGGAAAGACGCGCTGATGCGCGTGCGCGACCTGCTGAATGCGGCAGGCCGCAAGGATCCGGCGTCGGTTCGCATGTTGGCGTCTGCGCATGCATCGCATGAAGAGCTCTACCTGCTGAAGCGCCTTGCCGAAGACCTCAAGGGCGACGGTGGCGCTTCGCACGTGCACGTGGCATGGCGGCGCACCGAGAAGCAGCAGCCCGCGAACACCAAGTTCCGCGTGCCCGCGATCGATGCGCCCAACGTCAACGGCGCACGCGACCTCGGTCTCGCCGTGGTCGGCGAAGGTGATGCCGACCTCTCGGGCCTCCGTACCGCCATCGACCAGGGCCGCGTCGCGGTGCTCTACATCGTCGATCCGGGTCCCGATGGGTCGATGGGCGACCTGACCTGGCTGCTCGAAGCCCGTAAGGCCGGCCGTTTGCCGGTGATCGTTTACCAGGGCGTGTTGCAGTCAGAGCTCTCGAAGATTGCCGACGTTGTGCTGCCGGGCGCCGCGTGGGTGGAGAAAGACGCCACCTACACCAACGACAAGGGGATGGTGCAGGCCGTTTCGAAGGCGATCAACGCCCCGGGTGAGGCGGTCGAGGACTGGCAGATTCTCACCAGCGTGGCCGCCGCGCTGGGCCTGCCCTACACCTACACCACCTCGCAGCAAGTGCGCGCCGACGTGGCCACATTCATGTCGGCCAACCCCGCCTACGCTACCCTCACCGAAACCGCGTTCAACCGCCCGGTCAGCGCGGAGCACTGGCTGAAGGCGAGCAACCCGATGGAACGCTGGAAGTGGGACACGATGTTCCAGGACCTGCCGCCGGTGAAGGGCCACAACGTGCAAATGGAGCAGATGGCACAAGCAACAGTGATCCCGCTCCGTCTCGTCACGGACGAGATCTCTCGCGCACCCGAGTAGCCGGAGCCATCAGGCCAGGAGAGCGCGCGTCTTTCTGGCATCTGGCGACTGTGTTACGGCTAGTGTCTGTTATCCTGTGACCCGAATGGGTCGCAGGTCCGCACGGATTTCCCTTTTCGTCATCGCACTGCTCGCGAGCGCGGGCCTCGGTTACCTCGCGGTGGCCGACGAGCGTGCGCTGGCGGCTGCAGGGCAAGATGGCACCGCCATTGATCAGAGCGCAGAAGAGGCGCTCAGCGCGTTGCTCGACGTGCGCGGCTCCATGTATGCCTATGTCGCTCCCAACCAGGGGACCGAGTTCTGGGGACGTCGCGTCAGCACGCTGCTCGATACCTTGAGGCAACGGCTGGCCACCCTCGACGCCGCCATGGCGGTGTCGGGTGGATCGTTGGCCGAGTCGCTCGATGGCATTGACCAGCTCGCCGCGGCTGACAAGCGCGCCCGCCAATACGCCGACCGCGGGGAACTGCTGGTGGCAGGCGATGTGCTGTTTACCGAAGTGCGCGACCTGCTGAACGCGGTCACCGAACAGGTGACAGGCGCCCGCAGCACCCTGCGCAGCAACGCCGCTCAACGGGTCGCCGGTCTTCGCCAGGAACAGGCGGCGTTCGCGGCCGCTGCCCTCGCGGTGTGGTTTATCACCGCGCTGATGCTGATGCCCGGCAGCGTCAAGCCGGTCGCGACCGAACCCGGCGAGTGGCGCAACGCGTTGGCCGACACGCTGAAGAAGCCCATTCCTGCAGAAGCACTGAACCTCGACATTAAGAAAGTCGAGCCGGCTACCACGCCGCCAGTCGTGGTTGCGGTACCTGAGCCTCAAGTCGACCTGAAGGCCGTCGCGGAGATCTGCGCCGGCCTGTCATCGCTCAGCGACATCGGCGAGCTCTCGGGCGCTCTCGCCCAGGCCAGCAACGTGATCGGCGCCAAGGGGCTGATCGTGTGGGCCATCTCCAACAACGGCGCCTCGCTGTCGCCCGTCTCCACCCACGGCTTCGATGCCCGCGTCGTCGAACGGATTGGCGTCATCGACCGATCGAGCGCTAACCTGACCGCTGAGGCGTTGCGCGAGAATGCTCCGCGAGTGAGCGCCGCCTCCGGTTCGGCGGGTGCCGCTTTGGCGGTGCCCATGTGCGGCCCGGCCGGTCCCGTCGGCGTGCTGTCGGCAGAGCTGCAGCCGGGTAAGAAGGCCGACGAAACCTGCGTCGCGGTGGCTTCCATTCTCGCGGCCCAGCTCGCCACACTCACGGCCCCGGTTCCGGCAGTCGAACGTAGGGTCGAAAGCGCCGCATCATGAGCTTGACGGTCGTGCTCGCAGAGGATGACCCCGACATCCAGTTGGTGGCCAGGCTCTCGCTGAAGCGCGCCGGCTTCGTCGTCAGGGTAGTGGGCAACGGCCAGGAAGCGCTCGATGCCATTCGGCAGCAGCCGCCAGACGTCGTGTTGCTCGACTGGATGATGCCGGAGCTTGACGGCCCGGAAACCTGCCGTCAGCTCAAGGCCGACCCGGCGACAGCGGGCATCCCCGTGATATTCCTGACCGCCAAGTCGCAGGAGGCCGAGATCCAGCGCGGCTTGGCCTTGGGCGCGTCTGGCTACGTGACCAAGCCGTTTGACGCCCTGTCACTCGGACAGCAGGTCAAGGACATCGTCGCCGCAAAGACCCCGTGAAAATTCGTACGCGGGCGTTCATTGGCCTCTGGCTGATCTACATCCTCGCAGCCATTTCGATCGGCCTGATTGCCTACACGTATTCGGCCTCGACGAAGCTCGATGCGGAGCAGCAACGGATTTCAGAGGTACTTAATCTCCACGGCACGGTCTGGCGATCGCTGGTCGAGGCCCGCGCCAACCATCTCGCCTATGTCCTGACCGGCGCCGAATCGCTCCGCGATCGGCGCGACGAAAGCCGACGACTCTATTCAACGTCGATGGCGCAGTTGACCTCGAACGCCCGGAACGAGGAGCAGCTCGAGCGTCTTTCCCGCATCAGGTCGGTCGCCGGGTCGTGGATCTCGCTTTGGGATGGCACCGCACCCCTGGCCGTCGGTTCGGACGCGAGTCGCGAGCAGTTGATACGCAAGGGCGACGAAGAGTTCCTTGAGATCAACCGTCATCTGCTCGACTTCGACGCCCACCAACGCGAGCTGCTGCGCCAGTCGTCCCAGGGCATCACCCAGCTGCGGGCCACGATGGCAGTTGGCAGGGTCGGATTCGCAAGTCTCTTCATCGTCCTGATGACGCTCATGGTCTGGTTTGCCAAGCGCGGGGTGCTCGACCCGCTGCGCGAGCTGACCAATTCTGCCGAGGGCATCGCCCAGGGCGATTTTACCGCCGCCCACCAGACGCTGCGAGACGACGAGATTGGCGTGCTGTTCAATTCATTCGCCAAGATGGCGCAGTCGATCCAGGCGCGCGAGCGCGAGTTGGCCACGGCCCTGAGCGAAACGCGTGAACTGGCGACCGTGACCGTGGAATCGCGACGCCGGGTCGAGGCCGCGCACGCCGACCTGTTGGCAACGATTGAGACGGTACCCGCCGCGCTGATGATCTTCAACACCGATGGCAGCGTAAGGCTGCGCAACAAGGCTGCGACCGACGTATTCGGCATTGAGCCGCAGAATCCCGAACTGCGAAAGAACTACTGGACGCGCTTCAAGCGGATTGCCAAGGACGGCTCGCCGATTCCCCCCGAGGACTGGATGTCGGCGCGCGCACTGCGTGGCGAGTCGGTGATCAATAGCGAGCTCGAGATTCACCATCCCGACGGCCGCGTGTTCCCGATCCTGGCGAGCGGAGCCCCCCTGCTTAACGAGCTCGGCCAGGTCGCCGGAGCGGTGGTGGCCTTCCAGGACATCTCGCGCCTGCGCGAGGTGGACCGGATGAAGGACGAGTTCGTGTCGATCGTCAGCCACGAGCTGCGCACCCCGCTGACCTCAATCCGCGGCTCGGTGCAGCTCGTGCTGGACGAGCCCGATTCGGTGCCCGATCCGGAGCATCGACATCTGCTGCAGATTGGCCTCAACAACTGCGAGCGCCTGGTTCGCATCATCAACGACATTCTCGACGTCGCGAAGATCGAGTCGGGCAACATCACGCTGCACAAGAAGCTGGTCAACGTTGCCGACCTCGTACGGCAGGCGATCCAGGTGGTGGAAAGTCCCGCGCGCACGGCCCAGGTGATGCTGGACGCCAAGTTACCCGCGCGCCTCCGCCCGGTGATGGTTGATCCCGATCGCATGGTGCAGGCGCTGGTCAACCTGCTGTCAAACGCCGTGAAGTTTGCGCCACAGGGCTCGACCGTGACCGTCACCGCCGTCGGTTCCGACAACATGATCACGCTGGCCGTGTCGGACCAGGGCGAGGGGATTGCGCCAGAAAACCTGAATCGCCTGTTCAAGAAGTTTCAGCAGGTCGACGGTTCTTCGCAGCGGCGCAAGGGCGGCACCGGTCTCGGTCTGGCCATCACCAAGGCGCTGGTCGAGCAGCACGGCGGCCGCATCTACGTCGACAGCGAAGTGCAGAAGGGCACGCGGTTCTCGTTTACGCTGCCTGCCGCCACGGCGGAAGAAGCTGCTGCGGTGGCACTGGCTCCGGTGGCCGCCAACAAGGATGGCTCTGCGCGGCTCACGGTGCGCCGCGTACTCGTGGTGGACGATGACGATGACTTCCGCGGGTTGATTCGCACGCAGTTGACCAACGCCGGCTACGAGGTGCTCGACGCGCGCGACGCGGCGTCGGCCATGCACATTGCTCGCACCATGAGGCCCGACTTAATCACTGTCGACTTGCTGATGCCCGGTCTCGACGGCTGGGAGTTCATCGAGCGTCTGCGCAGCGAAGAGGCGCTGTCGCGCATTCCCGTCGTGGTCGTCTCCGGTGTGCCGGAAGCAACCGAGTCGGCGCGACGTCCGGAAGGCGTGGCCGTGGTCACCAAGGGCGAAGGCCTCGAGCACCTGCTGCGCGAGATCGGCCAGTCGCTCGGCAATCGTCGCAGCGTGACCGTGCTGGTGGCCGAGGATGATGCCGACTTGCGCGGTGTGTTGACCGCGTCACTGACTCGCAACGGGCATCGCGTGGTGCCGGCCCGCGATGGCGCCGAGGCACTGGCCGCGGTCGAACGGGAACACGTGGATTTGATTGTGCTCGACCTGTTGATGCCAAATATCGACGGTTATGAAGTGCTGGCGCGGCTCAAGGCCAATGAGAGGGACGCGAGGATTCCGGTGGTGGTGGTGTCGGGCGCCGATCGCTCGTCGAGTGAACTGCGCTCGCTGCGCCTCGGGGCCAACGTATACCTCACGAAACCGATCGAGGCTGCAGCC
The DNA here is from genome assembly GCA_031392125.1 of Acidobacteriota bacterium. Lineage (GTDB taxonomy): Bacteria > Acidobacteriota > Vicinamibacteria > Vicinamibacterales > UBA2999 > 12-FULL-67-14b. The sequence continues at coordinate 2,715 of JANMUX010000362.1, read as the reverse complement.
CTCGCCGAGGTAGTGACGAGACTGCTGACATGAAGACCTCCATTTTGAAGCGCGCCGATCAGGAGCGGGTCAAGTTCCTGCGCCTGCAGTTCACCGATATCCTGGGCGTGATCAAGAACGTCGAGGTGCCCGACCGCCAGTTTGCCGACGCTCTCGACGGCAAGATCATGTTCGACGGCTCGTCGATCGAGGGTTTCGTCCGCGTGGAAGAGTCGGACATGTACCTGCGGCCAGACCTCTCCACGTTCCAGGTCTTTCCGTGGGTTGACGCCAACGGCGCGCGCGTCGGCCGGCTGATTTGCGACATTGCCAACCCCGACGGCAGCCCGTTCGCAGGGTGCCCGCGCACCACGCTGAAGAACGCAATCGCGCAAGCCGCCGACCGCGGCTTCACGATGAAGGCGGGTCCCGAAACCGAGTTTTTCCTGTTCCTGCGCCGCGACGGCCGCGCCACGACCGAGACGCACGACCGCGCCAGCTACTTCGACCTGGCGCCGATCGATCTGGGCGAGGACGTTCGCCGCGAGATCGTAACCGCCCTCGAGCAGATGGGCATCGCTGTCGAAGCCGCGCACCACGAGGTGGCCCCCGGCCAGCACGAGATCGACTTCCACGACGACGACGTCTTGACGACTGCGGATAACGTGAGTACTTGTCGGTTCATCGTGAAGAACGTGGCGTTGCGGAACAACCTGCACGCGACGTTCATGCCCAAGCCGATCTTCGGCGTCAACGGCTCCGGCATGCATACCCACCAGTCACTGTTCGCCGGCGGCAAGAACGCGTTCTTCGATGCCGGTAACGAGATTCAGCTCAGCCAGACCTGCATGAACTACGTGGGCGGATTGCTGCAACACGCCAAGGGGTTCTGCGCCATCACGAATCCACTCGTGAACTCATACAAGCGCCTGGTGCCCGGCTACGAAGCGCCGACGGCCATTGCGTGGTCAGAGAAGAACCGTAGTCCGCTCGTCCGCGTACCCGCGTCGCGCGGCGAGGGCACGCGCGTCGAGTTGCGCATGCCCGACCCCTCCTGCAATCCTTACCTCGCGCTGGCGGTGATGTTGCGCGCGGGGCTGGACGGCATTGACCACCAGGTCGACCCGGGCCCGCCGGTGAACAAGAACATTTACAAGATGAGCCACCGCGAGCGGCGGCACCTGCGCATTGACGATCTGCCGGCGAACCTCAGCGAGGCGCTGGACGAGTTCGAGAAGGACGCGCTGGTGAAGGAGACACTCGGCGACCACATCTTCAATCACTTCCTCGAGGCCAAGCGCGAGGAGTGGGCCGAGTACATTCGCCACGTGTCGCCGTGGGAGATGGACCGCTACCTCGGCTTGTATTAGCAAGGGGACACGCCGTCCGGCCATGGTGACAGCACGGCAGCCGAAAACCGCAAATTGGCTGGAAATTCGCATGGCATGACCCTTGATATGTAAGGGGTCAGGTCGCGGCGGATCACCGAGGGGCGAACTATCAGGCAGGCGCTGGCATCGCCGCCCTTCGGCCGCACACTTCACGATTCCGCTGCGACCTATTGATTGAGGACAGCCATGAAAAACCTTCTTGTTACTCTCACGATTGCAGCAGCGGTAGTCACCGGCGCTTGCGCTTCGATGGGCTCGCGCTCCATTTCAGAGGTGCAGACCAACCCTGGCAAGTTTGCTGATAAGACCGTGACGGTCGAAGGCGTGGTGACCACCTCGTTCGGCATCCCGCTGGTGCCCTTCAAGGTCTACCGCATCAGCGACGGCACGAGCGAAATGCTGGTGATCTCCGACAACAGCCGCATCCCCGGCAAAAACGCCCGGGTCCGCGTCCGCGGCGAGGTTGAAGAAGTGGCGCTGATCGGCGGCCGTTCGTTCGGCCTCCACATTCGCGAGAAGAGCATTAAGTTTCTGTAAGTGCAAGGAGGGCGGCACTTTAGTGTCGCCACTCGGGCGCCCGACAGGGCGGGCCGTATGTGCCCGCCCCTGGTTTTTCCCCTCCTTGTGAAATCTAGTACAATGTCGGACTGTGGAAGCCATTGAACACCCCTCCCCACTAGTCGCGATCATCAACGCGCTGCTCGCGGCCTTAGGCATTCACGCCACCATCCCCGACCACATGGTCTTCGTCGGGTTGATTACGCTGTTTATCCTGTTCATTGGCTTGGCCATTCGCTCGCAGTTGAGCGTCGAGAAGCCCGGCAAGCTCCAAATCATCCTCGAAGACATCGTCTCGTTCCTGGTCGGGGTGCTCGAAGACAACATGGGCAAGAAGGGCCGCAAGTACCTGCCCCTGCTCGGCACGTTGTTCGTGTTTATCTTGCTCGGCAACCTGATGGGTCAGATTCCTGGCCTCGGTTCTCCCACCAGCAACATCAATGTCCCGTTCGCTTGCGCTCTGACGCTGTGGCTCTACTACCACGCGCAGGGCGTGATGGCCAATGGCCCGATCAACTACATCAAGCACTTCGCGGTGATGCCTGGGGTTCCTCTCGCGCTGGCGCCGATGATCTTCGTCATCGAGATCATCAGCCACCTGTCGCGCGTGCTGTCGCTGACGCTGCGCTTATTTGGCAACATCTTCGGCGAGCACCTCGTCGTGCTGATTCTCGCCAGCATCGTCCCGTTCATCGCGCCGCTGCCGATTCAGTTTCTGGGTTTGATTGTCGGCCCGCTACAGGCGTTCATCTTCCTGACGCTGGGAGCCATCTACCTGACCGCTGCC
>JANMUX010000272.1:0-6264 GCA_031392125.1 Acidobacteriota bacterium | reverse complement strand
CGCTTCCGACAGCGTCGCGCCAATGGTCGACTCGAGGTTCTTGGCGAGTTCCTGGCCGTCAAGCACGGTCGTCGGCTGGTAGGACTCGAACTGCGGCCTGGCGTTCGGGCTGACCGACAGCACTTCGGCGTAGTGCAGGTCGAAGTCGACCGCGAGATCAAGCGTCACGGGCGAACTGGCGACGGTCACTTCGGTACGGCGCGTGGTGTAACCCTCGGCCCGCACGCCAACGTGGTAGTTGCCGGGAGGCACTTGGCTAAAGGTGTAGCTGCCATCATCGCCGGCCCTCACCTCGCGGCGCAGCTCGTCGATGACGACCAATGCCCCAGCCATCGGCTGGTTATTGTCTCCCTGCGTGACCTTGCCACTCAAGGTGGTTCCAGACTGGGCAGTCGTGGTGACGGACTGCAAGCCGGTTGCGAGCACCGTGACGAGGAGGCCAAAAAGTATGCGGGTCATAATCACATGAGCGTATCGGCACGGCGAGCGGCAAGCTAAGGTTAGCGAGCCAGACCGACACCAATCCCCATGAATGGTCGTTTCTGGCCAACGAACGGTCGGAGCACACCCCGCCTACTCCCGCTCGAACTGCTTCACGTCGTCCAGAACCGCCTGCGCCCGCCGCAGGCTGCTGCCGGTCAAGGCATCATCCACGGATCTCGCAAGGCCCGGGCGGCGCGGGTTCCGCGACCAGACGTGAAACAGCCAGGTCACGAGCAGTCCGGCCGTGCCGATGGCAAGCCCTGAGTAGATCACCGAAGGAGCGTTGCGGTACAGGTCGGCACCGAGCCAGGCGAACAGCACCATCATGAATGGCATCCACAGGTACCACCACGCCAGCCCGATCACCATCCCGCCGACGACGTAGAAGCGCCGCAACTCCGCGAGGTACTGCTGAATTGTGACCACCGGCGCGGCGTAGTCGATGCGGCTGATCAGCCACAACGTCCGTCCCGCGAAGATAATGAGCAGCACGCCGTAGAGGTGGGTGATGAGCCCCGCGATCAGCAGGTGCGAGACCTGGCGGTGGCGAGTCCAGACCTCGACCGACAGCAGGATCACCATCACGCCGACCAGCGTCTGCGCCACCTGTCCCCAATAAAGGGGGCGCAGGCCGGCCCGGGCCTTGGCCATCTTCGTATCCTTCAACTGTTCCCACGCAAGCTTGTTTTGCACCTCGAGCCGTTGGTCGAGTCTCTGCCACGCGAGCTTCAAGTCGTCGAGATCCACGGGCAAGTCTTGAGTCATGGTGCGGCTCCAATGTCGTTGCGGATGCGCTGCTTCAGGCGACTGAGCTTGGTCGCCACGTTTGTTTCGGAAAGGCCGAGGATGTCGGCTATCTCGCGATAGCTGTGCTCTTCCAGGTACAGCAGCAGCAGCGCGCGGTTCAGTTCGTCGAGCTGGTCGATGACGCGGTACAAGGCCCGGATACGCTCATCGGCCTCGCCGTCGTCGGTTTCGTGAGCAACGTCGTGCACGTCGTCTTCGAGCGGAACGGTGTGGCGCAGCCGGCGGCGGTTGCTGCGAACGAACGAGATCGCCACGTTGAGCGCGACCCGGTACATCCAGGTCGAGAACGAGCGGGCTGGGTCGTAGGCCGGGAAGGCCCGCCACAACTGCGCGCGAATCTCCTGGGCCAGATCGGCGCGGTCCTCCGGGCGCCAGCCATAGGTATTGGCGACTTTGAAGACGATTCGGCGATGCTGCTCGAGGAGCTCCCCAAACCGTTCCTGAAGGTCCGTCTCGGTGCCCATGCGTTACTGACCCATTATTCGCACGGGGGCCCGGATCCTCACACCGAGGCGGACGAGATCGCCGGCGTATGATGCCACGATGATTCGTCCTCTCTTCGTGCGATCAACGGTCAGGGTTGGTCTACTCGTGGCAGTTGTGATCGGGTCCGCGGGCCTGCTCGCCGCCCAGGCCCCGGTTTCAACCTATCCGCAACTCCTCACCTTGTTTGCAGACTGGCGCGGGTTCGAGGAACCAGCTCGCCTCAGTGGCGGCGTGCCCGACTACTCGCCGGCCACCAACGCGAACCGGCTGGCCGAACTGGGCCGGCTGCAAGCGCGGCTCCAGGCCATCAATCAGACTGGCTGGTCGATCCCACAGCAGGTAGATCACCACCTCGTGCGCGCGGAGATGAACGGGCTGGAGTATCACCTGAAGGTGCTGCAGCCGTTCGCGCGCGACCCCGCGTACTACGCCTCGATCATCACGGGCGAGAGCGACACCCCGGCCAAGGAAGGCCCGGTGATCCACGGCGCGGTCAAGCTTTACGACTATCCAATCTGGCCGCGCACTGGACTCGACGTCATCCAGCCGCTCTCAGCGGCCCAGTCGGCCGAGCTCGCGACGAAGCTGCGAACCATTGCACCGCTGCTCGTCGCGGCTCGCCAGAACCTGGCCGCGGGCACTGCCAGAGACCTGTGGATAGGCGGCGTGCGGGCGTTTGAAGAACAGAGCGAGGCCTTACGAACCCTGGCCATGCGCGTGCCCGCGAGTGATGGGTCATTGGCGAGCGCCGCGGAGGCGGCGCGGGCCGCCACCGACAACTTCACCGACTGGCTGCGAAGCGAAGCACCAAAGAAGACCGGGCCGTCAGGCATCGGCAAAGAGCAATACACCTGGTATCTCCGCAACGTGCTGCTGGCGCCGTTATCGTGGGAGGAGGAAGTCACGATTCTGCGGCGCGAACTGGCGCGCGGGCACGCGTCGCTGCGGCTTGAAGAAAACCGCAACCGCAGTTTGCCGCCCCTGCCCGTGGCAAACACGCCCGAGGCGTACAGGGTCTTGCAGGAGCGCGCGATTCCTCGATACCTGAAATGGATGGCCGATAACCGCATCCTGACCACGGAGCCGTGGATGGAGCGGGCCTTGCGCGAACGGACGGCGCCCTTTGCTCCGGAAGCTTCGCGCAACTTCTTCATGCAGGCGACGCAGCGCGATCCAATTCCGCTGTGGACCCACCTCTATCACTGGTGGGACAACATGCGCATCCGGGTGGCGCCTCACGCCAACCCGATTCGCCGCGAGGCGCTGCTCTACAACGTGTGGATGAGCCGGGCCGAGGGCATGGCAACCGCGATGGAAGAGTGGATGATGCACGCCGGCCTCTACGACGAGTCGCCGCGGTCACGCGAGGTCGTCTGGATCATGTTGATCACCCGCGCTGCGCGCGGCCTCGGCAACCTTTACGCGCACTCGAACGATCTGACGATGGCACAAGCGGCCGACATCCACGTCAACTGGACACCGCGCGGCTGGATGCGGCGCGATCCGCTGCTGGGCTTCGAGCAACACCTCTACCTGCGACAGCCAGGCTACGGCGCCAGCTACATCACCGGCGGCCGGCTGATGGAAGAAGTGATTGCCGAGCGAGCGCGGCAACTGGGCGACGCCTTCACGCTGCAGCGGGTAATGGATGAGATCAATCGAGCGGGAATGATTCCGCCGTCGTTGATCTACTGGGAAGTGACCGGTGACGATCGAATGGTGCGCGAACTGCAGGCAGGCCGGCCATTGCCGCCGCGCTGACCCTGAGGTGTTGACCAGCGCCTCGAGCATCGGGTGCCTGTGCGACGCGGTCTCACCTTTGGCGATTCACTGAGCATTACGGCATAGTCTGAAGGTTGACCGCCCTCTTTCTTGTGACCGCGCTGACATTTGGCGCCCAAGAGCTCGCGCAGCCGACCACCATTCCCGAGATGTGGGGCGCGTGGTGCGCTCGCTGTCATGCGGACGATGGCAGCGGTAAAGTCGAAGAGCCGACGATTACCGTCGAACCGATGGACTTCACCGACTGCAAGGTGACGACGCCCGAGCCCGATGCCGATTGGGAACGCGCCATCGCGAAGGGCGGACCCGGTGTCGGCCTGTCACCGGAAATGCCGGGGTTTGAAGACTCGCTCAGTGCCGCGCAAATCTCCGCCTTCGTGTTGCACATGCGCGGTTTCTGCAAAGAGACCGGCTGGCCCAGCGGCAACAACAACTTTCCGCGGCCCATCATCACGGAGAAGGCATTTCCCGAAAACGAGTTCCTGCTGCTGCCGGTGGTCAGCCACGAAGCCGAGCCGGGTTCGGCGTCGGCGACCGACGTTAGCCTGAATGTGGTCTACGAACGGCGGTTCGGCCGGCGGGCGATGTACGAAGTCGGCATCCCGTTCTACAACTGGGACTTTCAGACGGCACGCGACACGGAGATCGGCGATGTGTCAGTGGCCATCAAGTACGCCGCCTACGCCAGTACTACGACGCCCCGTATTGTGTCGTTCGGTCTCGAAGCTACGCTGCCGACCGGAGAGCTGTACAAGGGATTTGGCAAGGGCACGGTCGTGTTCGAGCCGTATGTGGCCGCCGGCGCGATGTTGGGCGACTGGTACATCCAGGCGCAAGGCAAGGTCGAGTTGCCGGCCGACTCGCTGATTGATCGCGAGTATCTCTACAACGCCTACGTCGGGCGCGACACCAGCGCCGCGCCGACTACCTGGACCCTTGGTCTGGAATTGAACGGCGAGAATCGGGACCTGTGGATCACCCCGCAGGTTCGCAAGGGTCTCACCGGCACGGGCGCGCTTGCCGCATCGCTCGGCGTTTCCATTCCGGTCAAGTACCGCGGCGAAAAGGTTGTTTCATGGGTCGGTTACTTGCTTTGGGAATTCTTGGAACCGTTGCGTGCGCGTCGCTAGCTAACGCGCAGACTGGCAGCGTCACCGGCACAATCACCACCACGGCCAAGGGGCTGGCGCCGGTGCGCGTCACGATCGATCAGAAAGTGTGTGGCGCCGACTTGCCCGACGCCGCCATCGTGATTGACGGCCAGGGCCGCCTCGCCAACGCGGTGGTCGTGCTGACCGGCGTGAAGCCCTTCGACTCGCGTGGGCTCGCTCAGGGCCAGCGTCCGGCGGCGACCGAGACGGCGATCACGAACGAAAAGTGCGCCTTCGCGCCACGTGTGCAGGTTGTCAGGCCAAACGCCAACGTGAAGACCACCAGCAAGGATCCGGTTCTTCACACCACCAACGCGCAGCTCGAAAATGGACGCACGCTGTTCAACGTGGCGCTGCCAATTGCCGGGCTCACCGTCACGAAGTCGATTGGACCTGCCGGGACCGTGCGACTGACCTGCAACACCCATCCGTGGATGCGCGGCTGGGTGGTGGTGACCCTGATGGCAACCGGTTTAAGAATTCGTACCAGGGGCATTCGGGACATGTATTGCCTTCCTCCCACATCCGGAAATTAATATCGATCGATAGTCAGCGGATGATCATTGTCACCACTAAAGGCTTCCAGGTGTTGAATACAACGAATGGCACGCACCAGAATTTTGCCATTCCGGATTCGACCCCCTTCGTCACGCTGCGAAATTTAGTCTGGGATGTCAAAGTGTTGAGCGACGGATCATTTGCTGCCACTACGTCATCTGGCTTTTATGTTTTCCGGCCGGATGGATCACTTGCATTCCGGCATGATGCTTACTCACTCAAAGACATTGGAAACAAGCGGATACATTATGGCCGCAATATTTTTACCGTTTCCGACCATCAGTTACTAGTTTATGTCAAAGAATCAGGGCTGGCTCACTATGATGCACGGACAAATGTTTTTGTGGAACTGGATACCACCCATGTGCAATGGAATGATTTTTTTCATCCTGCTGTCAAGCAGGGTGGTGCATGGTTATCTCGCAATCAGATCAGTGAACATGAATATATTTTCCTGCCGCTCAATGATAGTATTGTCTATGTTGATCATGCCAGGCAAAAACGAATCGCTTCACCTCTTCCGTTTCATTGGATTGATGAGTTGACTTACCAGAGCCTTGTATTTCAGTTGAGCGATTCGACTTTCGCTTTAAGTGGGGGTTTTGGCGGGTTTCATATCCTGTCTGTAAATCGTCAATCGGGGCGGATTGTGGTATATCCGCAGAAACAGTTGGTTCAATATAAGATCAACACGATTTTTCACGATAAAGACAAGCGACTATGGATCGGCACGTCACAGGGTTTATTGCGCGAAATACTGAATCCGGGTATCATCACCCGGTATCAGTGGCCTGTTGCTGATTTTTCAATCGATGGGTATATGGACGGCATCCGCTACAAAGACAAACTGTATCTCTGCCGGTATTCACACGACATCGGGCTGGTGGTAATTGATACAAACACCATGACTATAGAACGCGAAGTGAGTTTCTATCACGCCACAAAAATGTGGAATGAAATCTATACCATGGCTATGTATCATACCGATACATTATGG
>JANMUX010000233.1:0-2707 GCA_031392125.1 Acidobacteriota bacterium | reverse complement strand
GTTCTTCGTGGTCCCGCTGGATTTCGGGTGATACCACTTGCCGTTGACGTAGGAGCCCGTGTTCATGACGCGGCTATTATCCCCTACGAGGCCCGAAGGCCCGAGCCCCACGAGGCGCAACGCGCCGAGCCCTACGCCGAGCCTTGCGAGGCGCCTATCCCGCGGTCAGAAATCGCGCGAGGCATCAGCGCCAGGTAGATCACCGCGCTGAGCGCGAAGGTCACAAACCAGGCGTAGGTGTAAAGCGTGTCGAAGAAGTTCGGGTTCGGCACAACTCCGCCCGGCGTGGTGGCCGCACGAATGAATCCCGGCACCACCGGCAGGATGGCGAGGGCCAGCGCAATCATCGCCTTCGGGTTGACACCGTTCGAATACGAGTAGCGGCCGTCGATGGCGAACAGATCCGGAAGCGACAGTTGCTGCTTCCGCAGAATCCAGTAGTCGGCGATCAGCACGCCGCCGATCGCACCCATCAGGCTGGAGTAACCAATCAACCAGGTAAAGATATATGCCGAGGCGTCGGCGTAGAGCTTCCACGGCATCATCAAGATGCCCAGGGCCGCGGTGATCAGGCCGCCGGTCACGTAGCTGATGCGCTTGGGCGACAGGCTCGAGAAGTCATTGGCTGGTGAGACCACGTTGGCGGCCATGTTGGTGGTGATCTGCGCGGCCAGGATGACCAGCGCGCCAAAGATTACGACGAGCGGACTGCCGATGCGCGCGATCAGGACAACCGGGTCCCAGATGGCCTCGCCAAAGATGACGATCGTTGCGCTGGTGACGGCCACGCCGAGAAATGCAAAAGCCGTCATCGTCGCCGGCAGCCCAAGCGCCTGACCGAGGGCCTGCGAGCGCTGGCTCTTCGCATAGCGGGTAAAGTCGGGGATGTTGAGGCTCAGCGTGGCCCAATAGCCGACGTTCGCGGTCAGGGCGGCCGGAAACAGTGTCCAGAATGGGGTGCTGCCCTGCTGCAACTTTGGCGACTCCGACAGGATGCGCACGAGCCCGCCGCCGTTTGCGATCGCCCACCATAACAACAACAGGCCGCCACCGAGCAACAACGGCGCCGACCACGCTTCGAGCAACTTGATGCCTTCGAGGCCACGGACGATGATCGCCACCTGGACCAGCCAGAACACGCCGAACGAGATCCAGATGCTGCCCGGCACGTTCGCCCACCCCGGCCACGCCGCGGTGAGCAGCGCTTCAAGCGCCAGCGCGCCAATCCAGGTCTGGATGCCGAACCACCCACACGCAACAATCGCGCGCAGCAGTGCCGGAACGTTGGCGCCCTTTACGCCGAAAGCGGCGCGGCACAGCACCGGGAACGAGACGCCATACTTGGTGCCCGCGTGTGCGTTCAGAATCATCGGGATCAGCACGATCGCGTTGCCGAGCAAGATGGTGACGAGCGCCTGCCACCAGTTCATGCCTTGCTGCATGAGCCCCGAAGCAAGAGTGTAGGTGGTGATCACTACGCTCATGCCGATCCACAGTGCGGCAATGTGATAGGTGGACCACGTGCGGCTCGCCAGCGACGTCGGGGCGAGATCGTGATTCCAGAGCGGACTGCCGGAGACGTCCTCGGTCAGTTCGACGAAGTCCCGGGTGTGCCGGGAGGCCGGCACTTCAGTGCCGGCACTCAATTCGCGTATCCCTCCGCTTCGTGCCCGCCGTGATACTCCTTGCCGTCGGGCCGGCGGATCTTCGAGTGCACCACCACGTTGGCGCGGCGCATCCCGCGGAAGTCCTCGAGCGACGCGTAACCGCGCTTCTCCATGAACTGCTGCATGCCCTCGATCAAACCCTTGACCACGTTGGGACCAATCGCGCGATCCAGCATGGCGGCCGTGCACACCTGCACGGTGCCGCAGCCGAGCAGGAAGTAGTTCAACGCTTGCCCGAAATCGGCAATCCCACCGATCCCCGAGAACGCCCGGTCTGGAAAGGCATTGCCGAGCGACGCCATCTTCGCCAGGGACTGCGGCAGAATCGCCGGGCCGCCGAGCCCGCCGCTCGACACCAGACCGTCGACGTTCATCTCGAAGTCCATCGTCTCGGGGTCGATCAGCGGCAGCGACGGAAACGTGTTCGACGACACGATCGCATCGGCGCCGCCGCGGAAGGCGGCGCTCGCCTCTTCGACGATGTCGGTGGTTGAGGGGGTGAGCTTGCACCACACCGGCACCTTGGCTACTGCCTTTACGACCTCGGTGACGATCGACACCTGCTCCTGGTCCTTGCCAATGTTCGAACCCATGTCCTTGCGGTCCATGTGAGGACACGACAGGTTCAGCTCGAACGCATCGGCACCGGCGTCCTGGCAGGCCTTCGCCAGGGTCTGCCAGTGGGCCAGTTCACTGTCGCTGCCAGAGCCCGCCATGATCGAGGCGATCAGGATGCGATCGGGATGCGCCCTCTTGATGCCCTCGATCTTCGGGATCCACCAGTCGAGCGGCTTGTCCGAGATCAGCTCCCAGTTCCAGGACGAGTGCAGCGCGGTGTCGGGTTTCTTCTGCATCGACAGCCGGCCGTCAAGCGTCGAGCGCAGGAACTTGGTCTTGGGTCCGGCGACATTGGTGACCGGATGCAGGCCGATCGTCTTGGTCACCACCCCGCCCCAGCCCGCCTCAAAGGCGCGCATGATGTTGGTGTCCGACTCGGTCGGCGGCGCCGACGAGAGCAGGAACGGGTTGGTGAACTTCAG
>JANMUX010000209.1:0-5198 GCA_031392125.1 Acidobacteriota bacterium | reverse complement strand
GGGGTCAGTCCTTCAAACTCACCGTCGGCCTTGATGGGGCACCGCCCCCGTAAACCCCTAACTGCTTGTTCCCTCACCCGACCCCGATTCACACTCAATCGCCGCGGCGCGGTTGAGCGCGACCTGCACGCTCGTGCAGATGTTCGCGTCGCCCAGGCGCGCATGAAACTCCGCCTTCCGCATGGCCGCCAGCGGCTGGGACGGCGCGCCACACAGTACCAACGTTCGGCCCTTCGCCTTCAGCGCGTCTGCAAGATCTTCAATCGCACTCAGACCCGTGGCATCCACGGCCGTCATGTTTCTCAGCCGCAGTATCACCACGCGTGGCAACGCGCCGGCTTGATCAGAGATCTCGTGCAGCTTGTCGGTTCCCCCAAACAGGAACGGGCCGTGAATGCGGAAGATGGCCACATAGTCGGGAATCACCTTGTCCTGCAGGATGTGCGGCCGCCCGGCTTCGACGTACGCGCGAGTCACGCGGCTTACCGTGGTCGTGTTAGCCACGCGGCGGATGAACAACAGGGCTGCCAGCACCATTCCCACCTCGACCGCCACCGTCAGGTCAGCCAGCACCGTTAACAGGAACGTCGCGGTCCACACGAAGATGTCGGCGGACGACTGCTTGAACACCTCGCCTATCTCCAGCCATTCCCCCATGTTCCACGCCACCACGAATAAGATGGCGGCAAGCACTGGCAACGGCACAGACGCCGCAAGTTCAGCGCCGAACACCAACACGCCCAACAGAGTCAGGGCATGGACCATTCCTGCCACCGGCGAACGGGCGCCCGAACGGATATTGGTGGCCGTGCGCGCCAGGGCCCCGGTCGCTGGCAGGCCGCCGAACATCGGCGATACGATGTTGGCGATACCCTGGGCAAATAGCTCGGTGTTGGGATTGTGGCGGTCGCCGCCCATGCGATCGGCAACCACCGCCGACAACAGTGATTCGATCGCGCCCAGCATGGCCACCGTCAACGCTGGTGAGAGCAGCGTCAGCACCAGTTCGGGCCTGAACACCGGAATCTGAAAGGCCGGCAATCCAGACGGAATGCCGCCAAATCGCGATCCAATGGTGGCCACATCGAGTTGCAACACGACGGCGGCGCCGGTGCCGGCGACCAGCGCGACAATGTAGGCGGGGATGCGTCTGACGTAACGACTCCACGCGATCAGGAGCAAGAGCGTGCCGCCGCCAAGGAGCAGGCTGTCGGGCGACACCGATCCGAGGTTCGCGGCAATTGCGTAAATGCGCGGAATGAACTCGCCCGGCACGTTGACGGTCAAACCGAGGAAATCTCGCAGCTGGGTACTCGCGATCACCAGCGCGATGCCGTTCGTGAACCCGATAATGACCGGCCTCGGGATGTACTTGACCGCGGTGCCTGTCCCGGTGAGCCCCATCAACACGAGGATCACGCCGGCCATCAACGTGCACATGAAGAGGCCGTCGACGCCGTATTTCGCGACAATCCCGGACACCACCACCACGAAGGCACCGGTCGGGCCGCCGACCTGGAATCGCGAGCCGCCCAGGGCGGAAATGATGAAGCCGGTAATGACGGCGCAGTAAATCCCGGCTTGCGGTGTCAGGCCCGAGGCGATTGCGAAGGCCATGGCCAGCGGCAGCGCGACCAGTCCGACAGTCACGCCGGCGATCAGGTCAGCGGTGAAGGCAGTCGCGTCGTAGCCTTCCGAGAAGCTCTGCAGCGACCGCGGCAGCCAACCTGGGAGACGGTTGTTCATCCCAGGCGGTAGAAAACTGCCTCGTCCGACAGAACAGGCGCGCGCATGCGCCCCTATTCTATTCCGTTACTTTTCTAGCAGGCTCCGAAGCATCCAGGCGGTCTTTTCGTGGAGTTGAATGCGCTGGGTCAGCAAGACGGCGGTCGCCTCGTCGCCGGCCTTGTCGACCAGCGGAAAGATGGAGCGGGCAGTGCGGACCACGGCTTCCTGGCCCTCCACGAGCAACCGAATCATCTTCTCGGCCTTGGGAACGCCGGTCGTCTCTTTCAGCGAGGTGAGCTGGACAAACTCGCGGTATGTCCCCGGGGCCGGGTAGCCCAGCGAGCGGATGCGTTCGGCAATCAGGTCCACCGCCGGCGCCAGCTCGGTGTATTGGGTCTCGAACATGACGTGCAGGGTCTGGAACATGGGACCGGTCACATTCCAATGAAAGTTGTGGGTCTGCAAGTAGAGGCTGTAGGTGTCGGCCAGTAGCCGCGACAGCCCCGCGGCGATCTTCTCGCGATCCCGATCGTTGATACCGATGTTGATGTGCATGAACAGGTGCCTCTCCGATAGTCAGGATAACTGTTTCTGTGACGCAGCGGCATGGCGTGGCGGTTCAAGCGCCGCGTCAAGCATCAATGAAAATCGTGGGAGTCGATGGCCGCGCTGTCGGGCAGGCCATTTAGTTTCGACACCCGCTCGGCCTTGATCGACGTGACGCCGTCCTGGTTCTGCAGCACGCCCTCCACCAACAGGAAAGACGACTCGACGATGATCAGGCGATCGGCGGCATACAGATCGGGCCGGACGATGATGTTGGCGATGCCGGTTTCGTCTTCGAGGGTGAGGAAGACGAAGCCTTTCGCGGTGCCCGGTCGCTGGCGCGTGATCACCATGCCGGCCGTGCGCACGCGCCGGCCCGCGCGCGCTTTGGGCAACTCGATCGCCGGCAGCACGCCGCGCATGGAGAGCTCGTGACGGCGGAACGTCAGCGGGTGCGGGCCGACGGTCAGGCCGGTGCCGGAGTAATCGGCCACCAGGCGCTCGGACACGTTCATTTCAAGGAGCGGGGATTCCACGTCGTGGCGGGGACTAAAGCCCCCGCCCTCCGAACGTTCTTCAATATCTTCGAACAACTCCCCCGCCGGACGGACCGCGCGCTCCACTTGCCACAGCGCCGATCGGCGGTCGTGTCCCAGCGAGTTGAGCGCGCCGATTTCTGCCAGCACCACCATCTCGTCGCGGCGAAGACCGGTGCGGCGCACCAGTTCGTCGACGCTACGGAAGCGTCCCGGCGATGACGAGGCGACGCGCCACTCATGTGAACAAACATTACAAAACCGCGAGGTCTGCGGTGTGGTTTCCAGCATGGTCGGGTCGTCGCACCCGCATTTGGGACACCGCTCAGGGCCTGCCGCGTCCAAGCCCGCCGACGATTGCGCGAGCGAAGCCTGGGCAATCGCCTGCCCCGCCTCGGCCCGCAGTCCCCTGACATAGCGCAGGCCAAGCCGGATCGCGCCATCGGCAGCTACCGTGCAGTCCCAGTCCGACACCTGCACGTCAATCGGATTGAAGCGCACGCCGCGCCGCTGCGCGTCTTTCACCAGCGTGGCCGGATGGTAAAAACCCATCGGCTGGTTGTTGAGCAGTGCCGTATAGAACGCCGACGGGTAGTGCGCCTTGAAGTATGCGCTCGCATACGCGAGCAGCGCGAAGCTGGCCGCATGGGATTCAGGAAAGCCGTAGAGCGCAAACGACGTGATGGCGAGCACGATGCGATCGGCGGCCTCGCCGGTGATGCCGTTCTTCGCCATGCCCTCGCGCAGCAGGCCCTCGAGCTGCCGCATGCGCTTCTCGGATCGCTTGAAGCCCATGGCGCGGCGCAGGTCTTCGGCCTGCCCGCCGGTAAAGCCAGCCACCACCATGGCCATGCGCAGCAACTGCTCCTGGAACAGCGGCACGCCAAGGGTGCGCTTCAGGATCGGCTCGAGCAGCGGGTGATCGTAGACCACGGCCTCCCGTCCCGCGCGACGGTTCAAGTAGGGATGCACCATCTGCCCGACGATGGGACCGGGGCGGATGATGGCGACTTCGACGACCAGGTCGTAGAACTTCTCGGGCTTGAGCCGCGGCAGTGTCGCCATTTGCGCGCGCGACTCGACCTGGAACACGCCGATGGTGTCGGCGGCGCGCAGCATGCGGTAGACCTCGGGATCATCTGCGGGAAGCGAGGCCAGGCTGATCTTCTGATCCCCGATCCCCGATCCCTGATCCCTGCTGTTAATCAGGTAAATCGTGTCCTGCAGCACCGCCATCATCCCAAGCCCGAGCAGATCCACCTTGATGATGCCCATGTCGGCGCAGTCTTCCTTGTCCCACTGCACCACCACGCGGCCGGGCATGCTCGCGTTCTCGAGTGGCACCACCGACGACAGGTCGCCCTGGCACACCACCATGCCGCCCGAGTGCTGGCCCAGGTGGCGCGGCAGGTCCTGCATTTGCCGCCACAGCTCGGCGAAGTGCCGCACGCGCGGCTCGTCGGCGGCCATGCCGACTTCGGCGAGCTTCTTCGACAGGGTGTCGGCCGGATCGATGAACTCGAACTGGTGCATCACCTTGGCCAGGCGATCGACCTGCGCCTCGTCCAGGTCGAGCGCCTTTCCCACTTCGCGCGCGGCGCTCTTGCCGCGATAGGTGATTACGTTGGCGGTCATCGCGGCGCCGTGCTGCCCGTACTTCTGGTAGACGTGCTGGATCACGCGCTCGCGCCGATCGCCGCTCGGCAAGTCGAGATCGATGTCGGGCCATTCGCCGCGTTCTTCCGACAGGAAGCGCTCGAACAGCAACTCCATCGCCACCGGGTCAACGGCGGTGATGCCGAGGCTGTAACAAACGGCGCTATTGGCGGCCGAGCCGCGGCCCTGCACCAGGATGTTCTGCTGCCGGCAGAAGTTGACGATGTCCCACACGATCAGGAAGTAGCCGGCGAGCTGCAGCTTCTCAATCAGATCCAGCTCGCGCGCCACCTGCGTGCGGGCCTTGTCGTAGTAAGGCCGGTAGCGATCGCGCGCGCCGACTTCGGCCATCTTGCGGAGAAATGAAATCTCGGTCTCGCCATCCGGTACCGGATAGCGGGGAAAGCGGTAGCCGAGATCGGTCATCTTGAACTGCAGGCGATCGGCCAGGTCGCGCGTGGCGTGGATGGCGCCGGGCCGGTCCGCGAACAGCCGCGCCATTTGCGCCGGTGGCTTCAAGTAGCGCTCGGCATTCGCCGCCAGGCGCCGGCCGGCGCGGTGCAGCGGCACATGTTCGCGAATGGAGGTCAGCACATCGAACAGCGGACGCTCCTCGGGCGTGGCAAAGCTCACCCCTCCGGTCGCGAGCAGCGGCACGCGAAACGCCTCGGCCAGGCACACCAGCGCGTCGTTGTCGTCTTCCTGATCGCGATGCAGGTGCCGCTGCAGCTC